>JAFAZD010000155.1 GCA_019239955.1 Armatimonadota bacterium | reverse complement strand
CTACTCGCTTGTGATCGGCAGGTAGATGGCGAACGTCGCGGCGTACCCGTTGGTGTTGTCGCCCGTTAGGACAAGTTCGTTCTCGCCGTGCGTCTGGGACGTGTACACTCGATCGCTGGCGTTGGTGGTGGTGTCCGTGCCCTTTGTGTTGTAGGGCGCGACGTTGGTGTAGATGGAGTCAAGCAGCGTCTGCGAGAAGAACACCTGCGTCGTATTGGAGCCGTCGCTGGTGGACGAGGCCTCGCTGTACTTGGAGCGCACCCGTAGGTGGATGTGCGTCGTCCGGCCCTGGTACCATCCGGGGATGATGGTCGTGAAGGTCACCATCCCGTTCGTGTCGGTGAGCTGATAGCCACGCAGCCAGGTCTGCCCGGACGTGCTCTCGCTGGACTCGTTCGAGTAGACGCCCAGCGCGTTGCAGTGCCAGATGTCCACCTGCGCGCCCGCCAGCGCCGCGTTGTTGTTCTCGGAGTCGTAGACGTAGACCTTGAGCGTGAGGGGAACGCCCACCTGCGGGTCCGTGCCGTCCAGATTCGCAAGGATGTTGTTGCGGTTGTAGCCCGTGGCGCTGTCGTCGGTGAAGTAGGGGCCGATCTCTCCTTCCGGGGTGACGGCGTGCGAGCTGGTGGTCCCAGTGGAGGTCGTGCTGGTCGTTGTGCCGCTTGTCGTGGTGCCGCTTGTCGTGGTGCTCCCACCACCGCCTCCCCCGCCGCAGCCCGCCACGACCACCGCGCCGAAGGCCCCTCCGATCAATTGGAGTACCGTTCGGCGGTCAAGTCCCTTTGAACGCGTGTCTTGCTGAGGAGCCGCCGGCTCAGAATGCTGTTTCTTTCCCAATGTCTGGCCCTTTCTTCCCCTGCTTCCAGCATCGGAAACAGTTTCTATTGAATTTGCTGTGAGCAGGGGAATTATAGGCCCGAAAGATGAAAGTCCGATGAAAATTAGGGGGACTGTCAGCCCATCAATAACGGCGTCACTTTGCATCCGACAGCGGCAGGATGAGCTGCGGGGTGGGGATGGTGTGGTCGGGGCGGGTGGCGACGACGCTGGTGCCGACGGCGAAGTATTCGATGACGTGGCTGCCCCAGCCGTGTGAGCGCTCGGTGATCTGCGCGCCGACGATGCCATCCGCCTGCAACTGCTCGGCCTCGGCCTGCATCCGGGCCAGGGCCAACTCGCGGGCGTCGTAGATGGCCTGGGTGTAGGTGGGCATCTCCACATTCTGGCCGATCTGCGAGAACCACTGCTTGACACCCTGGTAGCCGACGTGGTAGACGCAGTTGCCCATGACGAACGAGACGGGCCGGTAGCCGGCTTTAGTCAGCGTCCAGAAGTCCTGCCCGCTCAGGTCCGACGTGAAGGGGCGCCCGTTGGGCGCGCGGTGGCTCTGCCCGTCGCGCGATTTGATGGCGGTGCCGATGGCGATGAACTCCGCCAGGTGCTCCCCCCACTCCTGCCGCCCGACCTCCAGGCGGACGCCGACGATGCCGTCCGCGCCGATGCTGTCCGCCTCCTCCTCCATGCGCGTCATGGCGAGTTCGCGGGCATGGTACATGGCCTGCGTCAGCGTCTCCAGTTCCATGCTCTGGTTGAGCGCGGGCCGCTGCCAGCCGATGTGGTAGATGGAGGAGCCAACGACGAGGCCGACGGGGTCAAACCCCGCCTCCTTGACAAGAAGAAATTCGTTGACCGACAGGTCGCTGGTGAACAGCCCCTTGTGCGTCGCGTCCTGCCGCATGGCGGCGAGCCGATTCCGGGCGTGGACGGGCAGGCCCTCCTGCGAGCCGGCGCGATACGGTGTCGTCATGGCGATGTCTCCTTTACCAAATCACCGGAACAGGGTAAGCGGCGAACGTCTGATCTCGACTCGCCAGCGTTAGTCCCTCCACCAGCGCCTGTGCGACGAGGAGGCGATCAAAGAGATCTTTATGATGCGGCGGGAGGCGGTCAAGAGCGAGAACGTGTTCCTGTTGTACGGGAAATATCTGAATACCGTTGGTCTCCTCCTGCTCACGGAGAAGCTGCTGGAGAGGCAGTCTCAGGGCGAGCTTGCCCAGAGCGTTCTTGATCTGAATCTCCCAGATGCTCACAACGCTCAAGACCAACACCGTCTCTGGTGTCTGGCAGAGGGTGAGAACGCGCGGTGAGAGCTTGGTCAGGTCGGCGTCCCACCAGAGAAACGTGTGAGTGTCGAGGAGAAGGTTCATTCTTCCCCCAGCCAGAAACTATCGGGGAGCGGATCGTCAAAATCGTCCGCGATCCATACCTGGCCTCGATGCAGGGCGGGGATGCGCTCTTTGTGCTCCTGAGAAGGTGTTTCAATCTGCGAAAGCGTCTGGTTCAGCAGCTCTCCGAACATGGACTCGGCGGAAAAACGGCGTCCCCGCGCCTCCCGGCGCAGGCGTTGGACCTGCTCCGGGGTCAGGTTGATGGTCACAGTCATGGTAACGTGGTCTCCTGGGACATCGTCATGATTGTACCCGCTGGCAGGCCTAGACTCAGCCAGTGAGTGGCAGGGCGTAGTCCAGGACGGGCCAGCGGTCGCGGCGGGGGACGACGGCGGTTCCCAGGACGGTGAACTGGACGATCAGGTCGCGGCGGGTCCCGCTGCCGCCGGTCGTGCTGCCGCCCTCGACCTCCTGGGTGCGGATGTCGTTCTCGATGCGGACGCCGACGATGCCCTCGGCGGCGACGCGGCGGGCCTCGTCCTCCATGCGGGACATGGCGGCGTGGCGGGCGGTGTAGACGGCCTGGGTGTAGTCGGTCAGCTCGGTGTTGGCGGCGTAGCCCTGGCCCAGAGGCCCACCCTGCGTCGCGTACTGGGTCAGCACGGAGGCGACGTGGTAGTAGACGCAGGTGCCGAAGGCGAAGCCGGCGGGGTAATAGCCGGCGCGCCGCAGAGTCCAGAACTCCTGCCCGGAGAGGGCGCAGACGAACGGCAACGCGGGCACGTCCCCTTTGTCCAGGGCGATGGCGGTGCCGCGCGCCGTCCATTCCAGCAGGTTATCGCCCCACGCCTGCGCCTGACGCTCTAGGCGGACGCCCAGGACGCCGTGTGCGCCGAGCAGCCTGGCCTCCTGCTGCAAGCGCGAGAGGGCCAGCAGGCGGGCGTGGTACTGCGCGTGACTGAGGACAGTCAGCTCGCTGCTCTGATACATCGGCGTGTATTGCCAGCCGACGTGATAGACCGTGCTGCCCATCACCTGGCCGAGCGGCCGAATGCCGTCGTCCGCCGCCAGCACGAACTCGTTGACGCTCAGGTTGCTGGTGAAGAACTCCCGGCGGCCCTGCAGCTCGCGCAGGCGCTCCTCGGCATTGAGCGGTACGCCGCCGCGCGCCATCTGCTCCTGGCTGCGCTTACGGCGCTCGTCATCGGGTGGAGGTTTGGAGAACAGGGCCATTCTTATCTCTGCCGCCCGCCGGCCGTGTCCGGCGAATGAATTGGCGCGACGCAGTCGCGCCCGACGATGGGAGGCCCGGCGAATGAATTCGCGGGCTTGGATAATCCAAAGTCCCTGCGGGACTGAGTCCGCAGTCGGCGGAGCCGACTTTGTTCTATGCAAGCCCGCGAATTCATTCGCCGGGCCATTCTTCGGCTACCGCTCATTCGCCGGGCCTCCCCCACGCTGGGCAGACTGAGAGGCGTATCAGCCGCGCAGCAGTTCTTTGAGGGCGAAGAAGGCCTTCTCGCTGCGCCGGGCGCGATGAGTGATTTCGTCGCTCAACTCGGCCAGCCAGTCTTCCACCGGCAGGGTGTCCGTTTTGAGGCGGATGCCGCGCACGATCTTGGCGCGCTGGGCGGTCAGCGCCCCATGTCCCATGTCTTCCAGGGCGTAGACGTTCTCGCCGAGCGACACGGTGATCTTATGGATCGGCTTGGTCTTCTGGAACAGGCCGCCTTTGCGCTCCACCGCCGTCTCGGCGGGCAGGGCGGCCTGCAGGAAGCCAGCGAGCAGCGGCAGGAAGCCGCGCGCGTCCTGGGCATAGGAGTTCGCCAATGCGGCGGAGACGCCCAGTGCTTCCCACTCGTTCTGCGGGTCACTCATGGCCGAACGCCTCTTCCCAGCGCCCCCAGAAGTCGGGGAAGGTCTTGGCGACGCAGCCGGGGTCGCGGATGACGATGCCGGGGACGCGCAGGCCGGCGACGGCGAAGGACATCGCCATGCGGTGGTCTTCGTAGGTGTCAATCGCCGCCCCATGCAATCTGCGGTCGGCGGGGGGAACAATGACCCAGGAGTCGCGGCCCTCCTCGACGCCGACGCCGAGCTTGGGCAACTCTTTGGTGATGGCCTGCACCCGGTCGGTCTCCTTGACGCGCAGGCTGGTGAGGCCGGCCAGGCGGCTGGGGCCGTCGGCGAAGGCGCAGACGACGGCCAGGGTCTGCGCCGTGTCGGGGATTGCCTCCATGTCGGCGTCAATCGCGCGCAGCCGCTGCGGGCCGGTGAGGGTGATCTGCGGGCCGCGCGTCACCCGGCAGCCCATCCGTTCCAGCACGTCGGCAAAGCGGGCGTCCCCCTGAATGGAGTCGGAGCCGAGGTTTTCCAGTGTGACCGTGCCGCCGGTGACGGCGGCGGCGGCGAGGAAGTAGGAGGCGTTGGAGGCGTCGGCCTCAACCGCGTAGTCCCGTCCCTGATACCGCTGGCTGGCGCGGACGGAGAGGCGGCGGTAGCCCTCATTGACGCATTCGACGCCGAAGACGCGCATGACAGCCTGGGTGATATCTACGTAGGGCTTGGAGACCAGGTCGCCCACAATCTCGATCTGCACGTCCCGCCGGGCATAGGGGGCGACTTGAAGCAGGGCGCTTAAAAATTGGCTGCTGACGTCGCCGCGCAGGCGGCACGCGCCGCCGGGCAGGCCGCCGCCCCGCACGCGCACCGGCGGGCAGCCGTGTCCGTTGAGGCTCTCGGCGTCTACGCCCAGGGTCAGCAGCGCGCCGAGCAGGTCGCGGATGGGCCGCTCGCGCATCCGCGCCACGCCGTCCAGCACCACGTCCGCCCCCGGCGGCGTCAGGCAGGCGGCGGCGGTGAGGAAGCGCACCGTGGTCCCGGAGTTGCCGATGAAGAGCGGCTGGGAAGGGGCGTCGAACGCGCCGCCGCGCCCCTGGATCACGAGATCACCCTCCGGCGTCTCCGCAATCGCCCCGCCCAACTGGCGCAATGCCTGCGTCATGTAGAGGGTGTCTTCCGAATGCAGGGGGGCGTGCAGGCGGCTCTCCCCGTCCGCCAGCGCGGCCAGCAGCAGGGCGCGGTTGGTGATGCTCTTGGAGCCGGGCAGCGTGACCCCGGCCCGGACCGGCCCGGAAACCGGCGTCAGGGGCAGGGACGGGGGGTAAGCGGGAGCGGACATGGCCTATTCTAGCACAGGCGGGCGGGCATGTCAATCGGCCGAATCCATCGCGGTGAACGCATCCGGCAGCAAACGGAATCGGGCGAAGCCGTCTTTTGTCTCGACGATCTCGACCACGTCGAAGCGGCACTGCACGTCATCCAGGGCGTGCCTGGCGAGGTAGGCGGCGGCGAGGGCGAGGAGCTGGCGGCGCTTGCGGGCGTCTACGGCCTCCATCGGCGCGCCCTGCGCTCCCCAGGCCGCGTGGCGCGTCTTCACCTCGATGAAAACCAGAAACTCGCCGTGCCAGGCGATCAGGTCAATCTCGCCGCGCGCCATGCCGCCTTCGGGCCGAACGTTGGCGTCCACCAGGCGGTAGCCGCGCGACTCCAGAAAGGCGGCGGCGGTGCTTTCGCCCTGCGCGCCGACGGCCTTACGGTTCCGGGGCATGGCCTGCGTCCGTGCAGAGGGCGGCGACCGGCGCGAAGGTGCGCCGGTGGAGCGGGCAGGGGCCGTGCGCGCGCAGGGCGGCGAGATGCCGGGCCGAGCCGTAGCCCTTGTGCGCGGCGAAGCCGTATTCGGGATACTCGGCATCCCATCGGCGCATCAGGTCGTCACGATGCACTTTGGCGATGATGGAGGCGGTGGCGATGCTGGCGCTCAGGCTATCACCCCGGACAATGGCGCGCTGGGCGGGGCAGGGGAGGTCGGGGACGGGCAGGTGGCCGTCCACCAGCGCGAGGGTCGGCGTGGCGGACAGGCCGCGCAGGGCCTCCCGCAGGGCCTCGCGGCTGGCCTGTAGGACGTTGATGCGGTCAACGGTCTCGGCGTCCGCGTGGCCGATGCTCCATGCGGTCGCTTCCCGGCGGATGCGCTCGGCGGCCCGCTCCCGCTGCCGCTCGGTCAGCGCCTTCGAGTCGGCGATGCCGTCCAGATCAAAATCGGGCGGCAAAACGACGCAGGCGGCGACGACGGGGCCGGCGAGCGGCCCGCGCCCGACTTCATCCAGCCCGACGATGATCGCGTGGCCCTCCGTGCGGGCCTGCCGCTCGTAGTGCCAGAGGTCGGGGAGTGAGTCAAGGGCGGAGGCGGGGGTGGTGAGGGGATCAGCGAATGAATTCGCCGCTTCCTGGCCTGCGGCCGATTGTCCGCCTTCGCGGACAAAGAACTGTCTCCGCGAAGGCGGAGACTCGGCGTCCTCGCCACCGAGCGGCGAATTCATTCGCTGTCCCCCACGTCAGTGAATCAGCCCCACCCGGGAGGGGGGCCAGAAGACGATCTGCGCCTTCCCGACGACGCGCTTTGCGTCCAGCAGGCCCCAGTTGGTGCTGTCGTTGCTGTCGTTGCGGTTGTCGCCCATCATCAGGTACTTGCCCGGAGGAATCGGCTGGGTCGGCTGCGCGGCCTCCCGCTGGTACTGCGGCTGGGAGATGCCGTCCTCGGTGCCGCCCACGTTGCCCCGGTATTCCAAATTGGGCATGGGCGGGTTGTAGTCGTGCTTGAGCGGCTCGCCCTGGTAAATCTGCATGTCGTAGTCTGGGTCCTCGGCGATGAACGGCTCGTCCAGCGTCTGGCCGTTGCGGATGACGACGCCGGGCCGGACGGTGACGGGGTAGCCGGGGCCGGCGAGGATCTCCGCCAGGCGCGCCTTCGAGACCAATTTCGTGTGGCCGGCGTTGTCGGAGACGCGAACGCCTTCCGGGACGAACTTGACGTGATAATCCGCCTGGAGATCGTCCTGCAGGCCGGACTGCGCCTCCTGCCGGGCCGCATCGCCGCACTCGCCGGCCACGACCAGCGCCTGCCGGACATCGGCATGCTTGTAGATCTTGCCGTTAATGACGATCTGCCCGCCGACGACCTGGATGCGGTCGCCGGGGACGCCGATCAGCCGCTTGATGAAGTCCGAGTTCTCCCAGCCGGTCTCTTTGGGGGCCAGGAACACCACGACGTCATCGTGGTGCGGGTGACTCAGGCGGTAGTCGAACTTGTTGACCAGGATTCGGTCCCCGGAGCCTTGCTTGCCGAGCAGTGTCGGCTCCATGGAGGGGGAGGGGATGTAATACGCCTGCACGACGAAGGGCCGGATGATCAGGAAGACCAGCACGATGGCGATGATGCCGGATTCCAGAATCTCCGACGTGGAGCGGGCGGCGGGGGTCGGCACACGAATCAGGCCGAGGCGCAGCACGGTCAGCCCCGCCACGATGGCGAGAATCCAGATGACGCTGAGGTTGGCGAGCGCCTCGGTAATACCCGGCGATTGAGGTGCGTCCATAGATAAAAATTTCAACGGGAGGTAGGGGCGACCCACCGGGTCGCCCCTGCGAACATAACGCTAAACGCTGCGCTTTTCCTTGATGCGCGTGGCCTTGCCGACCTTGCCGCGCAGGTAGAACAGCTTGGCGCGCCGGACCAGGCCGCGCCGAGTCACCTCGATTCGGTCAAGGCGCGGCGAATGCATCAGGAACGAGCGCTCGACGCCGTAGCCGCCGCTGATCTTGCGGACCAGAAAGGACGAGCGCGAGCCGCCCTCCTTGCGCGAGAGCACCGTGCCCTCAAAGACCTGAATACGCTCCTTGCCGCCTTCGATGACTTTGACATGGACGCGCACCGTGTCCCCCGGCCCAAAACTCGGCACAGACTCTTTGCGCTGCGCCTGTTCGATCTCCTGTACGAGCGGATGCATGTTAGGGATTCTCCTCGGATTCTTCTTCAGCGAGCTGCGCCAGCAGCTTCTGATCGGACTTGGACGGGACAAATTCCGCCCAGAGGTCGGGCCGACGCTCACGCGTGCGGCGGAGCTGCTCCTTGCGTCGCCACTTGGCGATCTCGGCGTGGTGGCCGGAGAGCAGCACGTCGGGGACGCGCCACCCCCGGAAGTCCAGGGGGCGCGTGTAATGCGGATATTCCAGCAGGCCGTCAGTGAACGTATCGGCCTCGGCGGACTCGGCGTTGCCCAGCACCCCCGGCAGGAGGCGCGTGACCGCGTCCGCGATCACCAGGGCCGGCAGCTCGCCGCCGGTCAGCACGTAGTCGCCGATGCTGATTTCATCGGTCGCCAGGTGTCGGCGCACCCGCTCATCAAATCCTTCGTAGTGCCCACACAGCAATACCAGGTGCGGCGCCTCCGAAAGTTCCCGCGCCTTCGCCTGGGAGAACGTCTCGCCCTGCGGCGTCAGCAGGATGATGCGAGCCTCCGGCACGGGATCAAGACTCTCCACAGCCTGAAACAGCGGGCCGGGCAGCATCACCATGCCCGCGCCGCCGCCGTAGGGGCTGTCGTCGGTGGCGCGATGCTTGCCGGGCGCGTGGTCGCGCAGGTCGTGAACCGCCACGCGGACATGGCCGGCCTCCTGGGCGCGCTTGACGATGCTGTACCCCAGGCCTGCGCGCACCATGTCGGGGAAGATCGTGATGACGTCGATCCTCACGGCTCGTCCGCAAGCCCCGGCACATCGCGCACGGTGATCCGGCCCGCCGCCCGGTCAATGCCGAGGATGAACGCGGCGACGGCCGGGATCAGGACGCCCCGATCCGTCTCGTAAACGTCGTTGGCGGGCGAGTGGAGCACATCGGCCAACTGGCCGAGCGACCGTCCGGCGTCCGTGACGACCTCCAGGCCGACCAGCTCGTCCACGTAATACTCACCCTCCGGCAGCGGGGCGCGGGCGGCCTCCGGGATGCGGACGCTCCAGCCGACGATCTCCTCGGCGGCCGTGCGGTCGGTGATCTCCCGGAAGTGTGCCAGCCACGCGCCCTTGGGCGCCCCCTGCCGCCGCAGGGACGTCAGCGTCAGGTCACGCCGCGCCCCCGCGTCGGGCCGGACCAGGCGCACGGCCAGGCCCGCCTGCAGCGAACGCGCGGCGGCCGCGGGGTCGGCCCCGACAAGGCGAAGCCGCACATTGCCGCCGACGCCATGCGCGCCGACGACCTGCGCGGCCAGTACCGGATATTCCTCGTCCACGGTGGAAGGTTTCAGGAGGCGCGGCTTACTGCGCGACGATCTCCACGTAGATTTTCTGCTTGTGCTTCATCGCCACGGCTTTGGCGACCGTGCGCAAGGCGTTGGCGATCCGCCCCTGCTTGCCGATCACTTTCCCGAGATCGCCCGGAGCCACACGTACCTCGTAAGTGGTGGATTCCTCGCCGGGCAGCTCCTCGATACGGACGTGCTCCGGCTCGTCCACCAGCGCCTTGACGAGATACTCGATCATTGGTTTCACTTACTGCCTACTCCTACTCGCCCTGCGCGGCACGTTCCGCCCTCAGGCACGGGGTCTTACTAGGGTATCGCGGCTACTCGGCGGCCGCGGTGTCTTGTTCAGCGGTGTTCTGTTCTTCCGTCCGGCCCAGGACGCCCTGCCTCTTGAGCAGCGCGGCGGCGGTGTCGGACGGCTGCGCGCCGCAGCGAAGCCAGTAGGTGGCGCGCTCGTCGTTGATCTTCAGCTCCGCCGGCTCCACGCAGGGGTTATAATAGCCCAAAGTCTCAATAAACCGTCCGTCGCGGGCGCAGCGCCCGTCGGCCACCACGAGCCGATAGAAGGGGCGCTTCTTGGCGCCCATGCGGCGCAGCCGAATTTTGACTGCCATAGTTTCACTCCTTTCTCTACTGAATAATGATGGAAAACGTTAGCGTCGCCCGAACGGGAACTTGAAGGCGGGCGGGGGCTTGCGCTTGTTTTTCTTGTTGGAGCCGGCGTGCTTGCCGCCCCGGCCCGCCCCGGCCATGCCCGGCAGCCCGGCGCCGGCCAGCCCCATGTCGCCTTGAGTCAGCCCACGCATCATCTTCTTCATCTGCTCGAACTGGGCCAGCAGCCGGTTGACGTCTTGAATGGTGGTGCCGCTCCCGGCGGCGATGCGGCGGCGGCGGCTGCCGTTGATCAGCGCCGGCTCGCGCCGCTCCTGCACGGTCATGGAGCAGATGATGGCCTCCACCTGCCGGAGCTGCTTCTCGCCCAGCTCCATGTCGGCCCCCTGCAGCTTGCCGATCTGGCCGCCCAGGCCGGGGATCATGCCCAGAATCTGGTCCAGCGGCCCCATCCTGCGCATCTGACGCATCTGGTCGAGATAATCTTCAAAGTCGAACTTGTTCTGGCGCAGCTTCTTCTCGAACTCCAGCGCCTTTTTCTCGTCAAGTGCGGCCTCCGCCTTCTCGATCAGCGTCAGCACGTCGCCCATGCCCAGAATCCGCGAGGCCATCCGGTCTGGGTAGAAGACCTCCAGGGCGTCCATCTTCTCGCCGACGCCGACGTACTTGATCGGCTTGCCGGTGATGCCCTTGACGGAGAGGGCCGCGCCGCCGCGCGCGTCACCGTCCAGCTTGGTCAGGATCACGCCGGTGATGTCCAGGGCCTCGTTGAACCCCTGCGCGACATTGACGGCCTCCTGGCCGGTCATGGCGTCCACGACCAGCAAAATCTCCTGCGGGCCGACGGCCGCCTTGACCCGCTGCAGTTCTTCCATCAGCGCGGCGTCGATCTGCAGCCGGCCCGCCGTGTCCAGGATGACGACGTCCTGGCCGCCGAGGGCCGCCTCGGCGACGCCCTGCCGCGCGATCTGCGCCGGGTCGGCCTTGTCGCCCAGGGTGAAGACGGGCG
The DNA here is from genome assembly GCA_019239955.1 of Armatimonadota bacterium. GTDB lineage: Bacteria > Armatimonadota > Armatimonadia > Armatimonadales > Capsulimonadaceae > JAFAZD01. The sequence continues at coordinate 21,021 of JAFAZD010000155.1, read as the reverse complement.
TTTTGACCTGCTCCCCGACCACCTGTAGCTGCTTGATGGCCGCCGGTCGGTAGATGTCGGCGGCGACCAGCAGCGGATTGCGGCCCTGGCGGCGCAGCAGGGCGGCCAGCTTGCCGGCGTGAGTGGTCTTGCCCGCGCCCTGCAGGCCGCAGAGCATGAGGACCGTCGGCGGTCGGGGCGCGAAGGTGAGGGGAGACTGGTCGCCGCCGAGCAGCCCGGTCAGCTCCTCGTCCACGATCTTGATGACCTGCTGGGCCGGATGCAGTCCCTCCAGCACCTCGACGCCGACGGCACGCTCCCGGATGCGGGCGATGAAGTCCTTGACGACCTTGAGGTTGACGTCGGCTTCCAGCAGGGCCAGGCGCACCTCGCGGAGGGCCTCGCTGACATCCTGTTCCGTCAGCGCGCCTTTCCCACGCAGCCGCTGGAATACATTTTGTAACTTGTCGGATAAGCTCTCAAACATGGCTGCGTCAGGACAACTTCACCGCCGGGACACTCCGAACAGTATACCCCCCTCCGGGCCGGAATGTCAAGGCGCTTTTTGAGGGGCATCCGTGGCGCGGGCGGGCCAGGCCCGTCCGCGCTTGACCTGCGCCCCGGCGAAGTGCTACAATACGGGGCGCATTACGCGGGCGAGGGAGTAGGGATTGGCAGAGATAGACAGTACGCCGGAGACCGTCCGCCGGCTGGTCGCGCTGGTCGCCGAGCACGGGTTGGCCGAATTGACCGTGGAGGCCGAGGGCGTCCAGATCACCGTCAAGGCTGTGCCGGAATTCACCCCCGCCCAGGCCGCCGGGCCGGTCGCCGTCCCTGCCCACCCGCAGGCGCTGCCGCCGGCCCCAGTCTACTCGCAACCGCCCGTGACCGCGCCGGCCCCGGCGCCCGCCTCGCGCGCGGGCCGCCCCGCCAATGCCGTCGCTCTGGAGTCGCCCATGGTCGGCGTCTTCTACCGCTCGCCCTCGCCGGAGGACCCGCCGTTTGTCAGCGTCGGCGACACCGTGCGCGTCGGCCAGCCCATCGGCCTGATCGAAGCGATGAAGGTCTTCAGCGAGGTCCCCGCCGAGGCCGCCGGCCGTGTCGTGGACATCCCCATCGAAAGCGGCACGCTGGTCCACCAGGGCCAGCCCTTGATGCATATCGAGCCACTGTGACCAATCCCATCAACATCGGCATCCTGGGCCTGGGCGTCGTCGGCGGCGGAGCCGTGCGTGTGCTGACCGAGCACGCCGCCGCGATCGAGCGCAAGGTCGGCGCGCCCCTGGTCATCAAGAAGATCGCCGTGCGCGATTTGAACAAGCCCCGCGACATCGCCGTGGACCCGGCCCTGCTCACCGATGACCCGAATGAAGTGATCGCCGACCCCGACATCCGCATCCTCTGCGAGTTGATCGGCGGCGTCGAGCCGGCGCATGGGTACGTCCTGCGCGCGATCCAGAGCGGCAAGAACATCGTCACCGCCAACAAGGAGATGATGGCGAAGGCCGGCAACGACCTGCTCCAAGAGGCCGAGGAGCGCGGTCTCGACTTCAGTTTTGAGGGCAGCGTCGGCGGCGGCATCCCGATTATTCAGCCGCTCAAGCAGGCGCTCGCCGCCAACAAGTTTACGCAGATTCTCGGCATCGTCAACGGCACCACCAACTACATCCTGTCCAAGATGACCGCCGAGGACGCCGACTTCGGGGACGTCTTGCGCGAGGCCCAGGCGCACGGCTACGCCGAGGCGGACCCAACCAACGACATCGAGGGCTACGACGCCCAGTACAAGACGGCCATCCTCGCCTCCATCGCCTTCACGTCGCGTGTGGACCCGGCGGACATCTACGTGGAGGGCCTTACCCGCATCGCCAAGCGCGACATCGAGGTGGCGAAAGAGCTCGGCTACGTCATCAAGATCGTCGGCATCGGCCAGGATTTGGGCGACGCGCTGCAAGTGCGCGTCCACCCCGTCCTGCTGCCGCAGGCGCACCCGCTGGCCTCGGTCAACGACGTGTATAATGCGATCTTCCTGCACGGCGATGCCGTAGGCGACGTGATGTTCTACGGGCGTGGCGCGGGGGGTCTTCCCACCGGCAGCGCCGTCGTCGGGGACATCATCGAGATCGCCCGCAACATCCGACGGGGCGCGACGGGACGGCTCGGCTGCACCTGCTACGACCAAAAGCCCATCCTGCCGATTGACCAATTGGAGACCAACTACTACGTCCGCCTGCTCGCCCACGACCGCCCGAAGGTGCTGGCGAGCCTGGCCTCCATCTTCGGCGACTTCGACGTCAGCATCGAGAGCGTCGTCCAGCGCGCCCTCCCCGACGGCGACGCCGAGATCGTCTGGATCACCCACCGCTGCCTGGAAGCGAACCTGCGCTCCGCCCTTGACGTGATCTCTCGCCTGGAGATCGTCACCGGCATCCAGAACTGGATTCGCGTGGAGGAGTAGCGGGCATGGGGAGTCCGTCTGACGAGTTGGATGAACTGTTGGAGCAGGTCGACTCCAAGGAGACGTTCCTGCGTTTCCTGAGTGCGCTCGCCGCCGATTGGTACGCTTCCCAAGAAATGGAAGCACGATCACCCTCATCGCCGTATGGCCCCCTGGCGAATGGGTGGGAGAACCCCGACATAGGACGCTTCCTTGAGGCGATGGTCGATTGGACACGGACCCGGTCTGCCATGACGGGGGAGCCAAGCGTACCTGAAGAGCCATCGTGGAAGACCTTCGCCGCAATGTTTGCCGCCGGGAAGGTTTATGAGTAACGCGGGGCATCCCGCTGATCTTGGTGATTAGCCGGCTCAGGACGTCCCAGACGTTGCGTGCCCTTGGCCTGTCTCTTGGGTGCTGTGGAGCATAGTGTATGCGAGACCTGAATGGGAAAGTGGCGGTCGTCACCGGCGGCGCGAGCGGCATCGGACTCGCCATGGCCGAGCGATTCGGGCGTGAAGGTGTGAAGATTGTGATCGCCGACATCCAGGAGGATGCGATCCAACGCGCCGTGACGGGCCTGAAGGCGAATGGTTTCGAGGCGATCGGGGTCCGGACCGACGTCTCGAAATTTTCCGATGTGGAGGCGCTGGCGCAGGCGACCTTGGAGGCGTTCGCCAAGGTTCACATCGTCGTCAACAACGCCGGGGTGTCCATCACCGGGCCCACCTGGGAGATGTCGCTCGATGACTGGCGCTGGGTTCATGGTGTGAACCTCTGGGGGGTCATTCACGGAGTGAAGGCGTTCACGCCGATCCTGATCAGGCAGGGCGAGCCAGGGCACATCATCAACACCGCGTCACTGGCTTCATTCAACGGCACGGGCGAACATGCGCCCTACTGTTCTTCCAAGGCCGCCTGCCTGTCGCTCAGCCAATCGCTCTACTCAGAGCTGATCGCCGCAAACACCCAGATCGGTGTCTCCGTGGTCTGTCCGGGCATGGTCGCAACCGACATTCACCGGTCGTGGCGCAACCGTCCGGCGGGCGACCGGCCCTGGAGCGAGCGCGAGTGGAATGACCCAATCCATCGGGCGAACTCGGAGAGGTTCCAAGGTCAGGGAGTCGAGCCTGAGCGGATCGCCGAGGCCACGCTGGATGCGGTGCTCAACGACCGCTTCTACGTCTTCTATGGGGAGGGCACGAGGCCGTTTTTGGAGTACGTCCTGCGCCCCATTGTGGAAGCCGAAAACCCACCCGTGATCACCTGGGGGCGGGATCTGCGGCTTCAAGCCGGGACCTAAGGGGAGGCCACTGCGGGTCAGCGCACCGCTGCGGCGGCCGCCGTTGCTTGATCTTGCACCCCATGAAAAGCGGACACACGTAAGTAGGTTAAGTTGCGAAACCGACGAGTGGCGTAATGCTCACGCACGGCCAAATAGACATCCTGTTCTCCGCGAGCGAGGATTGTACTCCTCTTTGGGAGGCCAAGTGGGAAGCCGCTCCAGAGTCGCAGCGCCTTTCGGACGCGCAGCGTATCCAGAGGGGGCAAGAGGCCATACGCAGATTATTGGCCGATGGCCTGATTGCTCTGTACCGTTGCCGCTCATGGCAGCATACTCAGGAGATGCCCGTGCCGCCGGAAGAGTGGGAGGGTGTGGTTGCTGACGTGAGCAACTGGCGTTCCTCAATGGAAGATGACGAGGCAGAGACAGTCAGCCAGGCCATTTTCTGCTTTTTCATCACGGACAAAGGGAAAGACTATTACATCCACGCCCCGGAAGTGACAGCTTACCACCAGACGAAGTGGTACTCGGCACATTCGCGGATGTGAATCCTTCCGGCTGCGAAGAGCCGGAGGACAGTGGCTCATGCACCTGACGATTGACCAAATCCCGCGCCATGTGGGCGGCAAAATCTGGGCGGCGCTGATCGCGCCCCGGCCCATCGCGCTCATCACGACGCGGGACGAGAACGGTACGCCCAACATCGCGCCGTACAACGCCTTCTGCGGCCTGGCGAACCACCCGCCGATGCTGGGCGTTTCGTTCAGCCGCCGGGGCGGGGGGCCGAAGAACACGCTGGCGAACATCCAGGCGACGCGCGTGTTCGTGGTCAACCTGGTGCCCCGGTTCCTGGCGGAAATCATGAACAAAAGCGCCGAGGGAGCCGAGAGGGAGGACGACTTCGCCCGCCTGGGGCTGACCCGCGCGAACGCCGGCAGCGTGGACTGCCCGCGCGTCGCCGAAAGCCCGGCGGCATTGGAGTGCAAGGTCGCGGCCATCCACCCGCTGCCACCCTCCCAGTGCGAATTGGTCGTCGGCGAGATCGTCGGCGTCCACATCCGCGATGAGTACGTGGTCAACGACCAGGGCTTTGACCCGATGGCCGCCGACCTGCTCGCCAGCGTCGGCGCGGAGGATTACCTGTCCCTCAACGGCGAGACGCTGTTCCTGCCTCGGACGTGGGGGTAACAAACCCCCTGCGGCAGGGGGAGGGGAACCCCCTCTCCGGCGCAAGCGCATCCCCCTCCCCCTTCGGAAAGGGAGAGGGAGAGTGGCGGAGGCCTCTGCCGTGCCACGTTCCGCCCTGCCGATGCTGACGGTCAAGGCCATGAAGAGCCGCAGGGGCGATAGTCGGCTTACCTCTCCCGCCTGCGGGGGAGGTGGCGAGCCAAAGGCGAGCCGGAGGGGGTTCTGAAACACTATGCGACACGGAATCATCGAACAGTACCGGCAACACTTGCCCGTCTCGGACAGCACGCCCGTCGTCACACTCTATGAAGGCGACACGCCGCTCATTCCCGCGCCCCGGCTGGCCCAGGCCGTCGCGCCCGGTCTCCAGATTTATCTGAAGTATGAGGGCATGAACCCCACCGGGTCGTTCAAAGACCGGGGCATGACGATGGCCGTCACCAAGGCGGTTGAGGAGGGCGCGCGGGCCGTCATGTGCGCCTCCACCGGCAACACCAGCGCCGCCGCCGCCGCCTACGCCGCCCGCGCGGGGCTAGACTGCGTGGTCCTGCTGCCGAACACGGATGTGGCACTGGGCAAGCTCTCGCAGGCGCTGATCCATGGGGCCAGAGTGGTCGCGGTCGAGGGCACCTTTGATGACGCCCTGTGCCTCGTCCGCGAGATCACGGCCCGATACCCGCTGGCCCTGGTCAACTCGATCAATCCCTATCGCATTGAGGGCCAGAAGACCGGGGCGTTTGAGATCTGCGATGCGCTGGGCGATGCGCCGGACTTTCACGCCATCCCCGTCGGCAACGCCGGCAACATCACGGCCTACTGGAAGGGGTACAAGGAGTACCACGCGAGCGGCAAGAGCAAAAAACTGCCGAAGATGATTGGCTTCCAGGCAGCGGGCGCGGCCCCACTGGTGGACGGCGCGCCGGTTGATCGGCCCCAGACCATCGCCACGGCCATTCGCATCGGCCATCCCGCCTCCTGGGAGCGGGCGATTGCGGCTCGTGATGAATCGTGCGGCCTCATCGACAAAGTCACCGATGACGAAATTCTGGAAGCCTACCAGCTGCTGACCACACTGGAAGGCGTCTTCGCCGAGCCGGCCAGCGCCGCCCCCGTCGCGGGCCTCCGTAAGCTCCATGCCGCCGGCTGGTTCCGAGGTTTCGAGGGCGCAAGCGTCGCAGTGACGCTGACCGGGCACGGTCTCAAGGACCCGGACCGGGTCATCAAGACCGTCCCACACCCCGTCGTCGTTCCGGCCACCCTGGATACCGTCGTGAGGGCACTGGGGTTGGAGCGATGAGTGACGCCGAGCGGCGCGCGGAGATAGACGAAACGCTGGCCGCCCGGCTCGCCCATGTCCGCCAGCGCGAGCACGTCCGGGGCCTGCGCCGGCGCGAGTGGGTCGTGCTCGCTTTCTTTCTGATCCTGGCGGCCAGTACGTCCGTCAACTTCAAGCGCGTCGTCGTCACGGGGCGCTCCATGGAGCCGACCTTTCACAACGGCGAGGCCGTCCTGGTCTGGAAGTTCGCCCCGCGCGACAAATTGAAGCCCGGTGACGTGATCGTGTTCCGGCGGGGGCGTGACGAGCTCATCAAGCGCATTCTGTACATCGCCGACCCCCGCCAGGCCGGCATCTTCCCGCCGCCGGGCTTCCCGCGCACGCTCACCAACCCAGAGGGCTGGTACATCCCCCCCAATGCGTCGCCCAACATGACATTTGCGCTGTACTTTTTCAAGGTTCAATACGGCCTGAAACCGACTCCGGCCCTGAACCAAACGATCTACGTACTTGGAGACAATCTCCCATTCTCCAGTGACAGCCGTGACTTCGGGCCGATCAGCCCGGATCAGATTCTCGGAAAGGTGATGCCATGACCACGCCCCTGCTGACCGCCGACATTCCCGGCCTGTCCCGGTTCACCACCGGCAAGGTGCGCGACGTGTACGACCTGGGCGACGCCCTGCTGCTGGTCACCACCGACCGTCTCTCCGCGTTTGATGTCGTCCTGCCCGACCCCATCCCGGACAAGGGCCGTGTCCTTACCGGGCTGTCCCGCTTCTGGTTCGAGCGGACGCGGGACATCCTCCCGAACCACTTGATTGCCGCCGACATGGACAGCATCGGCCAGCGCCTCCACGATGCGGGCGTCAACGTCACCCCGGACCTGGTGGCGATGCTGGAAGGCCGCTCGCTGCTGGTCCAGAAGTGCCGCGCCCTGCCCGTGGAGTGCGTCGTGCGCGGCTACCTCGCCGGCTCCGCCTGGAAGGATTATCAGAAACTGTTCGCCCATGGCGGCGAGGTGCGGCTGTACGACCTCCCGCTCCCCGTCGGCCTGCGCGAGAGCGACCGCCTGCCGGCCCCCTTGTTCACCCCCGCCACCAAGGCCGCCGTCGGCGCGCACGACGAGAACATCCCCTTCGCCCGCGCCGCCGAGATCATCGGTCCGGACCTTGCGGCCGCCGTCCGTGACAAGAGCCTTGCCCTCTACGCCTTCGCCCGCGACTACGCCGCCGCGCGGGGGATCATCATCGCCGACACCAAGTTTGAGTTCGGCCTGCGCGATGACAGCGAACTAATCCTGATTGACGAGGCCCTCACCCCCGACTCCTCCCGCTTCTGGGACGCCGCCCTCTACAAGCCCGGCCGCCCCCAGCCCTCCTTCGACAAGCAATTCGTCCGCGACTATTTGGAAACCCAGGACTGGAACAAAACCCCGCCCGCCCCCGCCCTCCCGCCAGAGATCATTGCCAAGACCGCCGAAAAGTACCGCGACGCCTACCGCCTCCTCACGGGCCAGCCCTTACAGTAGGGAATGTCGAGCCGGCAGGTTCCCGTATGCCTGGGATGATGTGGGCGCGCTGTGCCGCGTCGCTTCCTAGATGTTCCGCAGAGATGCGACAGGAAGCGCACCTGTGCCGCGCGGGCGGCTCTCCCGAATTGGCATTCGTGCCGGGTGTGCGTCGTTTTTGCCTTCCTGCCGCTTGTGCGGTATAATGGGCCAATGCGGCGCATTATGCCGCGCCGCACGGTATTTGACGCTCGTGGCGCGCCCGGCCCTCCGTAGAATGCGGTAAAATGCCTGTTAGGCCGCGCTACGAGGGCTTGGCCGTCTGTCGGGGGCAACAAGGGACCGGGCATGACACTCTGGCGCAGAGGCGACTTCGTGGAGTTGAACGGCAGGGTGGCCGTCGTGGTCGGCGTGGAGGGGGACCCGGACGTGCCCGAGGAACACGTCGCCCTCTGGTTCGGGGAGGCGTCGGACCAGCGCGCTACCGGTGAGGACCCGGCAGCGGGGCCGCCCCAGGTGTGGACTGTCCCGGCGGAATACTGCCGCCCCGGCCCCAGACCCGTCTACCGTCACTGATGTACGGGCCGGGATCATCGGTAACGTTTCAGACCGGGTTCATGGGTAACACTATGTAAGCGCTCTCACCGGCTCTCACCTCCCATTCTACCCGCAGATCCGCCAGTCGCGCTCGTCCAGGCGGGCGATCAGGGCGCCGCTTCGTTGACGCGACTGAGATGCAGCAGATGTCGTCATTAGCCAAGCCGCGCTACACCCAGGAAGAGTACCTGGCCCTGGAGCGCCGGGCCGATCACAGGAGCGAGTTCCTCGGCGGCGAGATTTTCGCCATGGCCGGGGTGAGCTTCACTCACAATGTCATTGTCGCTAACGTCGTCGGCGAACTACGGAATCGGTTCCAGGGAGGGCCCTGTCAGCCTGTCGCTAATGACCAGCGCGTTCGGGTCCAAGCCACCGGGCTGAACACTTACCCGGATGTAGCCGTCGTCTGCGGCGAGCCTCACTTTATGGACGAGGATCGGGACACACTGCTCAACCCCACCGTCCTGGTGGAAGTGCTGTCCCGGTCCACCGAGGCTTATGATCGTGGCGAGAAGTTCGCGCACTATCGCTGGCTGGAGTCCGTGTCGGATTACCTGCTGATCTCGCAGGACAAAGTTCGGGTGGAGCACTACGTCCGCCAGCCGGACGGACAGTGGCTCCTGTCGGAGAGCAGCGGCTTGCAGGAGCGGGTTCACCTGGCCTCGGTGGACTGTGACCTGCTTCTGTCGGATGTCTATGACAAGGTCGAGTTTCCCCCGGATACGGAGCCGCCGGTGGGTGCCCGCATATAGAAGCCTGTCGTTCCGCAGCAGGATTTTCCATTGCTCCCGCCGAACCTGCTGCCCTGGGCTTGGCCCGTGCGTTGCCGGCATCAAGCCCTTTGGCTGTGGGTGTCATGGCGGATGCCAGCCTCTGTACATGCCGTCCCCGCGCCAGCCATCCGTGTTCCCAGCCTGCGAGGACGACGGGGCCGGATCAGGCACCGGCGCGACCGCCCGCGCCGCGACGGCGGCACTGCCGCCCCTGGGCCGCCGACCGGCCTCTGCCGCTTTCCGAGGATTGCCCCGTGCCAGACACCCACCTCCACCGGGAGATCGCCCACATCGCCGTTCCCGTTAGCCTCGAGACGATGTTCCAGCTGCTCCTGGGATTTATTGACCAGGTCATCATCGGCACGCTGGGCACGGTGGCGATTGCCGCTGTCGGCCTGTGCAACAGCGTCCTCGCGGTCGTCTATGTGACCCTCGGCGCGCTCGGCACGGGGACCGGCATCCTGGTCGCGCGCGCCCACGGCGGCGGGCAGGCGCAAGTTGTCGCGCGCACCTCCAGCACGGCGGCGGCGCTTGCCGGCGCGTCCTCCCTTCTGCTGGCCCTGCCGTTCGTCGCCCTCGCCGGACCGTTCCTGAAGGGCCTCGGGGCCGCCCCGGCGGTCGCCGCCGCCGGCCGGACCTACTTCCCGGTCGTTCTGCTGATGCTTCCCCTAGCGACTGTCGGGGCGGTGGCGAGCGCCACGCTGCGCTCGCTGGGACGGCCCCGCATTCCCCTGGCTGTCACCCTGCTGGCGGTGGCGCTCAACACGGCGGGCGCGTACGTGTTGGTGTTTGGGGTGGGGCCATTTCCCCGCCTCGGCCTCGCGGGAGCGGCCTGGGCGACCTTCGCGGCGCAGGCGGTGAAGGCCCTCCTGCTCCTGCGATGTCTCTACGGAGGGCGGGCGCTCGCACGGTGGGAGCTGCCGCCGACCCTGGCCGAGTGGCGCCGCACGAACACGGAGCTGCTCCATCTGGCGGTCCCCCTCGGCGCGAAGGATGTCTCCTGGACGTTCGCCCTGTTCGGCTATGCCCTGCTGTACCAGCGCATCGGCACGGGCGCTCTGGCGGCCAGCCAGATCGTCGCCACGCTGGAGAACCTCTTCTTCCTGGCGTCAATCGGGCTGATGGTCGCCGCGACCACCCTGATCGGGCAGGCGGTCGGCAGCGGCGACGCCAGCCTGGCGCAGATGCGCGCCCGCATCCTGCTGCGGACCGGCGCCGTGACGGGCCTCGCCTTCGGCGCGCTGTACCTGAGCATGGCCCTGCTTCTGCCGATCTTCTACCCGCATGTGGGCCGGAGTGTGCTTTCCATCGCCGCCGGAGGGGTCGTCATCAGCGCCCTCTTCCAGCCCGTGCGGGTGCGGAACATGATCCTGGGAGGCGGCGTGCTCCCCAGCGGCGGGGACGCGCGCTCGGTGGTCATCGGCGACGCCCTAGGGGCATTCGCCGTCGGGTTGCCCCTGGCCTTTCTCCTGGGGTTCGCACTGAAGTGGGGCGTCTGGGGCGTGTTCGCGGCGCGTGGCGTCGAGGAAGTGTCGAAGGCGCTGTTCTTCGCCCGGCGAGCGGGCCGGCTGTCCTGGGCGAAGGTGGCCGTGCGTCCGGCCGGCGCATAGCCAGATGGAGCGCCCCGCAGGGTAGAATCGAACGGAGACTGGATTTGCCTCTGGAGGTTTGGATGATGAGGACGATGTTGGACCGCGTGACGCTTCTGGTCATGCTGACGGCCGTTTGGATGGCTGGCCCGGCCCAGGCCGCCACCGATCCCGGGAGCATTCCCTTTGTTGACCGCTCGGTCACGACCGACGCCGGCACGTATCGGTACGAGGTGTTCGTTCCGGCGCACCTGGACAAACACAAGAAATCGCCGGTGATCCTGTTCCTGCACGGTTCCGGCGAGCGCGGCGACGACAACCGCGCCCAGACGAAGAACGGCATCCACCTGCTGATCGCCCAGGATTTGGACCATTTCCCCTGCGTGGTGGTCTGCCCGCAGTGCCGCGCGGACTCCTTCTGGACTCAGCCGGAGATGGAGACGATGGCGCTGAAGGCGCTGGATCAGTCGGTGCAGGAGTTTAACGGCGATCCCAAGCGGGTGTATCTGACGGGCCTCTCCATGGGCGGCTACGGGACGTGGGACCTGGCCCGGCAATTCCCGGAAAAGTGGGCGGCCATCGCGCCGTGCTGCGGCGGCGTCGCGCCCCCGCGGCGGCGCGCGGCCAGCCCCGGCAATGACCAGCCCGCCGGCGCGCCGCCCGCCGATCCCTACTACGTTGCGGCGCAGAAGGTCCTGCATATCCCGGCCTGGGTGTTCCACGGCGAGGCCGACCCCACCGTTCCCGTCTCCGAGTCCCGCCAGATGGTGGCCCTCCTCTACTCCCTGGGGGCCGACGTGAAGAAAGGCGATTTGAAGTATTCGGAGTACCCCGGCGTCGGCCACAACAGCTGGGACTACGCCTACAAGGAGAAAGACCTGCTCCCCTGGCTGCTGTCCCACAAACTCCGGTGAGTTGCGCTACCCGCCCTGTGTCGGGGGCGGGGCCGGCTGGGCGTGGACGGCCTGACCCTCGCGCAAGTTGTCGCTGGGGTTGGCGAGGACCTGCTGGCGGGGCTGTAGACCGGACGTGACCTCGATCACCTGTCCGAAATCCCGGCCGACCGTGATGGGCTGGTAGTGCAGCTTGCTGTCCCGGCCGACGACGATGGCTTGCGTACCGCCCGCGTTTGTCACCAGCGCCGAGTCGGGGATCAGCAGCGCGCCGCCGGGGTGGGGGACGCGCAGGCGCACCTGCCCGAACATGCCGGGGCGCAGCAGGCCCTGCGGGTTGGCGACATCCACCTCCGTGACCAGGGTGCGCGTCGCGGCGTCCAGCGCCCCCGCCGTGCGCGCGACGCGCCCGAGGAACGGCTTGCCGGGTAGCTCGCGCACCAGGACCTGCGCCGTCTGGCCGGGGCGCACGTTGTCCACGTAGGCCTGCGGGACGCTGATGTAGATGCGCAGCCGGCCGAGCTGGGCGATGCTGAACAGGCTGGTGGGAGTCCCGCCCCCCGCCGTGCTCCCGGACGTGCCTCCGCCCGGCGCGGAGCCGCTGCCGGTCGCGTTGCCACCGGCGGCATTGCCCAGGGACGTGCTGCCCGCCGCGCCGCTGCCGACCGTGGTGCTGTCGGTCCCGGTCACGCTGCCGCTGGCGGAGATCAGCGCGCCGTTGTCCACGTTGCGGGCCGTGATGACGCCGTCGAACGGGGCCGTGACCCGCTGATAGCCTTGCAGCACGGCCAGGCGGGCGAGGTTGGCCTGATTGGAGCGCACGTTGGCGGCGGACGCCGCGACGCTGTCCTGCGCCGAGCGGACGTTGGCCGCCGCCGCCGCCACCTGGGCCTGGCTGGAGCGGACCCCCTCGGCGTAGGCCGCGACGTTGGCCCGGCTGGAGCCGATCGCATCCCGGAAGGCGATCACGTTCGCCTCGCTCGCACGCACGGCGGATTGGAGAGCCTCCACGTTGGCGGAGTTGGTCCGGTAGGCGGCGACGGTCTGGTCGGTGGTCTGCTGGTCAATCGCGCCCTCCGCCAGCAGGTTCTCGTAGCGCCGGGCCGTCACGCGGGCCAGGTCCAGGTTGGCCTGCGCCTGGGCCAGTTGGGCGCGCTGCTGCGCCGAACTCTGCTGGGCCTGCGCCAAGGCCGCCTGGGACTGGGCGAGCTGCGTGCGCGCCTGCTGGAGCGTCGCGTCCGAGCGCGACAGGTTGGCGTAGGCCTGGGCCAGATTGGCCCGCTGGTTGCTCACATTGGCCCGGGCCTGCGACAAGGCGGCCTGCGATCCGCCCACCTGCGCCCGCGCCTGCACGACCTGCTGGTCGAAGTCGGGCGTGTCAATGAGCGCCAGCGCCTGGCCGCGCCGCACATGATCGCCGATGTCCACCAGCCAGCGCTTGATGTAGCCGCTGGCGCGGGCGGTCACGGCGGTCTGCTGGACGGCCTGGATGTTGCCCGGCAGCGTCAGCACGTCCCACGCGGGCGGCTGCTGGACCGCGACGACGTTGACCGTCGGCGTGGCGTTCCGCTCCTGCTTCGCCGCCGCGTTGAGCTGCGGCCGGCGGTGCAGTCGCGGGATCAGGCCGATGAGCAGCAAGGCCCCAAAGACGACGACGAGCACGAGCACGATCTTAAGGAATCGCCCCCGCGCGTCTTTCCGTTTGCCATTGTTTTTTGACCCGTCGCCCTGGGAGGGAGCCGTGACGCTTTCATCCTCGATCGGCTCGAACCGCTGCTGCGGCCTGGTTTGCATCTCGTGATCGGCCATGCGGACTGTGTCCTGTCTATGCGTGTGAATGGGCCTTCCCTATGCCGGCTGTTCCGCCTCCTCGGCGACGGGGTGACGGCGCTTGGCAGGCTGCGGCTTCTCGGCGTCCCCTTCCTCGCCCGGCAGCGGCTCGGGGTCGGCCCGGCGCAGGACGCTGTAGGAGATCGGCACGATGAACAGCGTGGTCAGCGTGGCGACCAGCAGGCCGCCGATGACGGCGCGACCCAGCGGCGCGTCCTGCTCGCTGCCCGCCCCGATCGCCAGTGCCATCGGCAGCATGCCCAAAATCATCGCCAGTGCGGTCATTAGCACGGGCCGCAGGCGCGTGTAGCCGGCAGAAATGGCGGCGTCCCGCGCGCTCATGCCTTCCAGACGCCGCTCGTTGGCGAACGTCACCAGCAGGACGCTGTTGGCGGTGGAGACGCCGATGGTCATGATCGCTCCCGTCAGCGACGGCACGTTGATCGTCGTCTGGGTCACAAACAGCATCCACAGGATGCCCGCCAGCGCGCCCGGCGCGCCGGAGACGACCACCAGCGGGTCCAGCCAGGACTGGAAATTGACCGCCATCAGCAGGTAGACCAGCACGACCGCGCCGATCAGCCCCAGCCCCAGGCCGGTGAACGACTGCGTCATGCTCTGCACCTGGCCGCGCACCGTCACGGTGCTGCCCCGCGGCAGGTGCTTTTTGAATCCCGCCAGCACGCGGTTGATGTCCCCCGCGACCCCGCCCAGGTCGCGGTTCTGGGTGCTGGCGTAGATGTCGTAGGTCGGCTGGATGTTGTAATGGGTGATGACCAGGGAATTGGTGTCATGCTCGATGGTGGCGACGTTGGACAGCAGTTGCGGCCCGGCCAGACCGGGCGCGGTCAGCGGCGTCGAGAGCAGGGCGTCGGGCGAGTCGAGCCGGTACTGCGGCGTCTGAACCGTGACGCTGTAGACGACGCCGTTCTGGTTGTTGAGGAAGAAGTCGGGCGCGGCCTGCCCGGTGCCGGCCAGGGAGACCAGCAGGCTCTGCGCCACGGCGCTCTGGGTCAGCCCGACCTGTTCCGCCCGCGTGCGATCCACGTTCACCCGCAGGCCCGGCGCGTCCGTGATCTGCTGCAGGTGGACGTCCGCCGCGCCGGGGATGGCGGCGATCTTCTGGACGATCTGGTGGGCGATGTCCAGGTCCTGCTTCTGGTTGCGGTTCGGCCCGGAGACCTGCACGTCAATCGGCGCGGGCAGGCCGAAGTTGAGAATCTGGTTGACGATGTCCGCGGGCTGGAAGAAGAACGTGTCCTCGGGGAAAGAGCGTGGGAGGGTACGCCTCAGCGTCTCGACGTACCCCTCGGTCGGATGGTGGCCGGGCTTCAGCGAGATCAGTATCTCGCCGTCGGCGGGGCCGACGGTGGCGCTGTCGCCGTAGGCGAGGTTGACCGAGATCGGCTCGCCGATGTTATCCATGATCTGACCGATTTCCGCCGGCGGGATGGTCTGGCGGACCTGCTGCTCAATCGTGGAGAAGATGCGCGCCGTCTCCTCCAGACGCGTCGCCGGGGGGACGCGGACGTGCAGGCGGATCTGCCCGGCGTCCACCTGCGGGAAGAAGTCGCGCCCGACGAACGGGTACAGGCAGAACGACAGCGCGCAGAAGGCGACAAAGACGATGCTGACGCCGAGGCGGTGGTCCATCACCCACGTCAGCGCGTCCCTGTACCCGTCCCGCCGATGCTCGAACCACTCATTGAAACGGTGGTGGGTGCGCCAGAGGAAGCCGTTCCTCTGCCTCTCCAGCCGCGCGGCGTCCTCGCCCTGCTCCCGCCGGTGCCCGTTCTTTCCGTTCCCCGCGTGGCGCGGCCCCATGTGCCCATGCTTGCCCGGTCCGTGCCCGTCGCGCCTGTGTCCGTCCTTCGGGCCTTCCTCGTCCGCGTGGCCGTAGCCCTCCTCCCGGAACAGGGGGACCTCCTTGGGCAGCAGGTACATGGCAAAGGTGGGCGTCACCGTCCGGGAGAGGATGTACGACGCCAGCATGGCGAAGATGACGGCCTCGGCAAGCGGCAGGAACAGGTAGCGCGAGACGCCGGACAGGAACGCCATCGGCAGGAACACGATGCAGATGGAGAGCGTCGAGACCAGCGCGGGCAACGCGATCTCCGCCGAGCCTTCCAGGATCGCCTGCCGCAGCGGCCGGCCCAGCGCGATGTAGCGGTTGATGTTCTCGATCGTGACGGTGGTGTCGTCCACCAGAATCCCGACGGCGAGCGCGAGGCCGCCCAGGGTGCTCGTGTTCAGCGTCTGCCCCAGGGCATTCAGGACGGCGATGGAGGCGAGGATGGACAGCGGGATGGAGACCGCGACGATGGCCGTCGAGCGCAGGCTGCCCAGGAACAGCAGGATCATCAGGGCCGTCAGGCACGCCGCGATGGTCGCCTCGCGCACCACGCTCTGCACGGCCTCGCGCACGAACACGGACTGGTCGGCGATCAGGCTGACGTTCAGCTCCTTCGGCACGGTGGACAGGATGCGCGGCAGGGCCTGACGGACCCGGTTGACCACGTCCAGCGTGGAGGCGCTGCCGCTCTTGTTGATGGTCAGGAGCGCCGCCCGCCGCCCGTTCAGGTCCACGATGTTGGTCTGCACGGCGTAGCCGTCGCGGACGGAGGCGACGTCGCGGACGTAGACCGTGGTGCCGTTGACCTGCCGGATCGGCAGGTCGTTGAGCTGCTGGACAATGGCCGGGCTGCTGTTGACGGTGACGGTGTAGTCGCGCGAGCCGATCTTCGCGTCGCCGCTCGGCAGAATCAAATTCTGGGCGCTGATGGCGTTGCTGAGGTCGTAGGGCGAGAGGCCCTTGGCGTAGAGGGCTTGCGGGTCAACGTCCACGTTGATGAGGCGCGAGCGGCCGCCGTAGGGCAGGGGAATCTGCGCGCCCTGCACCGTCGCCAACTGGGTGCGGATGAAGTTCTGCCCGTAGTCGAAGAGCTGCTGCTCCGACATGGATGGGCTGCCGACGACCGCCTGGACGACCGGCACGTCGCTGGCGTCGAACCGGATGATGTACGGCGGCGTCGTGCCCGGCGGCAGCGCCCGCAGGATGACCTGCGAGGTCGCCGCCACCTGCGCGATGCCCTGGCCGATGTCCGCGTTGGGCTGTAGGTAGATTTTGATGACGCCGATGCCGGAGACCGACTGCGACTCGATGTGCTCGATGTCGTTGACCGACGTGGTGTAGGCGCGCTCGCTCTGAGTGACGAACCGCTTCTCCATGTCGTTCGGCGTGATGCCGCCGTAGCTCCAGATGACGGTGACCACCGGGATGTTGATGGCCGGAAACACGTCCGTCGCCATCGTGAGGATGCTGGCAACGCCCAGGATCAGGATCAGCAGCGCCAGCACCGCGAAGGTGTAGGGCCGCCGCAGGGCGAGTTGAACGATCCACATGCCGCTTGCTCGTTTCTGTACTTTCTTTGGCCGCGGGCGCGCTCAGCGCCCGCCCAGCGCGCGCACCAGCTGCGCCAGCGAGGTCTGGTAGAAGAATCCGGCATTCGCCAGGTTTGTCCGCGTCGCCGCCAGCTGGGCCAGCGCATTCAGGACGTCCAGGAATGTCCCCAGGCCGCCCTGATAGCGCACGTAGGCCAGGCGCAGGGCCTCCTGGGCCTGGGTCACGCCGGCGGTCGCCGCCCCCACCTGCGCCTGCGCGTTGCGGACGTTGATGGACGCCTGGCGCACTTCGAGGGCGACGGTGAGCTGGAGCTGCTCCTGCGTCAGCGTCTGCGTCGCCAGGTCCACCTGCGCCGAGCGCACGCGCGAGCGGGTCGCCCCGCCATCGTCCAGGGGAACCGCGAGCTGGGCGCTGAGGGTCGCAAAGGACTGCGGCGTCAGCGTCGAGGCGATGCTGTTGTACTCCCCGCTGCCGACGATTCCCAGCGTCGGCAGCAGCGTCGAGCCGGCCAGCTTGATCAGCCGCTGGGCCTCCTTGATGTTGCTGTTCGCCTGCCCCAGCTCGGGCCGCTGGCGCAGGGCGATCCGGGTGCTCTGCGTCAGGTCCACCGCCTGGTCCAGCGGCGGCAGGGGAGGCGTCTGCAGAGTCAGGGGCCGGTCCGGGTCGGCGCCCAGCAGGTAGCTGAGGTTGGAATTGGCCAGGTCGAGCAGGTCCTGCGCGGCGATGAGCTGCTGCTGCGCCGTGGCCAGGGCCGTCTGCGCCGTCAGCACGTCAAACCGCGAGACGATGCCCTGGCGCAGACGCGCCTGGGTGATGCGGACATTCTCGTTCGCGTAGTTGACCTGCTCCTGCTGGGTCGCCACCTGCGCCTGGGCGAGCAGCACGTTGAAAAACAGGTTCTTCGCCGCCAAGGCCGTCTCGTTCTGGAGGCGCGCGATGTCCAGCGCGTAAAAATCGCGCACGTCCTTCTGGGCGTCGCGGGCGGCGGGGAGGAGGCCGAACAGGTCCACGAACTGGGTGACGTTGACGCGGGCGGCGGCGGTGTTGCGCTGCCCGACCGCGCCGCCGCCGACACTGCTGGACGCGCCCGTGCTGCCGCTCCCGGCATTGCCCCCGCCGCCCGCGTCGCCGGGCTGCCGTGGCTGTGCTTCCTCTTGCGGCTTGGCGGCGTGAGAGACCGTGACCTGAGGCGCGGTGACCGTCGGCGACAACGGCTGGGTCAGCGTACGCATGTCGGCCACATAGGCCGCCACGATGGCCGGGACGGACAGCAGCGCGAGTCCGGTCGCGCCGCCGGTCCCCGCACCCCCTGTTCCCGTGCCGGGGGCCGGCGTGCCGCCCGCGCCTGGCGTCGCCGTACCGGGCGTGGTTGTGCCCGGTGTCCCCGGCGCTGTGCCGCCGCCGGGGGCCGGAGAGGCTGGCCCGGCTCCCCCAGGATTGGGGGCGGGGGGGGCCGTCGTGCCAGGCGTCGGCGCTGTGACCGTGGGGGCGGGGCCGCCGACGGTCGGATTGGTCCCACCGACGCTGGGCGTGCTGGGGCCGGCGGGTGAGACCTGTCCGATCCCCGGCGTCGAGCCTGCCCCGCTCGTGGGCGTCCCGCTGAGGCCGGGGGTGGACAGGGTGGCCCCGGTGCTGGGCGCGTTGCCGCCGCCCCCGCCGCCGATGAAGGCGGTGGAGAGGCCGGCCGCCTGGTCCACCACGACCGGAATCTGGCCGCCGCCCGGCAGGGCCGGGTTGGTGACGGTGGGACTCGTCAGAGTCGGCGGGAAGGCCCGATAACTGGCATAGGTGTCGTTGGCGTTGGCGCTGAACTGGGGCCGCCCCTGCGCGTTGACCTGGTTGATCAGCTCCTGCGCCTTTTGCAGCCGCTGCTGCGCCAGGACGAGGCCGGAGTTGCTGCCGACGGCCCGATTCACCACGTCCGCCAGGGTCAGCGGGCGACCGGGCGGCGGGGCGGGGACGCCGCCCGAAACGCCGGGAGCGGGGGCATTCGCGCCCGGGGCGGACGTGCCGGGGCCGCTCGCGCCGGTGCCGCCCGGGGCGGCACCGCCCGGACCGGTCGCCTGCGCCACGGCGTGATGGGCCGGCCCGGCGACGAGACACAAACCGACCGTGACGGCGGCGTGGCAGAGCCCGCGACGGCGAGGAGGGCAAAATTGCGAGAGCCGTGACTTCATGCAGAGAGATTTCTATTCTGACGTGAAATTATGACGCTAGTATGACAAACGCAGGGGGCAGGAACGGACAACGGCACCACAGCCTCCGAGTGCCAAATGGAAAATCGCTCAACCGGAAGGAGTATACCCACAAAATCGCCGGCCGAATTCCCGTTAGCGGCGCTCCAGGCTGGGCCGGCGCACGCCGTAGATGTAGAACAGCAGGGCCAGGAACTGCACGGCGGCGAGGCTGAACTTGACCCAGTGGGGCAGTGACGAGTGCGAGACGTTGCCCTCGATGATGCCGGCGATGATGAACAGCGGCACCGTGCCCGCCATCATCCGCACCGCGTCCCGCCCGGCCAGCACCAGCGCGTCCTTGCGCGTCCGCTCCCCCGGCGCAATCAGCGCCC
Source organism: Armatimonadota bacterium (assembly GCA_019239955.1). Lineage (GTDB taxonomy): Bacteria > Armatimonadota > Armatimonadia > Armatimonadales > Capsulimonadaceae > JAFAZD01. Next base: position 1,692 of record JAFAZD010000155.1, on the reverse strand, counting down.
ACCCGATGGTCAGGCCCGCGCCGCCGCAGATGAAGATCGCCGACAGCTCGCAGACCCCGTGCGGCAGGATGCCCGCCCACAGGGAGGCCAGGTGCCCCGTCGGCTGCACCGCCGCGACCAGCGCGCCCAGCATGTAGCCGTTTTGCAGCAGCAGCAGCAGCGGCAGGATCAGCGTGATCCCGGTCGCAAACGTCATGATGCCGACCTCCGTGTTGTGCGTCATCAGCATGGACGAGAACGCCGTGCCCTCGCCGGCGGAGATGTCCCCCTTGTCGGCGAACCCCTTCTTCCAGGCGTCCACCAGGTCCTGCTCGGCGGGCGGGAAGAACAGGCCCAGGTGCGCCGGGTTCGACCGCACCAGCGCGTACGCCAAGCCCGCGCCGAGGAAGGTCAGCGCGATGGCGGCCAGCGTGAACGGCATCCGGCGGCGCAGCACAGCGGGCAGGCCGTAGGCGAGGAAGCGCCACGCGCGCGCCCAGCCCCCGGAATCCTCTGAGTAGATGACCCCGTGTGCGTTGCCGACCAGCTCGTTCAGGTATAATACCAAGTTAGGATTGGCCCCCTGCGCCCGCGCATACGCGAGGTCCGACGCCGCGCGCCGGTACAGCGCCCCGAGCGCCGGCAGCTCCTCGCGGCTCAGTCCGCGCAGGCCGACGTTCTTGGTGCGCTCGACGATCAGGGACAGCCGCTCCCAAGACGCCCGCTTCTTGTTGATAAACGCCCGCTCATCAATGGCCATAACGGCCTCATTATACCGCAGGAGATGGGGATGACCATCCGCCTGACCAGAGGCAAGGACGGGCCGGACACGCTGACCTGCGTGCGGGATGACGGCTCCTGCACGTGGCAGCCCTCGTCGGAGTTCTTCGCCCGCCACGACCTCATCCATTACGCAGTGGAGACGACTCTCGGCTACAAGAGCGCCTTTTTTGGCCTCGTGGCCGTTGGGCGTGATCTCGACTCGTTCGGCACGAAGAACGGGGTGAAGGACGTTTACACGGACGAGGAAGGCTGGGCCGAAAGCCTCGTTGGCCTGTTGCAGTGGCCCTCGGTAGGCGGCGGCCCGCCACTGGATGATGAGGCGCTGGAGGATATGCTGCAGACCGCCTGCGCCAATGGCAAGACGCCCACGCCCGCCGTCACCCCGCAGCAACTGGCGCGCATCCGCGCCGATGTCAGTGCTCTGCACCGGCACTGGGAGCGGGTGCCGCCGGGCGAGTCGCTGGAACTGCGTTTCTGAAAGGTTTTCGCCCCCATGTCGCGGGAAATCCTGGTCGTTACGCCGGAGAACATCGAGATCGAGTACGAGCTGGGCGGCATCGGCTCGCGGTTCCTGGCGCATCTGGTGGACGTGCTGCTGCAATGCGCCCTCTTCATCGGCGGGGCCGTCGCGCTGCTGCTGATCGGCTTCGTGCTCAACCTGATCGGCACGCCGCTGGCGAAGGCCGTCACGGACTTCTTCAGCGGCATCCTTGAGGCCTTGGCCTTCATTGGCGGCTTCCTGCTGATGTGGGGGTACTTCATCTATTTTGAGACTCGCTGGAACGGCCAGACTCCCGGTAAGCGCCAGCTCGGTCTGCGCGTCATCCGCGACGGCGGCTTCCCGATCAACATCTACGCCGCCATCGTCCGCAACCTGCTGCGGGTGGTGGACGGGATGCCCGTCATCACCTTCGGCCTGATCGTCGCCGG
>JAFAZD010000111.1 GCA_019239955.1 Armatimonadota bacterium | reverse complement strand
CGGCCTGCGCGCATCTGCTCGTGGCGACCGAGGCGGCGACGGGGCCGCTGGGGTGCAACGGGACCCTGCGGGGCTTTCAGACCTACGCCGACCTGCTGCCGTTTTACCGGCGTTACGGGCGGCGCGACGACCCGCCCGCGCCCATCGCCTCCCAAGACAGGGACGTGCGGCTGACGATTGACCTCCCCTTGCAGCAGGCCGCCTTTGACGCGCTCAAGAAATACGCGGGGCAGGTGCGGGATCGGCGGACGGGGCGGCCCAAGAACAAGGGCGCGGCGGTGGCGCTGAACGCGGGGACGGGCGAGGTGCTGGCCGCCGTCTCCCTGCCGTCGTTTGACCCCGGCGCGCTGACCGAGGAGGCGTGGCAGCGGCTGCACTCGGACGAGGACGCCGATCACACGCTGCTTTATCGCGCGACCGATGGGCTGTACGCGCCGGGGTCGTCGTTCAAGATCGTGACAGCCACGGCGGGGCTGGAGCACGGGCTGGGCGGCACGGTCGTCGTCTGCCATCACACGGACGAGAACGTGCATTGGCGCTTCGGCGGGCGCCGCTACGCGCGGCGGCGCATCACCGACGAGGAGGGCTTTGTGCCCCACGGGGAGACGGACATGGCGAAGGCGCTGCGGGTCTCGTGCAACGTCTACTTCGCGCACCTGGGGATTGACATGGGCGCGCCGGCCCTGGACCAGACGGCGCGGCAGCGGTTCGGCCTGGCCCACCTGCCGCCATTGCAGAAACTGGGGGAGGACCTGCCCGACTGCGCCTACGGGCAGGGGGCCGTTCTGGTGACGCCGCTGGAGATGGCGCGCGTGGCCCAGGCGGTAGCCAACAACGGGCAGATGCTGCCGACGGCTTTTGCGGCCTCCCACACGCCCGCCCTGGGGGAGCAGGCCATGACGGAGGCGCAGGCGCGGCAGTTGCAGCGGATGCTGGCGGGGGTAGTGACGGACGGGACGGCGCGGGGCGTCTTTGACGGCCTGCGGGTGAGCGTCGCGGGCAAGACCGGCAGCGCGCAGAACGGCCAGGGCGATGGCATGACGCACTCCTGGTTCGCCGGCTTCGCCCCCGCCGTCAACCCGACCCTCGCCTTCGCCTGCGTCGTGGAGAACGGCGGGGCGGGCCGCGCCGCCGCCGCCCCCGTCTGCCGTGAGATCATCCGCAAGGCGCTGTAGCAGCCGTCCAGATATGAAACTTTCCGGCGCTTCCGACGTAGTGGAAAATCATGCGTTTTCGCCGCCTGCTGCGTCTGGGCCTAGTTGTCGGAGTTATTGCCCTGGCGGGGACACTGCTGGTCGCCGTCCTCGGGCCGACACGGCTCGTCCTGATCGCCCTGGCGGCCTTCCGCAAGCCTCCCCCTGTGTACGCCGTCAACCCCAACGACGGGCCGCACAACGCCGCCAAATCCGGTGTCACGCACACCCTGTTTGGGATCACGCCGTTCCCCTACGACACCACGCTGGAGGCCGTCCGGCGTACGCGCGAGATTATCACCCCCAACACCACGCTCGCCGTGCTGCATTTCGACGACGGCATCCCCTGGAAGGAGGCGCTGGCGGACGCGCCGTTCCCGTCCCGAATCCAGCGGGAGTGGGAAGACGATGCGAAAAATCTCCCGACCGGGCGGCCCGTCTACCTCGGCTTTGCCCCGCTGGACACCGACCGCAAGAGCCTCGCGCCGGCCACCGGCGACCAGAAGCGCCTGCCGCTGCCCGAAGAACTGCGCGGCGCGCCCCTGGACTCCCCGCAAGTGGAGGCGGCGTACCTGAACTACGCCCGCCGCGCGGTGCGACTATTCCACCCCCAGTACCTGAATCTGGGCATCGAGGCCGGCGAGATCATGGAACGCGACTTTTCGCGCTGGCCGCAGCTCGAGCGCCTGTACGGGTACGTCCACGACGCCCTGAAACGCCAATACCCCCGGATGCAGATCGGCATCTCCTTCGGCCTGGCCGACCTGCGAAGCCAACGCGAGGCGGAGGCCGCCAGGCCGCTCATCGCGCGGAGCGACTACGTCGGCCTAAGCTTCTACCCTTACGCCTCGCCGTTCGAGGAAATGATGGGCGCGGCCCCCTATGGCGGAGGCCCGGACGCTTGGCGCAGGCCGCTCGCTTGGGTCCGCGCCTACACCGACAAGCCGATTGCGATCTGCGAGACCGGGTACAGCACCCAGAGCATTCAAATCCCACAGTTCGGCCTGAACATGCCCGTAGACCCGGCCATGCAGGCGCAGTATGTCAAAGAACTGTTTCAGATCGCTCGGAGGGACCGCTACGCCTTCGTGGTCTGGTTTCTGGCGGTTGATTATGACCGGATGTACGCCCGGTTCCCGTCCGGCTCCGACGCCCTGAAGCTCTGGCGGAACATCGGCCTCTGGGACGGGGACGTGCGGCCCAAGCCCGCCTGGAAGGTTTGGCAGGCCGGACTTGCCGCCTCCTGGTCCTTCACCGCGCCCCCTCCGTCTCGAAGCGGGCCTGCGGTGCTTCCCGGCCCAGCGCGGTGATGCCGGCGACGGCGAGCAGGACGACCACGATGGTCGCGGCCAGGGCCAGGCTGTAGTCGTTGCCGTGCGCCTCGGCGATGCCGGATTGCAGGGTTGCGTTGTAGGAGGCGATGAGATTGCCCGTCTGATAAGCGAAGCCGGTGAAGGTGCCGCGCAGGGCGGTCGGGGAGAGCTCCGAGAGGTGCGCCGGGATGACGCCCCAGGCCCCCTGCACGAAGAACTGCATGGCGAACGCGCCCAGCGCCAGCATCGCGGCGGTGTGCGAGTAGGCCCAGAGCGGCACGACCGGCAGGGCGAGCAGGGCGGCGATGATGATCGCGCGACGCCGCCCGATGCGCTGCGACAGGCCGCCGAAGAGGACGCCGCCGCAGATCGCGCCGAGGTTGTAGATGATGGCGATGTTGCTGACGGTGTCGGGCGCGAAGTGTCGTTGAACGCGGAGGAACGTCGGGTACATATCCTGGGTGCCGTGCGACATGAAATTGAAGGCCGCCATCAGGACCGCCATGTACGCGAACAGCCCCAGGTGCGAGCGGACGGCGCTGCCGAGGTTGAGATTCGCCTGCGCCGCCTTGTTTCGCTCCCAGGCGGGCGACTCCTGCACCCGCGACCGGATGAACAGCGACAGCAGGGCGGGCAGGACGCCGATGAAGAACATCCAGCGCCAGCCGAGCGCGTGCGTGTGGAAGACGAACCGGAACACCAGTGCCGCCAGTAGGTAGCCGACGGGGTAGCCCTGCTGGAGAATCCCCGACAGCAGGCCGCGCGTCTCCGCCGGCACCGTCTCCATCGCCAGCGACGCCCCCAGCCCCCACTCGCCCCCCATTGCAATCCCGAAGATCGCGCGCAGGACCAAGAAGGCCGTCAGCGTCGGCGCGAACCCCGACAGCAGCTCCATGACCGAGTAGAAGATGACGTCGATCATCAGCGGCACGCGTCGCCCGAACTTGTCACCCGCCCAGCCGAACAGGAACGCCCCGACGGGCCGGAACGCCAGAGTCAGGAAGATCGCCCGCGTCACCGCCGTCTTGGTGGCGTGAAATTCCTTGGCGACATCCGGAATCACGAAGACCAGGATGAAGAAGTCAAAGGCGTCCAGCGTCCAGCCGAGGTAACTGGCGAGGAATGCATTGCGCTGCGTGGGCGTCAACGCCCGCAGTTGTGCCCACATAAGGGATGCTCCTGGAAAGCCTGCTCGCCTGATTGTACCCCATGTCTCCCCGTTTCGGGTGGGATATGCTACAATTGGGGCATGAACCTGTTTGAAGACGAGGCCGGGCCGAAGAAGACGGAGGCGAACACGCCCCTCGCGGCCCGAATGCGGCCCCGTACGCTGGATGAATTCGTCGGGCAGGAGCAGATTCTGGGGCCGGACACGCTGCTGCGGCGGGCGATTGAGGACGACGCCCTCACCTCAGTCATCTTCTATGGGCCGCCGGGCGTGGGCAAGAGCACGCTGGCCCACATCATCGCGGGGACCACGAAGGCGCATTTCGAGCCGTTCTCGGCGGTGACGGGCGGGCTGCCGGAATTAAGGAAACTGATCGAGGCCGCGGCGACTCGGCGGCGGCTGTACGGCACGAAGACCGTGCTGTTCATTGACGAGATTCACCGGTTCAACAAGGCCCAGCAGGACGCGCTGCTGCCCCACGTCGAGAATGGTTTTTTTGTGCAGAATGCGGCGACCACCGAGAATCCGTACTTTGAGGTCAACGCGCCGCTGCTGTCGCGGGCGCGGGTCTTCACGTTCGGGCCGCTCTCCGACGAGGACATGGGCCGTCTGCTGGACCGGGCGGCGTCGGACCCGGAGCGGGGGCTGGGGGCGCTGAACGTGGCGCTGGAGCCGGAGGCGCGGGCGCACCTCATTGAAAAGTCCGGCGGCGACGCCCGCACGGCTCTGAACGCGCTGGAATTGGCGGCGACCACCACGCGGCCCGAATCGCGCCAGGCCGACGCCGCGCGGCGCATCACGCGCGCCATCGCGGAGGAGGCCCTGCAGCGCCGCGCCCTGATCTACGACAAGACCGGGGACAACCACTACGACACGATCTCGGCCTTCATCAAGTCTATCCGGGGCAGCGACCCCGACGCGGGCCTCTACTATCTGGCGACGATGCTGACGGCCGGTGAAGATGCCCGATTCATCGCCCGCCGCCTGGTCATCCTGGCCTCGGAGGACATCGGCAACGCCGACCCGATGGCCTTAGTCATCGCCAACGCCGCCGCCCACGCCGTTGAATATGTGGGCCTGCCGGAAGCGCAGCTCAATCTCGCGCAGGCGGTGACGTACCTGGCCGCCGCCCCGAAGTCCAATGCGTCCTACGTCGGCCTGAAGCGGGCCCTGGCCGACGTGCAGGAGGCGCGGGCGCGCCCCGTCCCCAAGCACCTGCGCGACACCCGCAGCGCGACCGGGCGGCGCGCGGCGGGCGACGCGGCGTACCTTTACCCGCACGACTACCCCGGCGGCTACGTGGCGCAGTCGTACCTGCCCGCAGGGGTGCAGACGCAGCCGTACTACGAGCCGACCGAGCACGGGGCTGAGGCGGAGATCAAGAGGCGGATGGAAGAGAGAGGGACCCCCCCGCCCCCAATTCTGGGGGAGTAGGAGCAGCCCGGCCAGGTTCTTTCCGGCTCCCCCAGGATGAGGCGCGGGTGGCCTCCGGCGGGTCCGCCTTGACGCCGCCTCTCCATATGTGGATAATGAGGACAGCGGTTTGACCGCGCGGGAAGCGGGGTAGCGGTGGACAACTCCAGCCAGATTTTCAGCCAGATAGACCAGCAGCTCTCGGCGTGGGTGGACGCGCACCGGGAGGAATTGATCGAGAAGACGCAGCGGCTGCTGGAAGTCCCCAGCGTCAAGGGGGACCCCGCGCCGGGCGCGCCGTTCGGGGCGGAGACGCGGCGGGCGCTGGACGTCGCGCTGGGCTTCGCCGCCGAGCACGGGCTGACAATTAAAAATTTGGACGGCTACGCGGGCCACGCGGAATGGGCCGCCGAGGGCGTGCCGGCGGGGGCGGAGATCGTCGGCGTCCTGGCCCATGTGGACGTGGTGCCCGCGGGCGACGGCTGGAAACACCCGCCGTTCGGCGCGGAGATCGCCGACGGCAAGATTTACGCGCGCGGCGCGATTGACGACAAGGGGCCGGCGATGGCCGGGCTGTTCGGGATGCTGGCCGTCAAGGAGTGCGGCGTCCCGCTGGCGCGGCGGCTGCGCTGGATTCTGGGCGCGGACGAGGAGAGCGGCTTCGGCTGCGTCAAGCACTACTTCGCCCATGAAGAAATGCCCGCGACCGGGTTCACGCCCGACGGCATCTTCCCGCTGGTCCACGCCGAGAAGGGCATCGCCAACATCACGCTGACGCGCCCCGCCCCGCCGGAAGGTGAGCGGGTGCATCTGGTCAGCCTCAGCGGCGGGCGGCGGGCCAACATGGTGCCGGACTCCGCCGAGGCCGTTCTGCGGCAGGACAACGCGCCCTGGGCGGCGATGCGGGCGCGGCTGGACGGCGTGGTGGGCGTCAGGACCGAGCAGTTGAGCGGCGAGCGGCTGCGCGTCACGGCCAAGGGCATCTCCGCGCACGGCAGCACCCCGGAGGAGGGTCAAAACGCCGTCGTGCTGCTGTGCGACGCGCTGCTGCTGCTGGACCATACCGAGGATCAGGTGGAGATGATCCAGCACATCCGCAACTGGGGCCGGGACACGACGGGCGGGACGCTGGGGATCGCAGGCGCGGACGACGTGGCCGGGCCGCTCACCAGCAACCTGGGCATCGCCGAGCTGAACAAGGAGACGCTGACGCTGACGTTTAACGTCCGTTACCCCGTGACCTGGGACGCGGCGGCGGTGCGGGCGAGGCTGAAGCCGCAACTCGACGCGACCAGATTCGTTCTGAAAGAGATCACCGACCAGCCGCCATTGTACGTCCCTGTAGATGATCCGCTGGTGGGGACGCTGCTGTCGGTCTATCGCGCGGAGACGGGGGACCAGACGCGGCCCAAGACGATCGGCGGCGGGACGTATGCGCGGGCGATGGCGCACGGCGTCGCCTTCGGCCCGGACTTCCCCGGCACGCCCGGCTGCGCCCACCAGGCCGACGAGTGCTGGCCGGTGGAGCAACTGATCCTTGCCGCCAAGATATACGCCAAGGCCATCGCCCGCCTGGCGAACGGGTAGGAAGCCCCCTCCGCCGGAACCTCCGAAGAACCATGTCCAACACCAAGCCAACTGTTGTCGTCGCCATGAGCGGGGGCGTGGACTCGTCGGTCGCCGCCGGCCTGCTGCTGCGCCAGGGCTACAACGTCCTGGGCGTCACCATGCAGATCTGGCAGGAGAGCGCGACGCAGACCAAAGGCGCGGGCTGCTGCTCGCTGGGCGCGGTCGAGGACGCACGGCGCGTGGCCGGCAAGCTCGGCATCCCCCACTACGTCCTCAACTTCCGCGACTTCTTCGCCGAGAAGGTCATTGACAATTTCGTGAGCGAGTACAAGCGCGGGCGCACGCCCAATCCGTGCGTCAACTGCAACCGCTACGTGAAATTCGACGCATTACTTTATAAGGCGCGGGCACTGGGCGCGGAGTACCTGGCGACGGGGCACTACGCGCGGGTGGAGTTTGATGAGGACCGGCGGCGCTGGACGCTGCGGCGGGCGCTGGACGCGGGCAAGGATCAGACCTACGCACTGTATCACTTCACTCAGGACGAGCTGGCGCACACGCTGATGCCGCTGGGCCTGGTGACGGACAAGGCGGAGACGCGCCGGATCGCCGCCGAATTGGGGCTGGCGGTCGCCAACAAGCCCGACTCGCAGGAAATCTGCTTCGTGCAGGGCGGCTCGTACACGGACTTCCTGGCGCGGGCCGCGCCGGAGACGGTGCGGCCCGGTGACATCGTGGACACCCAGGGCGCGCGGCGTGGGCGGCACGACGGCATTGCCTTTTACACCATCGGCCAGCGCCGGCGGCTCAACGTCGGCTCCCCCCTCCCTCTGTACGTCGTGGACATTGACGCGGCGGCCAACACGGTGGTCGTCGGCGGCAACGACGACCTGATGGCGGACGGATTGGTCGCCGATGATGTCAACTGGGTCGGCATCGCCGGCTTGCAGGAATCTCGCGCTGTGACGGCGAAAATCCGTTACAACATGGAACCTGTCCCGGCAACGGTACAAAAGGCGGCGCGGGGCGGCGAAATTGTTGTCCGTTTTGACGCGCCGCAACGGGCGGTGACGCCGGGCCAGTCGCTGGTGCTTTACGACGGCGACTCCGTGCTGGGCGGCGCAACCATCCAAAGGCGGACCTGACAGGCATGACGGACGAGCACGAGGACAGCCCGAACATCAGAGCCGGCCTGCTGGTCGCGCTGGGCCTGGGGATCGGCGCGTTGCTGGGGCTGGCCCTGGCGCGGCGCGCGGCCCGTCAGAGCCATGTGGAGGTCGTACAATCTGTCGAGGAGCTGAAGGAGCGCACACAGCGCCTGCTCAATGATCTGTCTGAGAATGTCGCTGGCCTACTGGACCAGACGCGCTCCACGCGGGTCGAGACATCGCCAGACACCATCGCTGGTGGCGCAGAAGGGTCCTGATTCCCAATTCCCCGCCTGTGATCCGCTTGTAGAAGGAGAGGCCATTTTGAATTTGAAAATGAACAGCCGCGCGGCGAATGAGACAACGTGCTTCCTGGAAATCGAGGGGGAGGTGGACGTCTACACCTCGCCCGAACTCAAGCAGCACCTGGTCAAGCTGGCCGAGGGCGGCGTCAAGCGAGTCATCATCAACCTGTCCAAAGTGCAATACCTGGACAGCACGGGCCTGGGCGTGCTGATCGGAGGGCTGAAGCGGCTGCGCGAGGGGGAGGGGAATCTGGTGCTGGTGGGGCCGGGGATGCGCATCCTGCGCATCTTCGAGATCACCGGGCTGGACAAAATCTTCGACATCTATCCGACCGAGGAAGAGGCGGCGGCCAAGGAGGGGGTGGACCTGTGAGTGCAACCCAACCGCCCGCGCCCCAGTCCGACACCATCGAGCTGGCGATCCCCTGCCGCCCGGAGTTCGTCGGCATCGCGCGGCTGGCCGTGCTGGGCATCGCCAGTCGGATGCCGTTCTCCTATGACGAGGTGGAGGACGTGCGCCTGGCGGTGGGCGAGGCCTGCAGCCATGCCGTCGAGCGTGCCGGCGGCGCGTCCGCTGTCATCCGCATCACCAGCGTGATTGATCCCGGCGCGCTCATGATCACGGTCGCCGATGACGTGCCGGCGGGGGCCGCGTCCGGCCCCAGGTCCGAGGAGGCTCAGCTTCTGGAGGAGGTGGGGGTGGACCAGCAGGGCCTGGGCGCGCTGCTGATGGAGATTCTGGTGGACGACGTCAAGATCGAGGCCGGCCCGGCCGGCACGACCGTCCGCCTCACCAAGTACGCCCCGGAGTAAGGCCGCAGGGATACGGACACGAGACTGCACTGAGCATGACACAGAAGAAGGCTGGCCCGGAATGGGCACAAGACGACGCCGAGACGCTGTTCGCCCGCTACGCGCGCACACGCGACCCGCACCTGCGTGACCGGCTGGTGGTGATGCACCAGAACCTGGTCCGGTATCTGGCCGGCAAGTTCGTCAACCGGGGGGAGCCGCTGGAGGACCTGATCCAGGTGGGCACCATCGGCCTGATCAACGCCATTGACCGCTTCGACTCCGCGCGGGGCACCAAGTTCTCCACCTACGCCACCCCCACCATCGTCGGTGAGATCCGCCGCTACTTCCGCGACAAGGCGTGGAGCCTGAAGGTTCCCCGGCGCCTGCAGGAGCTCAACCAGACCGCCTCCAAGGCCCAGGAGGCGCTCAGCAGCAAGCTGGGCCGCTCGCCGACCATCCAGGAGGTCGCCCAGCGCATCGGCGCGACCGAGGAGGAGACGCTGGAGGCGATTGAGCTGGGCAACGCCTACGACACGGTCTCGCTGGACTCCAAGATGATGCACGACTCCGACAGCGCCCCGCTCTCGCTGGCCGAGTTCGTCGGGGCCGAGGACGACTCGCTGCAGACGCTGGAGGCCTACGGCGATCTGGACCAGGCCATTGAGTCCTTGGAGCCGCGTGAGCGGGCCATCATCATCCACCGCTTCTTCAAGGATATGTCGCAGGCCGAGGTCGCCAAGCAGCTCAACATCTCCCAGATGCACGTCTCCCGCCTGCAGAACCGCGCCCTCCACCAGCTCAAGCGCCTGATGATCGCCGAGCGGTAGCGCGCCGCCAGGCGGAAAAAACGGAAAAAAGCGCCCGACGGCGTCATAGCCGTCCGGCGCTTTTCTCCTCTTCCTGATTAGCCTTATTAGCCCTGGCGGAGCAGGGAGTGCAGCTTGTCGCGCAGGGCCTGCGGGGCGCACACTCTCGTCACCTTCTGGCGGAGGGAGACGATCAGAGTCTGCTCGAACGTGAAGCGGCGCAGGCAGGGCCGGCAGATCTCCAGGTGCTTGAGCACCACCGCTCGCTCCGGCTCCGTGAGCTGATGGTCCAAAAAGTCGTTGAGGCGCTGGATCGCCTCCTCGCACTCGTAGGGATCAATGCCCATGCACTCCTCGCGCACCTGCGTCTCCAGCGGCTTGCCCGCCGGGGGCGTCATCGCTTCCTCATCCACGCTTCTCTTCTCCATTGAGATAGTCCCAGAGCGCCTTCTGCAGCAATTTGCGTCCGCGCGACAGCCTGGAGCGCACCGTGCCGACCGGGATACTCAAGGCGTCGGCGATCTCCTGATACGACAGCTCCTCCAGCGTCGCCAGCGCCACCGTGTCCCGGAACTCGGGCGGCAGGGCGTCAATGGCCCGCTGGATGGTCTCGATGTCGAGCTGCTCGAGGACGGCCGTTTCGGGGTTCTCGGTCCCCGGGCGGGCGCCCCCCGACAGATCTTCCACGAGGCGGTTGTAGAGATAAAAATCTTCCAGGCCGTCGTAGGACACCGTCTCCCCCTGCCGCGCCTTGCGCCGGTACTCGTTGAGGAAAACGGTGTTCATGATGCGGAACAGCCAGGCCTTGGCGTTGGTTCCCGGCTGGTACTGGTAAAAAAATCGGTACGCGCGCAGGTAGGTGTCTTGCAGCAGGTCCTCGGCGTCGTGGGGGTTGCCGGTCAGGCGCACGGCGTTGCGGTACAGCGCGTCCAGGTGCGGCCCCATCTCTGCCTCGAACACGTCCGGGTCCGTCGGCGGGTGCTCCCCCACCGCCTCCGGGATTGGCTCCGGGGCCGCCGCCACGCCGCCCCCTGGTTGTACTTCCGCCTCAGCCATGCGTACTCCTAAACTTCTTCCTCGTCTTCCGCCCCCAGTGGCCGCTGCGCGCCGTGCAGGACACGCAGCACACGAACGGTGTCAGGTTCGCCATCACCATCGGCGTCCCCTAGAGCGAAGAGGACCCGATAGATCGCTCGTCCGTTCTGGTATAGCATCCGCCGCACATCTTGCCTCAGTACGTCGCTCTCCGGCGCACGGGCATGACGGGTGGGGAAGGTGTATGGCACGTAACAGACCTTCCAGCCATCGCCCCGCGAACTCCGGATCCGAGGCTGAGAGACGCAGAAACGCCGCCTGGATTTCGGCATTCGCTACGTCCGACGTTTCAATTCGGCGCGATGAGTTCTTCGTCCGAGAGGTGCGTCGGCAGGTCGTACTTGGCGCGCATCTCGGCGGCAAATTCGGCGAATGGTCGCGTCCGGCCCGCCTCAACGGCTTCCAGGCCGCGCCGGATGGCCTCAATCTCTTCTTCGCGCCCGCGCGCTTCCCATTCCAGCACAGTCCGCAACATGGCATCGGCGACGGCGCTCACGTCGCGCCCCTCACGCTCCGCCTTCTCGCGCAGCCATGCTTCTGTTTCGGGTGTGATCATGATCGTCATCAAACCTCCCTCCTTCAAGCCCCCGCAGGCGGCAGGAGGCGGGCGAAGCTGCTCCGGCCGACCTTGAGCACCTGGTCCGTATGCACCGGGATCGTCGCCGACGGGTCGGTGATCTTCCGGCCGTCCAGGCTCACCCCGCCCTGCTGGATCAGCCGCTTGGCCTCGCCGGACGAGGCGGCCAGATGGGCGACTTTGAGCAGGTCCACGACCCGCGCCTTTCCATCCGTGACAACCTCGGACGGGACGGGCACTTCGAGCATCTCGTCGGGGACGGCGTCGGCGCTCCGGCCCCTGCCGTGCAGTCGCTCAAACTCCTCGTCCGCCGCCCGGGCGGCCTCCGGGCCGTGGTAGAGGGCGATGACCTCGCGCGCCAGCCGCTTCTTAGCCTCGCGCGGGTGAGTCCGCGCCGCATCGGTCAGCCGCCGGACCTCGTCCAGCGGCACATCCGTGCAGAGCTCGTAGTACGACGGCATCATCTCGTCGGAGATGGACATCAGCTTGCCGAACATCTCGCCCGGCGACTCGTCAATGCCGACGTAGTTGCCGAGCGACTTGCTCATCTTCTTGACGCCGTCCAGGCCGACCAGCAGCGGCATCATCAGTGCCACCTGCGGCTCCTGGCCCAGCTCGCGCTGCAGGTCGCGGCCCGCGAGCAGGTTGAATTTCTGATCTAATCCGCCCAACTCGACGTCGGCCTCGATGGCGACCGAGTCGTAGGCCTGGGCCAGCGGGTAGAGCAGCTCGTGGAGGCTGATGGGCTGGCCCTGCTCGAACCGATGGGCGAAGTCCTCGCGCTGGAGCACCTGGGCGACGGTCATGCGGGAGGCCAGTCGCACCACCTCGGCGAAGTCCAGTTGGCCCAGCCACTCGCCGTTGTAGCGGGCGGTGGTGCGGGCGGGGTCCAGAATCTTGCCGAGCTGGGCGACGTAGCCCCGGGCGTTGGCCTGAATCTCTTCGGGAGAGAGCATGGGGCGGGTCGCGGAGCGCCCGGACGGGTCGCCAATCAGGGCCGTGTAGTCGCCGATGATTAAAATGACCTCGTGGCCGAGGTCCTGAAACTGGCGCAGCTTGCGCAGGACGACCGCGAAGCCCAGGTGGATGTCCGGCGCGGTCGGGTCCAGGCCCAGTTTGACCTTGAGCGGCCTGCCGGTGCGCGCCGCCCGCTCCAGCTTCGCCTTGAGTTCGGGCAGTGGGACGATCTCCGTCGCGCCCCGCGCGATCTGTTCCAGTTGCTGCTCAATCGGGAACGCCATAACGGTTGAGTTTAGCACATGGCGTTCGCCAATTGCAACCCGCGCCGGCCTCTACGGTCCCTCGTCCGAGAAGAAGCGGCGCAGCCGCCCCCAGAAGCCGGGCCGATGGTTGTTCATCGGCGCGGCGGGCGCGGGCGGTCGGATGGGTTCGGGAGCGGGCGCGGGCGGGGCGGCTTCGGGCGGGGGCAGCGCGCGCAGCACCTGCTGACGGGCCAGGTTGTTCTGTGCCAGCATCAGAGCCGTGTGCAGCTTCTGATTTTCCAGCTTCAAGTCGGCGATGCGCGCGTCCTTCTCATCCAGCAGCTTCTGATAGACGATGGCCGGCAGCGTCCCCGGCTCCGCCGGTATCCCTGCGCCCGCCGTCGTCCCCGGCTCCGGCGCGGCCTCCGGCGGGTGGACGCCGACGGGGTTGACGGCGCAGTCCAGGTCGGCCAGCAGGTCTAGCGGGACTCCCGGCGTGGTCCAGCGGATGCCGTGGCGCGTGTGCAGCGTCATGATCCGGGCGCGCCCCGCGTATTCGGGCCGCGCCAGCAGTGCGCGCAGCCGCCGCTGGGTGATGCCCAGCCGCTTCGCCGCCTGCGGGACCGTCAGCAGCGTCCTGACCGTCAGTGCGGTTTTGTTAGTGTCCACCGGAGCAATTCTCACCGGAATAAGGGGTGCTGCCGTTAGTATACTCCCTCCCGACAGGAAACGGGTAATGGCTCGGGCAGAGATGACCAACCGGCCTGGAGGTTAGGATCAGTGCTATTGTGGTAAGAGAAGAGAGAGATAGCCTCGCCGGGCCGGTAATTTCTTGGCATACAAATTGCGGCAAGAAGCATGAAAGACACACTGAAAGTACTGATTGTGGACGATGACGCCGTTGATCGCATGGCGGTCAGGCGGGCGCTGTCCGACTCACCCGACGGGTTTCAGGTCCATATGGAGGAGGCCGGCGACTGCGCCGCCGCGCATGTCGCCCTGAGTCGGGGCGAGTACGACTGCGCGTTTCTGGACCATCGCCTGCCGGACGGTGACGGCTTGGCCCTCCTCCGGGCGATGCGCGCCGGCGGTCGCACCACGCCCGTCATTTTTCTGATCGGCCAGGGGGATGAGCCGCTCGCCGTCGAGGCCATGCGGACGGGCGCGACTGACTATCTCGCCAAGCCCAATTTTTCGCCTGCCTCGCTTTCCCGCTGCCTTCAGGCCGCCATCCGCTTTCAGCGGGCCGAGCGGCAGACGCGGCTGGCGGAGGAGGCGCTGCGTCTGCGCGAGCGGGCGATGGCGGCCGCCAGCAACGGCATCGTGATCTGCGACGCCCGGCAGCCCGACTGCCCCATCATCTACTGCAACCCGGCGTTCACCGCGATCACGGGCTACTCGGCGGAGGAGGCCCTGGGGCGCAACTGCCGTTTCCTACAGGGGCCGGGGACGGACGCGGAATACGTCGAGGAGACCCGTGCCGCCCTGGAGAGCGAACGCGACTGCCAGGTCGTCCTCAAGAATTACCGGAGGGATGGGTCGCTGTGGTGGAACCAGCTCTCGATCTCGCCGGTGCGCGACGCGGGGGGGCGGGTGTCCCACTTCATCGGGGTTCAGACCGACATCACCGAGCGGCGGCGCATGGAGGAGGCCCTGGAGACAGCGACGGCGCATCAATGGGCGCTGCTCCGGGACATCTTCTCGTCGGTGACGGGGGGCAAGCTGCTGCTCTGCCAGACCGAGGGCGACCTGCCGACCCCGCTGCCCGCGCTGATGGGGCAAGTCTCCCTCACCGCACCGGGCGGCGTCCGCGCCCTGCGGCGGCAGGCCGAGGCCGCCGCTGCGGCGTGCGGACTGTCCGAGCGGCGGCGCGACGACCTCGGGGCGGCGGTCGGCGAGGCCGCCATGAACGCGGTCCAGCACGGGACGGAGAGCGAAGGCGAGGTTCGGGCCTCAGGCTCCGGCAATCAGGCCAAGGTGCAGGTCCGGATCACCGACTGCGGGGGCGGCATTGCGATGGACGCGCTCCCGAAGGCCACGCTGGAACGCGGCTGGAGTACGCAGGGCTCCTTCGGGCACGGCTTCTGGATCATGCTCCAGAGCGCGGACAAAATCTCCCTGCTGACGGGGCGGAGCGGGACCACGGTGGTCATCGAGCAGAATCACGCCCCGCCGCCCCCGTGCTGGCTGTGAACGCCGCGGGGTCACGCGCGCCGGATGAGGAGCAGGCAGGCGTCGTCATGGAGTACGCCGCCCGCGAAGGCGTGCGCCCCGTCGAAGATCGCCCGGGCGGCCTCCGGGAGCGAGGCCGACGAGGCGGCGGCGCGGCCCGCCAACTCGGCCATGCCGTCGTAGCCCAGGAACTCCGACCCCCGCCGCGCCTCGGTGATCCCGTCGGTCGCCAGCAGGACGAGGTCGCCCCGATCCAGCCGCAGGGCCTGCGGGGTGTAGGGCTGATCGGCCAGGAAGCCGACGGGGATGCCCTTGGCCTGCACGATATCATGGCCGCCGTGGGCCCGCAGGATCAGGGGCGGCTCAGCGCCCGCCGTGCTGAAGATGGCCTGCCCCGTCGCGGCGTCCACGACGGCCAGTGTCAGCACGATGAAGGCGTCCTCGTCCCGCGCCTCCAGCCGCTGCGCGGCGCAGAGCAGATTGTTCAGTCGCGCCAGGGCCGCGTCGGGCGCGGCCCCTTCGCGCAGGAAGGCGCGCAGGGCGAACTTCGCCTCTGCCGTGCGGACCGCCGCGCCCAGTCCCTTGCCCGAGGCGTCCCCCACCACGAACGCGACCTTGCCCCCGTCCAATGCGAAGGCATCGAAGAAATCGCCGCCGATGCGTGCCTCCTGCCACGCCGGCTGATAACAGCCCGCGACCGACAGGCCCGCAAAGCGGTCCTCGACCACGTCCTGCAGGATGGCGCGCTGCAGGGTCTCGGCCACGCGCCGGTCCCGCTCCCAGGAGGCGCGGACGGCGGCCTCGGCCCGCTTGCGCTCCGTGATGTCGGAGAAGGCGACCACGGCCCCCAGCGTGACCCCGTCATCCATCAGCGGGGAAGAGCAGTAATCCACGGGGAGCGCGACGCCGTCCCGCCGCCAGAAGACGTCGTCCTCCACCCGGCAGGCCAGCCCGCTCCGGGCGGCGCGCGAGATGGGGCAGTCGGACGCCGGGTACGCGGAGCCATCGGGGCGGTGGCGGTGGATGAGCTGGTGCATGTCCCGGCCCAGCGCCTCTGCGGGCGGGTAGCCCAGCATCCGGGCCGCCGCCGGATTGATGAAGGTACACCGCCCGTCCCTGTCCATGCCGTAGATGCCCTCCGCGGTGGACTCCAGCAGGGCCGCCTTCTCCCGCCGCTCCCGCTCCGCCTCCTGGGCCTGACGCTCCGCCCGCGTCGCCGCGACCCGCAGCTCGATCTCCGTCAGGACGGCATCGGCGAGGGTCTCCAGGGTGGCGACCTCCTCTGGGGTCCAGGCGCGCGGCTGCATGTCAATGGCACAGAAGGAGCCAAGCGTGTGCCCGTCGGCGGTGGTCAGCGGGATGCCCGCGTAGGCACGGACGTTGAGGTCGGCGACCGCGAGGTTCTCGCACAACTGCGGATCCTCGCGCGCGTCGGCGACGATCAGGGGCTGCCCGGACTGGACGACGTGCTGGCAGAAGGAGTGCGACAGCGGGGTCTCCCGCACGGAGGCCACGGGATGGGGCAGGCCGACGCTGCTCTTGAAAAACTGGCGATTCTTCGTGACGAGCGAGACCAGCACGACGGGCGCGTGGAGGAGTTTTCCGGCGAGCCGGGTGAAGCGGTCGAAAGCCGGCTCCGGCGCGCTGTCCAGCAGGTCCGTGTCGTCCAGGGCCGACAGGCGTTCGGGGTCCGTGAGCGGCTGGGTGAAGTCGGTCATCATCCTGGCCCTATTTTACCATGCAAACGCCATTACATGGGCAGATCTACCCAGGGCTTGCTGTCGTGCAGGGTGTAAAATACTCCGATGGCATGGCTCAGGTCGTGCCCGGTCTCGGTGTCACGAATCTGGTCCAGGTACAGAATGCGACGGGCAACGGGGTCCAGCCGGAAGCTCCAGTAGAGGGTCATCAGGGCATTGATGAACAACTGGCTGCCCTCGGTGCGGTAGACGCGGTGATGGTCGCCGAACCGGCCCTCGATGGCGGACACGATGGAGGACGAGACGATGCTGGGGTTGTTGAACATGATGCCCTGCACGTAGTCCACCGCCTCGATGTAGCGCTGGACCTCCGGCATCTCGCGGGTCAGGCTCCACGCGCCCAGAAAGCCGCCGGCGCGGGTGATCTCGGCGACGGCTTCTAAAAATTGGGCGTGGCAGACGCCGTGGAAGGTGTCCACGCCGAAGCCCAGGCAGACCAGCAGCTTGGCGGGCACGTCCAGCGCGTCCACGGCGGCGATGCTGGCGATGTCCTCCTCCGGCGTGCCCAGCCCCGCCTCGTCCCCGCGCATCAGGCTGTCCGTCCCGCCGTCCACCAGAATGACCGCGTCCGGCTTCAGGCGTTCCTGCAGCGTCCGATAGGCCTCGGCGATGGGCCGTGCGCCGGTGCGATCAATGCCGTAGATGACGCCCGGCTCCCCCTGCTTTTTCAGCCAGCGGGCCAGGTGCAACTCCGGGAAGTAGGGCAGGGCGCTCTGGATGTCGGCGGTGACTTCCACCAGCGCCGTCCCCAGCCGTTTGCCCTTCGTGGCGTACAGGCGCGAGAAGGACAGATTGGCGAGATGCACCGTCTTACCACGGCTTCGGAGACCGAAGTAGAGGGGCAGGCCGCAGAAGATGTCGTAACCGCCGCCCGCCCCGGCGAGCAGGATGGTCTCGGCGTCGGCGACGGCATCAAAAAAGGGCAGTCGCAGGAAACTCATGCCACGCTCCTGACAGCCCGCACGAAGGCGCGCATCTTGTCAGGGTCCTTGACGCCGGGGGCGGCCTCGACGCCCACGGTCACGTCCACGGCATGGGGGCGGACGCGGGCGACGGCCCGGGCGACGTTGTCCGGGGTCAGGCCGCCCGCGAGGTACAGGCGCTTGCCGTACTGGTGGGTCTCGCGGGCCAGCTCCCAGCCGTAGGAGTCCCCTTCCGGGACATGGGCGTTGATGAGGAACGACTGCACCAGGCCGTTGTAGCCGGCGATTCGGCGCAGGTCCCGGTCCGAGGTCAGGTGGAACGCCTTGACCTTGCGGCGCATGTCCCAGTTCTCGCGGATGATGTCCGTCCAGAGGCTGTCATGGGTGTACTGTATCTGATGGAACAGGGGCAGCAGGCCCCGGCCTTCCAGCCGCCAGCGATAGTCCGTCGTGCTGCCGAACACCCCGACGCGTCCGATGCGCTCCGGCAGACGCGCGGCGATCTCGCAGAAGACATCGGGGGCGATCAGGCGCGGGCTGTGCTCCTCGCAGACGAAGCCGAGGATGTCAACCCCGGCGTCCACGGCGGCCTTCGCATCCTCCCAACTCGTGATGCCGCAGATTTTGATTCGCGTTCTAGTATCCAACGCCATACTTTCTAACATCTCGGTGGAAGCCGTTCCCGTAAATGAGGCCCGCTGCCAATGAGTATACCCGCACGGGGCGATGGTGGCTTGTGGGAGCATCCCCGCCGCGCCCGCCTAATCATTCATCAGGCGGGCGCAAACAGTTTGGTGATGCCAGGGGGTATCCTGAAATCTGCGTAGGATACCATCCGAAAGGGGGAGAATGTCTGTTCCTCGGATGGGCACCCGTTGAGCGCGCGGGCAGGAATAAAAAGACTGACTTGAGAGATGAGCGTGGAGGTCGGTATGAACGAGAACTCGCATACGGTGCAGGCCCAACAGTTTCAGGTGGTTGACACCGAAGGGCGCACCCGCATACTGTTGGGCATTAAAGATGGGCAACCCATCTTTAATGCCCAACAGTATGCGGGCCAGGGGCAGCGTCGGCGTCTCGATTGGGTTGCGCGAGGATCAGACACCGAACATCGTCGTCTGTGATCAAAAGGGCCGCACCCGCGTCGAAATCAGGCTCTACGATGACGACGGCGAGGGAGACGGCGAGTATCCCTCCATCGCACTGTTAGGCTACGCTGGCCGCACCCGCGCCTATATGACGGCCACTCCCCACGACTACGGGGAGATCGGCGTTGAGGACGACAATCGCGGCTCGGTATTGCTGAACGATTGCGGCTGAATGGAGACGGGGCAATGGGCCTGAGAACAAACTTCCACGGCAGATTCATGCTGGATCGCCTCTTGACGCCTGAACATAAGGCTATCTTGGAGGAGTTCGCCGACACTGAGCATGAGGACGAGCAGGGGCGGGTAGGTCTTGATGATAAGCCGCCTACCCTATACTGCCAGTGGGTGCCCACTGAGGACGGCGCGGGGCTAGAATGGGACGGGGCCGAGAAGTTCTACTACTACGGCCCCTGGCTAGAGTACCTGATCCTGCACTTCCTCAGACCGTGGGGTTATACTCTGAATGGCACCGTTCGATATGAGGGTGTTACCGAAGGCGTAGAAGGCACAATCAGCGTAGAAGGTGACCGCGTGCTCGTCACACGCGTGCCACTGACTGATGACTCTCGGCACGCAACGACGCCTCCGTCATTGCTCGACAGCGAATTGGATTGAGAAAAAGGTGATGACCTCCCTATGCCCGAAGGAAGCTGTATAACAGCAACCGATCAGGCAGGGGTGGCACCACGCCGATGACGATGTAAACGATGTCCGTGTCCGACACAGATAAAGGGCCGACAGCAGGATGGGAGTGCTGTCGACCTGCGTCGGCGGTGTCTGAGGTGCCATTGGGTTTTCCCTGCGGGGGGCGTTATGGACACAGTTTCCCAGGCGACGCGCCCGGCCAAACGTCCGGGAAAGTCTGCTCCTATCTACTCAGATCGTTCTGCGGCAGGTATACTGAACATGCGGGGCGCTCCGTTGCGGGTGTGCCCGAACACCGTCATCGGACGGAGAGAAAGAAGGACAACGCCATGAACTACCGCAGGGTGGGCCGCTCGGGGCTGAAGGTCTCCGAGATCTGCCTGGGGGCCTGGATCAACTTCGGCGACCGGATCGCTGACGAGCAGACCTTCGCCGTGCTCGACGCCGCCGTGGACGCCGGCATCAACTTCTTCGACACCGCCGACGTGTACGCGGGCGGCAAGGCCGAGGAGGTGATGGGGCGCTGGATGAAGGGCAAGGACCGCCGCCAGCTCGTAATCGCCACCAAGTGCCGCTGGCGTATGTGGGACGGCCCCAACGGCGAGGGCGCGAGCCGCAAGCACATCCTGGACGCCTGCGACGACTCGCTGCGCCGCCTGGCGACCGACTACATTGACCTGTACCAGATCCACGGCATAGATCGGGACACGCCCGCCGAGGAGACCGTGCGCGCCCTGGACGACCTGGTGCGGGCGGGCAAGATTCGCTACTTCGGCTGGTCCAACTACGATGCTGAGATGATCGCCGAGTGCGCCCGCATCTCGGAGAAGCTGGGGCTGAACAAGGCGATCTCCCTACAGAACTACTACAACATGCTGGGGCGCGGCATCGAGGAGCGCGTCATCCCGCGCTGCCGGGAGGAAGGCATCGGCCAGATCCCCTACTCGCCGCTGGCGCAGGGCCTGCTCTCGGACAAGTACCTGGGCGACACGATCCCGGAGGGCAGCCGCGCGGCGGGCAACGCGGACTTTGAGAAGCGCGTGCGGGAGGCGCAGCCGACGCTGAAGGCGCTGGCGGCGTTTGCGCAGGAGCGGGGGGCGACGCTCTCGCAGCTCGCGCTGGCGTGGCTGCTGCACCAGCCGACGATGGTATCTCCCATCATCGGCGCGACCAGTGCCGAGCAGGTGCGGGAGAACGCAAAGGCGGCGGGGATTAAGCTCTCCCCGGACGACCTGGCGCGGATTGACACGATCCTCAAAGGACCGCAGCAGGGCGGCTGACGCGGGCGCTGATGGGTAGGGGCACGGCGCGCCGTGCCCCTACATTCTTTTTCGGGGACGACCTCTGTGGAACTCGACGATCTGGTGGACAACATGCATGGGGCGCTCAGGTTCTTCCTGGCCCACCTGAACGGCCTGCTCCCGCACCAGTGGGACTGGACGCCCTCGCCCGTCTGCCGCTCCATCCGAGAAATCCTGCGCCATCTCAGCGAGACATACGAGGACAAGACCGCGCTGGAGGAGGAACTGGCGCGGGACGTGCCCGATGTGGCCCGCGTCCAGGCGCTGTTCGAGGCGGCCGCGAGGCGAGATTACGGGCGGCTGCGGACCCGGTTCGCCGCGATGCCGCTGGACGCCGAGATCGCCGTCGCGGGCGGCGACTGGTTCCTGGGCCGGGAGCGGGTGCGGGCGGGGACGCTGCTGGCGCGGCGGGCGTGGGAGGAGTGCTACCACACGGGGCAGGTGGCCTACATCCGCCTCGCCACCGATCCCGAATGGGACCAGCCGGCGGCGGTCTACGGTTCCCCCTGAGGTGACAGCGAACCGGAGGTGGGGAACCTTGCCGGAAAATCTGTTGTTGTTGACAGTGGCAATTCTGTTGACAACAAGTTATAATCATGGTATAATCGGAAACGCGAGGGGATTGAGCGAGGACAATGGCAAAAAGCGACGAGCTGCAGCGGCAGACTTTGCGGGTGCTGGCCGAGATGGGCGCGCCCGGCAAGCCGCTGTCGGCGCGGGCGGCGGGCGAGCGACTCGACATCGGCTACAACCAGATCGCCGACATGGCGCGGGGCAAGGCCCCGGCGGAGAAGACGCTGATCAAATTCGCCGCCTCCATCGGCGAGTCGGCGGCGGACTGGCTGCGCTATGCGGGCAAGCATGAATTCGCCAAGACGCTGGGGGCGACGGATTCGGCGGCAGCGCCCCAGGAGCAGCAGTGGCTGCACTTGGTCGCGCGCGAGTTGGCCGAAGTCCCGCCCAAGCGGCGCGTGCTGCTGCAGCGCCAGATACGCGCCCTGATCCGAGCCACCGCCGGCCCGACGGATGAGGAGAAGTAGGACAAGAAAGGAAAGTACGGACATGAAAGAGATCAAGGAAGTTCTGATCACCGATGCGCGGCGGGCGCTGGCCTGCCTGCGCGCCCTGTTTGCAAATCGCAACGACTCGCGGGCCTGGGATCGCGCGTCGCTGTGCTCGATGGCGCCGCTCAGCGCGGACGCCTTCCGGCACAACGAGGAGGCCGAACACAGCCACGGCCACTGGTACTGACTGAACACGCCGGCTCCGGCATTCAGGGTCGCCTGGCGGTGAAGAGCGCGATTTCCTGACGCTCCCCCCGCCAGGCGACTGTCGTTCCGGCCATTCCCACCCGCCAGCCGGCGTACTCCAGTTCGTCCACGAACACCGCGGCCTGCGGGCGCAGCGGGTCGGACAGCAGCAGCAGGCCGCCCGGCGCCAGCACCCTCGGCAACAGCGCGCGCAGCGCCGGGTGCATGGCGCGCTCATACAGCACGTCCGAGCCGAGCACCACGTCGAACGGCGGCAGCGACGGGAAGCGCCGCCAGTCGCCCTCGCAGATCACGATGCCCGCGATGCCGTTGCGCCGGGCGTTTTCCCGCGCCAGCGCCAGCGGGGCCAGCTGGTAGTCCGTCTGCGTCACCACGCCGCCCAGACTCTGCGCCACCAAACCCGGCAGCCCCACGCCCGCACCCAGTTCCAGTACCCGCTTCCCACGCACCAGTTCCGGCTCGGCCGCCAGCCGCTCCGCCAGCGCGACCGCCGATGGCCAGAGCAGCAGGCCGTAGGGGAACGCCTGCAAATCCGCCTCCGTCTCCACCCGCGCCACCAGGTCCTCATGGCTGGCCGCCTCCACGATCCGCCAGAGACGCTCGCCGACCGTCACCGTCGCCTCGGTCAGTGACGTATCGCCGGTGATTTGCGTATCATCATCCATCATGCGATACGTCAAGCCGTTCTTTCTGAGTGTTCTTCTCGGTCTGGCCCTCTGCCCCTGGCTGTGCGCGCTTGCGCCCGACTACGCGCACGCGCCGCAGATGGTGTCGCTCCTGCACTGGGCGCGGATGCCGGTGCGCGTGTGCGTCGTGATGGACAGCGCGGCGACGCCGGAGCGGGAGCGGAGCGCGCTGGCGGGCTTCGGCGAGTGGGTGCAGGCGACCGCCGGCGCGATTCGCTATCAGCTGGTGAGCGATCCGGCGCGGGCGGACATCGTGGTGACCTTCGACCTGGAGCCGACCGTGCCGGGCCACCCCGGCGCGGTCGGCCACACGGACCTGCGCCACGAGGGCCCCGTGCTGGCGCGGGCGGACATGACGCTGGCGACGGCGGGGGTGTCGCCGGACGAGCTGACGCAGACGGCGGCGCACGAGTTCGGGCACGCTTTGGGCATCAACGGCCACAGCGACGGCCCGGATGATCTGATGTCCCCGGATACGATGCGCCTGATCCGGCCGGACGGCACCCCCCTGCCCGCGCCGCACCGGGCCGTCACAGCGCGTGACCTGAACACGCTTTGGCTCTGCTACCCGTCCCTGCGCCCCGGCGCCTCCCCGCCCCAGCCCGCCGTTGTACCAGCTAGTCACATTGTTATCAAACACAAGCAGTCAAAATCAACTAAACATCACAAAAACCAGTAACAGTGCGGTTGGCGTAATGGGGCAATTTGCGTCACAATAGCGGCAAGACATATCGGAACAGGAGGCCGCTCTTGACCCGCCGCCATTTCCCGCACACGCTGCACCTGGTTCATCACCTGCCGACGAACTCCTACGGCTGCGTCTACGCTGAGGGAGCGCGCTGCCTGGCCTGCTTCGCCCAGGCCGGCAATGCGCGCCGATTCGCCCGCCGGATGGAGACGCGCCGCAATCTGATCGTCGAGATGACCCTGGCCGACGCCTGCGATGTGGCCGAACAGGCCCGGCTGACGGCCCTGATCCTGGCCGATGATGAGGAACATCTTCTCATCCACCGGCTGTGTGGGCGGAAGAGCCGTCCGTGAGCCGGGAGATGCCCGGTGTCCCGGCGCGGAACAGCGGAACTGTAGGGGCGCTGCTTGCGGCGCCCTCTTCTCTTGCCGCGTCCCCTTTCCCTCCATCGGAGCATCTACATCTAACGTGAACGTTCCCCAGAGCTGGGGCGTCAGCTCGGCCTCGGAGGCGAGGTCGGAGACCAGGCCCGTGGACTTGTTGTGCCAGTAGACGCGCTGCAGGGTCTGGTGGCCGTTGCCGCGCAAGATGCCCACGTCGCCATTGAGCGTCCGGCCCGGCTGCGAGGAGAACGACAGCAGGGACAGCGGCACGGAGAACTCGTAGTTCCCCTGCCCGTCGCCGGCCAGCATCACCTGGTCGCTGACGTCATCCACCCGGTCCATCGTGACCGTCTTGTTGATGCCGAGCATGCTGACAAACTTGACCGGCTCTGTCGTCGTGCCGGGCACGTGCGGGCGGTACAGCACGGCGGCGGTTTTGCCGCTCACCTGCGTGACCAGCAGGCGCTCGCCGCCGGGGATGGCTTCCAGCATGATGTCCAGCGCTCCTCCGGTCTTGAACAGGTTCTGCAGGGCCTCCGGGCTGTTGTTGAGCAGCCCGGCGTCGCCGGTCTGGAAGGCGGCGTAGAGGCGGTCGCCGGAGACGGCCAGCGCCGCCGAGGTGTGGTTGTCAATCGGGACAAAAGCCTCTTTGGGCCACTCGTCCAGCTTGCCGTCCACCGTGGGGGCGTCGGCGCGCAAGGCGACGGTCAGCGGCTTCTCGGCCCGTGCCTGGGCCTGCTGGCGCGCCTGCTCCTGCTGGACGAAGTAGGAGTGGGCCGCCGCCAGCATTGGGGGCGTGATCGTGAGCGTCTGCGCGGGAAGGCGGTGGGCGCTTTCCAGCCCTTCCAGACGCAGGACGCTGCTGTTGCCGACCAAATAAATTCGCCCGTCCGTCGTCTGGGTCATGGACGGCCAGAACGACTCTTCTTGCAGGCTGTAGCCGTTCATGTCCATGCCGGGCACGGCCTGGGGGGCGTCCCAGGCCTTGAGGCGGCAATCTTGGAACAGAGTCGCCACGAAGAGGCCATCGGTGGTGAACAGGTAGACATTGCCCTTGTTGCCGTTGATCGCCCAGATCTCGCCCGCGTCCGAGCCTTTGGGCGTGGCCGTCTGGCCCAGCAGGCGGGTCGCGCCGATGACCTCGCCGGGGCGGTCGGGCATCGGGGCGTCGTGCGAGGCGTGCAGGCCCGGCCACAGGTTCGGGTAGGACCAGACAGGGGTGCCGTGGTGGCTGCCGCCCAGACTCATGGCACTGAATGGCTGGGACGGCGGGTACTGCACCGTCCAGCCGTCCCGGCAGACCAGCGCCTGATCGCCGCCGGTGGAGAGCGGGTCCTGTGTGCCGGAGGTCAGGGCCTGGCCGCGCGCCAGGTCGTAGACAGGCACGCCGCGCGGGGTGAAGCGCACAGGCGCGTAGCGCGTCGCCTTGCCGTCCACGCGCGAGTCCACAAAGGATAGGTCCGGCGTCACCGTGACCTGGCCGGTGGCGGCCTTCAGGAAGCGCACCTCGGCGGGCTGCACCCGGCCGTCGCCGTTGAGGTCGCTCCAGATGAACAGCGTCCCATTGTGGGCCATGCCCTCGCCGTACCACCAGTCGCCGCCGTCGGGGTTCACGCCCTGCGGCCAGCGCCCGCGGAAGGGGGCCGTCTTGAGCAGCGGCCAGGCGTTGGCGCGGCCCAGGGCGGCGACGGCGCGTGCCGTGCCGTCGCTTTGCATCTGCCATAGGAGGGCGTAGTCCGCTCCGTTGGTGGCGCTGACGTTGAAGCAGTTGGTCAGGTATGTGCGCCCGTGGGCGTAGAGCGCCGTCTGCGGGAACGGGGCCCAGTCCGATCCCAGCAGCGGGTCGTCGTCCCGGCGGCGGTAGAAGACGTCAATGGGGCGGCTGTCGCCGGTCTTGGGGTCCAGTCGGAAGGCCATGCCCATGTAGCGGAACAGCGTCGGGTCGTGCGGGTCCAGTTGCCCCCCACCGCCGTAGATGGGCGGCCCGTAGAAGGCTTGAAGCAGCGCCCCGGTCCGGGCGTCCCACACCGAGACGCGCTTGGGCTGAAAATCGTTCTCCGTCACCCACAGCCGCCCCTGTCCATCTATGGTGATGCCAGCGGGGTGGTTCATGTGCATCGGATCATACGACCCCGCCTTCGGCGCACCGGGGTGCCCGATGGCGCGCAGGAACCGGCCGTTGGGCGCGAACACCTTGACCTGATGACTCGCCCCCTGGTCGCTGAGGTAGATGTTCCCCTGCGCGTCCAGCGCCAGCCCCTGTGGATCTTCCAGGCCCTGGGCCACCACCGTCTCCCCTCCCGGCAGGGCATGGGACGGGTTGTCGTAGATTTCCAGGTCGTTGATGCTCCAGACGTGCGCCGGCTCCCGATCCGTCTGGGTGATGCGGACGTAGCGGGCGGTGGTGCGGGGAACGGCGATGACGGTGTCCGCCTGCGTCCCCCGGCCCGTCGCCAGCGGCCTGCCCCAATTCTGTCCGTCCTCCGAGACGGACACCTCGTAGCCGCGCGGGTAGTTGTCCGGGGCGTTCTTGCTGCCGTGCAGGACCAGATAGGTGAACGTCCGGGGGTGGCCCATGTCCACCTGATACCACTGCCCCGGCGTCTGGGGCGCATTGGTGCTCCAGCGCGTGTCGCCATTGCCGTCCAGGGCCAGCGGCGCGTCTTTGGCGTTGTCGCGCGCGGTGGCCGTCCAGCCGTCGGCAGACAACTGATTGCCGTTGGAGGGGCCGGTGTAGAGCGCCGCCGTCAGGTCCGCGGGCAGTTTGTAGCGGAGCAGAGTCCTGCCGGACAGCGCCAGCAGACGGCCCTGGGCGTCAAAGGCCAGCCCGCGCGGGTCGGGCAGCGACGCCGTGCCCAAAGCCCTCTGCGCGCGGGCGTCAACAAAGAGCAGCTCGTTCAGTTTGGGCAGGGCGGCAACTAACAAGCCGTCGCGCACGGCCAGGCCGCTGACGGCGGCCAGGTCGGACGTGGCGTTCCACGCGCCGCCCGCGCCGGGGAACTTCCAGGTGGGCGTCAGCACCGGTCGGTCGTCGCCGTAGCCGAAGCGCGTGTCGCGCGGGCCGCTCGCCTTGCTCGCCAGGGTCATCATGGCGTGCAGGCGCAGCTCGTTGTCCCAGGCCGAGGCCGTGTAGGCGTAGGTTCCGGGGACGGGGTGTGCCCCGGCGTCATAGGCGAGGAAGGGCGCGCCGGTCCAGACGCCGCCCAGCCACATCTGGCCGTACCGCTTGCGCCCGCTCATGTCCAGCCAGGCCAGGCCGTTGCCGCCCTCGGTGACGTAGGAGCCGACCAGGATTTTGCCGCCGGGCGACGCGCCGCCCGCGCCCTGGTCGGCGTCGCGCTGGGGCACCCAGACGACCCCCTGCGGCGGCGTGTGGTTGGCAAGCCACTCGCTGTCCCGCCGCCCGTTGTTCCAGGGGGGCCGGCCGTGGGTGTAAGGCGTCATCACGTAGCGCACGGCCAGTTGGCCGTGCGTCAGGCCCCGGACGCGGTACGTCCCCGCCGGGACCATCCGGCCGGGGACGGAGTAGACGCCGTGCCGCGCCGCGTCCGGGTCGCGCCCCAGGTCGTCCAGCCCGTCCCACCAGACGGTGTTCGCGCCCGCCGCGAATTTGGTCTCGCTGACCAGGTTACGCACACGCTTCCCCTGCGCGTCCTCAATGATCAGGGTGACGTAGCCGGGCTTTGCCAGCGTAAAGTGGACCGGAATCGGCGGATGCGGGGCGGACGGGGGCTGCGCTGATGCCGGAGCGAGCGCGCCAAGGACCAGCGCGCTGCAGGGCAACCAGGTCCATAGGCGAGAGCGGGGCATTCTGAAAT
>JAFAZD010000257.1 GCA_019239955.1 Armatimonadota bacterium | reverse complement strand
GACGAGGCACCGGAGTATTCAGCGAATGAATTCGCCGCTCCCGGCCTGCAGCCGAGTCTCCGCCTGCGCGGAGACAAGACAGATACTTCCTTGTGTCCGCGCAGGCGAAGGCTTTATTGGGGTGACACTCGGCGTCTTCGCCCGGAGCGGCGAATTCATTCGCTGTGACTCTTTGTGCCTCTGACGGCTCGTTCCGCCGCATAATCACCTCCCGCGCTTGATCGTGCAGCCGAACGCCTTGGTCCGGGACACGGCGACGGGCTTGCCGGCCAGCACGGCGTCCAGCGCGTCCGCCAGGTCGTGCGTCTTGACGTCGGCCGGGTCCATGTCGTTGTCAATGCGCCCGTGGTAGACCAGCGTGCCCTTCGCGTCAATCACGTATGTCTCCGGCGTCACGTGTGCGTCGTAGGCGTCGGCGACGGCGTCATCGGCGTCCTTGAGCACGGGGAACGGGAAGTGGTGCTGCTTGGCGTGATCCGCGCACTCCTTGACCGGCTCCGTCTGGTTGGCGTTGATGCCGACGAAGGCCACGCCCTGCGCCGCGTACTTGCCCGCCAGGGCGACCATGCGGTCATTGTAGGAATTGGAGACGGGGCAGCGGGTGGCGATGAACATCACCACGGTCGCCTTCTTGCCCTTCTCCAGCGATTTCAATGACGTCGTCCGCCCCGTCGCTACTTCGGGCAACGCGAAGGTCGGCGCGGGCTGTCCGAGAGTCGCGGTGTACAACGGCGTGGCCCGCTCCAGGAGGAATGCCGCCACGGTCGTCGGGCCAGCGTCGGCGCGGCGGCTGCCCAGCACCTGCGGGTGCGCCCTCAGCCAGTCCGACCAGTCCCGGCCGCAGGTCATCAGGTGGCCGTTGACGTTCGGGTCCACGTAGGCGATCTTGCCGTTCTTGCCGATGATGTAGGTGACGCGGTTGGCGAATCCCTGCGGCATCAGGACGCCGTAGGACTGCGACGTCGTCTTCTGTGTGTCGGCCAGCAGAGTGTAGGGAATGCCCTCTTTGGAGCAGAACCCCTTGTGCGACTTCGAGTCCTGGACGCTGACGCCGTAGACGCGCACGCCCTGGGCCTTCAGGTCCTTGTAGGCCGCCGTCAGCGAGTGCGCCTCCAGGGTGCAGCCCCCGGTGAAGTCCGCCGGGTAGAACGCCAGCAGGACGACGTGCCCCCGATCCTTCGCCAGCGTGTGCCCTTTGCCGTTCTGATCCGGCAGGCTGTAGGTTGGGGCCGCCGCCCCGACGGGCAGGGGATCGGCCCCGGCTTTGTCCGCCGGCCGGCCCACCGCCAGCAGGGCCGCCAGGCCCCAGAGGATGTTGCGTAATGTTCGTGTCATGGCGTCTGCCTTTCCTTTGCTAGCCTATCATACCGGAATAGGTGAGAATTTGTTTCCCTCGGCCCGCCGCCTCAACTGGTCCCCGCCTGCGCGACACGGGCCTCCAGCGGCAGGCCGAAGGTCTTCTCAAAGATGGCGGCCTGCGCCTGGGCCGCCCAGAGCTCCAGCTGCGCGTCCGCCGACGCCTCCAGGGTCATCCGCACTCGGTCGGGCCGGGCCAGACGTTCGCACCGGACGTTCTTGACCAGCATCAGGTGACTCCGATCCAGCGCCTCCGCCAGTCGCAGGGCGCACGAGAGGACCCGGACCACGCGCTGCGTCTTGGCGTCCAGACTGGCGAACTGCGGATGCCGGCGGCGCGGCGCGGCCTTGCGGTGGTAGAAGGCGAGGTTGGCGATGATCTCGATCTCGCGGTCGTTGAAGCCGAGCAGCTCCGAGTGGCGGATGAGATAATACGAGTGCTGCTGGTGGTCGGTGTGCGAGACGAAAAAGCCGGCGTCGTGCAGCAGGGCGGCGTATTCCAGCAGCTCCCGCGCCCGCCCGTAGTCGTGCAGGCCGAGCGCCTTCCACTGGTCGAACAGCGCCAGCGACAGGTGGACGATGTGCGTGGCATGGTCCTCGTCCACGTTGGTCGCCCGCATCAGCTTGCGGATGGACCGGAGGCGCGCGCCGGCCAGAACATGGTCGCCTTCGGCCTCTGCCCCCCCGGTCCCCAATTCCGGGGGGGCCAGTGGGGGCGGGGAAGTCTCCCGCATCAGGCGGTCCACGACGATGCCCTCGCGCAGCGCCCGGTCGCTGATCAGGATGCTGGTCGCGCCGACCGCCTCCATGGTCGTTTGGAGGATGGCTACGCCGCCCAGGATGATGTCGCCCCGCTCCGGGTTGATGCCGGGGACGCGCCGCCGCTGGTCCAAGGGCAGGGAACACAGCCGCCGCGAGATCGCCTGCACGTCGGCCAGCGCCAGGGAGTAGTTGCGGAAGGAGGTGGGGACGGGAGCCGTCCCGCCGTTGGCCGCGATCTCGGCCAGATTTTGGGCGGTGCCGGAGGAGCCGTACATCACGGAGAAGCGGGTGCGGGCGATGGCGCGCGAGGCGGGGGCGAGGGCGCTGCGGACGTGGCGGGTCATCGCCGCCCACTGCGCCGCCGTAACGGGCGCGGCGGCGTCGCCGAGGAACTCCTGCGTCAGCCGGATCGCGCCCATGCGGAGGCTGTCCAGGAACGAATAACCCTGCCCGTCGCCGACGATCAGCTCCGTGGAGCCGCCGCCGATGTCCATGATGAGGGCGCTCTCCCCCGACGGCAGCTCGATCCCGCTGAGGACGCCCAGATAGATCAGCCGCGCTTCCTCCTGCCCGGAGATGATCCGCACGTCCAGATCCGCCTGCGCGCGCACCTTCTCAACGAACTCGTCCCCGTTCTCCGCCTCGCGGACGGCGGCGGTCGCCAGCGCGACGATCTCCTCCGCCCCGAAGCCGCGCGCCACCTCCGCGAAGCGGGCGCAGACCAGCGCGCCGCGCGCGATGGCCTCCTCGGTCAGCCGGTGGTGCCCGTTGGCGTCGTCCTCCTTGCGGCGCTTCGCGGCGGGCGCGGCGAACTCGCCCTCGCCGAGCCGCACCACCTGCTTCTGCGACGCCAGCGTCGTCCAGGTGTAGTCCTTCTGCACCTCCACCACGCCCAGCCGCACCGAGTTGGTGCCGATGTCCATCGCGGCAAATATCTTCATAACCAGCGGCTATTATAGCACACGATGTGGCCTCCGTCATAATCCCGGCAACGGAGAGGCCGGAAGACCCACCTACTGTAGAGGGCGCCATCGCCTATCGGGTGAGACGCTGAAAAAAGCGTGAGAAACATTTCCGGGCGGAATGAACTTTCCTGTATTCCCTGCGTCCATTGCAGCATAAGGCGTAACACAGTGCCTGAACCCTCAAAGGAGACAAGGAACAATGAACACTCAGAAGAAGATCGCTGCCTCGCTGGCCGCCGTGACCGGATTGGCCGGGCTGACATTCGGCGGAGTCGCCGTCAAGCCCGCCTCGGCCCAGGTCCCCACCCCGCCCGTAACCACGCCGAATAATCCGGGCAAGCATCGCGGCGAGCGCCACCCCGAACTGCGCCGCGCCCTGCGCAATCTCAACCAGGCCAAGAACAACCTGCAGAACGCCGCCCATGACTTCCAGGGCCACCGCGAGCAGGCGCTGGACCTGGTCAACAAGGCCATTGACCAGGTGCAGCAAGCCCTCGCCTCCGACACGCAGTAAGGCAGCACCAGGAGAAAAGCCCCGCCGGCCTCACTGGCCCGGCGGGGCTTTCTCTTCGATTCGCCCATCGGGGTGGCCGATGATGAGGCGCTGGCAGTGTCCCAGGAACAGGCCGCTCTCCACGACGCCGATGACGCTCTTGATCTCGGCCTCCAGGGTGTCGGGCGAGGGCAGGGGCGCGCCGAAGGCCGCGTCCAGCACGTAGCAGCCGTCGTCGCTGACGAACATACCGCCGTCGGGGGCGAGCCGGGGCGGGGCCTCCACGCCGAACCGCTCCCGCAGCCGCGCCTGCGTGGACTGCCAGGCGAACGGCACGACCACCACCGGCAGCGGGTGCGCGCCGAGCGCCGGCACGACCTTGCTGTTGTCCACGACGATGATCTCCGCCTCGGTGATGGCGGCGACGATCTTCTCGCGCAGCAGCGCCCCGCCGCCGCCTTTGATCAGGCGGAACTGCGGGTCCGCCTCGTCCGCCCCGTCAATGGTCACGTCCAGGCGGCGGACGTCGTCCCAGGCGGCCAGGGGGATGTTCTGCGCGCGGGCCAGCTCCTCGGTCGCCAGGGACGTGGCGACGCAGCGCAGGCGCAGCGGCTCTGTTTGCAGCCGCTTGCCCAGGGCGGCGATGGCGTAGGCGGCGGTACTGCCGGTGCCCAGCCCGACATCCATGCCGTCCCGAATGTACGTGACCGCCCGCTCGGCGGCAATCTGTTTGGGGTTCACAGCATACGTTATAAGCGAAAAAGCGAGGGATGTCAATCCCTCGCTCCCCCAATGTGCCCGGAAAGAGACTCGAACTCTTACAGGGTTTCCCCCACAACGACCTCAACGTTGCGCGTATACCATTTCGCCACCCGGGCCGACGCCTCTATGATACCTGACATCGGGGCGGCTGTCAAGGCCCGCGCTCGGCTCGCTAAGCGTTGCGGAGGCGCGTCTGGGTCGACTCGCTCAGGTCGCCGCCGGCCCCGGCCGAGACGCTTTCCACGACCTGGGCCTTCGCATCGGGCGGCGCGGCGCTGACGGCGATGTCGGCCAGCGAGAGCATCCCGACCAGCCGCCCGTTCTCCACGACCGGCAGGCGGCGAACCTGGCGGGCCGTCATCACGGTCATGGCCTGCTCCAGCGGCGTGTCCTGGGCCACCGTGTCGGGGTCGTCCGTCATGCAGTGGCGCACCGGCGTGTCCGCGTCGCGCCCCTCGGCGACGGCCCGCACGACGATGTCCCGGTCGGTGACGACCCCGACGAGCACGCCCTGGTCGTCCACGAGGGGTACAACCCCATAGTCACCGTCGCGCATCATCTGCGCGGCCCGGCGGATGCCGGCATCCGGGTCCAGCGCCTCCGGCAACGGCGTCATCGCTTCCGCAACGGTTTTCATGATCCTGCCTCCACCTTTCCATTTACCCACGCACGGCGGGCCATTAAGCAGCGCGAGATCGCCCGTACAAACGCCGGTTTATCGTAGTTTCTGTTACGTTGGCACGAATTCTGTGTATCCTGTCCGCGCACGACATCCGGCGATGCACTTCAAACGGGAGTGAAAGATTGAAATCAGTACGAACCCATCAAGGGCTGCTGGCGGGCCTGGCCCTGCTGGCGGCGACCGTCGGCGGGGGGGCGACGCA
Organism: Armatimonadota bacterium; assembly: GCA_019239955.1. Taxonomy (GTDB): domain Bacteria; phylum Armatimonadota; class Armatimonadia; order Armatimonadales; family Capsulimonadaceae; genus JAFAZD01. The sequence continues at coordinate 415 of JAFAZD010000257.1, read as the reverse complement.
CGCCGACACGGTGTTCACCTTCAACAATGACCTGTCCGGCTCGGAGGTGGTCGGTCTGGTCGGTGCGGGCGGCCAGCCGTTCGGCGTCTACGCGGGCCGCTACCGGGCGCAGCTCGGGCCGGCGCAGGGCCAGGGCCCCATCAGCAACATCTTCTGCGTGGACTTCACGCACGACATCCAGCTGGGCGACTACTACACGGCCAACACGCAGCACCTGCTGACCGACCCCGCCGCCACCAAGAGCGCATCGGACGCCTACTACAACGGCGGCCTCGCCTCGGCCCTAGTCAGCGGCGACTACAACCCGACGGGCGCGATGGCGGCGTCCCAGCGCGCCAGCGAGGTGGCCTACCTGGCGGACAACTACCTGAACGCCACGTCCGCGACGTTCACCAACGGCGGCCAGGTAACGTTC
>JAFAZD010000030.1 GCA_019239955.1 Armatimonadota bacterium | reverse complement strand
CCCGCGCGGGCCACTTCCACGAGGCCGTCCCGCTGCTGCGCCGCGCCGTCCGTCTCGATCCGACGCGACCCGCCTACCATCAGGACCTGGCCGGGGCGCTGCGCGCCGGGGGCGACAACGCCGCCGCCGCGCTCGCTCTGGAAGAGGGCCTGCGGCACCACCCGCAGCAGCGCGTCCTGCAAAGGCAACGCGCCGAGACGACCGGCGCGCAGGCCGTCCTGAGCAGCGACCGGGTGGACTTCGGCACGCTGCGGCAGGGGCAGGCGCGCAGCGCCATTCTGTGGGTGCGCAACGCGGGCGGCGGGGCGTTGCAGGGCCGCGTCGCCGCCGCCCCCGGCTGGGTGCGCGTTGACCCGCCCGCCTTCACCACGCGCCAGCGCCAGCGCCTCGTCCTGACCGCCGAGGCGGCGAACGCCGGGGCCGCGCCCGCGGAGTACCGGGAAACCGTCGTCCTGGAGACGAGCGGCGGACGCCGGGAGATCGCCGTCCGCGCCGGAGTCATCCCGGCCCGCCGGAGCCTGGCGGACATCTTCTGGTGGTACGTGCCGCTGCTGGTCTGCTGCCTGCTGCCCGCCCTCGCCGGTCTGTACGCCCCGGCGGTCATTCATCACCGCTGGGCGTCCGAGCTGCGGTGGCCGGGCATGGCCGCCTCCGTCCTGCTCTGCGGTGCGCTGTTCACCCTGACGGTCGCCGCCGACGCCACCTGGGGGCCGCGCCTGTTCGCGCTCTTCTTGCTGGGTCTCAACCTGAGGGGCACGTTCCCGCTGGCCCAGGCCTTCGCCACCGACACCAGCCCCGTCGCCCGCTTCGCCCTGATCCAGACGGCGGCCCCGGCGCTGGTGATGCTGGCCCTGCAAAGCGTCGCCGTCTACGCCGACCCGCGCGGCTGGGGCCGCTGGCCCCTCTGGGCCTGGATCACCGCCGCCACCGGCCTGCTGATCGCCTACGCCCTCCTCCACATGGGCGTCCGCTGACGATTGATGGATCGGCCCCTGGAGGTCCAACCATGAAGGACTTTACGGCTTACAGCCGCACGATGCGGGACTATTACGACCACAGCGACAATCCCGTGCATTCTCAGAGCGCCCCGGAGCATCTATCGAATCTGGAGGAGGCGTATCGGACGTCGGGGCACTGGCTGCGGGAGGCGGCGCTGGCGATGCAAGAAATCCTGCGGGAGCGGCGCGTACTTGAGGTCGCCTGCGGCCACGGGCGCTGGAGCCTCTTCGCCGCTGACACCGCCGAGCAAATCACCGCAACCGATGCCTCTCCGCGCCTGCTGGCCGTGGCGCGGCGGCTGGCGGAACTCAAAGGCGTCCCCTCGAATCGGCTCAGGTTCGCAGAAGCGGACGCCTTTCACCTGGCCGCCATATCGGGCCGTTTTAACGCTGGCCTGGTGATGAACTTCTTCCAGCACATCCCCATCGCACGGCACTCGGAGTTCCTGACCGGCCTGCACCGAAAGATCGGCGCGGGCGTCGTCTTCATGGGCGCTAACCGGTTCAGCGAGGGCAGCAAGGCCAGGCTCGTCAGCAAACCCGGTGAGCCGGACACCTATGACCTGCGCCACCGCCCCGATGGGACGACATATGAGATCATTGACAACGACTTCAGCCCGGACGATCTGTGGGAAATCCTTCGGCCTTTTTCTCACGGCCTGACCATCGCCATGAACGATCACTGGTGGTGGCTGCACTACGGGGTGCATTGACCTCACCTGATTTTTTGCGAGAAACGGACCCGCCCCCGATGAAAAAAGCCACGCTGCTCGCCCTGGACCTGGGCACATCATCCGTTCGGGCCATGCTCTTTGATGCCAAGGGCCGCGCGCTGCCGGACATGGAGGCGCAGATCCCCTATGCCCAGCGCACCACGGCCGATGGCGGCGTGGAGGCCGACGCCGAGATGCTGCTGGCCCGCACCGTGGAGTGCGTCAAGCAGTTGCTGGGCGGGGCCGACAAAGACGCGAAGGCGAACCTGGCGGGCGTCGGCATCTCCTGCTTCTGGCACTCGCTGGTCGGGGTGGGGGACGATGGGCGCGCCGTCACCCCCGTGCTCTCCTGGGCCGACACCCGCTCCCAGGCGCAGGCCGAGCGGCTCCGCCAGGAACTTGACCCCGCCGCGTATCATGCCCGCACGGGCTGCGAGCTGCACCCCTCCTTCTGGCCCGCCAAGCTGCGCTGGCTGCACGAGACGCGGCCCGACGACTTCGGCAAAGTCCGCCGCTGGATGTCCTTCGGCGAGTACCTGGCCCTGCGCCTGTTCGGCCAGGCGTCATGCAGCCTCTCGATGGCCTCCGGCACGGGTCTTCTCAATGCCAACGCCGCCGACTGGGACCCGGAGACGCTCAATGTCCTGCCGATCAAAACGGACCAGTTGAACTCGCTCGTGGACCGCGCCGACGCCCAGCGCGGCCTGACAAAAGAATTCCGCCGTACACTCGGTCCGCTGGCAGACCTGCCCTGGTTCCCGGCGCTGGGCGACGGGGCCTGCTCCAACGCCGGCAGCGGGGCGACCGACCGGACCCGCATTGCCATCAACGTCGGCACATCGGCGGCCATGCGAGTCATGGTCAGGGCCGACCGCGTGGACATCCGTCCCGGCCTGTTCTGCTACCGCGCGGACAAGGAGCGATTCCTGATCGGCGGCGCGTTCGCCAACGGCGGCAACGTCTTCGCCTGGATGAACGCGACGCTGCAGCTCGGTGACCGCAAGGCGGAGCTACGCCGCCTGGGGACGATGGCCCCCGACTCACACGGCCTCACCGTCCTGCCCTTCTGGGCCGGCGAGCGTTCTCCCGGCTGGCACGTCCACGCCCGCGCCGCCGTCACCGGTATGAACCTGCACACGACGCCATTGGATATCCTGCGCGCGAGTCTGGAGGCCGTCGCCTACCGGTTCGCCGCCGTCCGCGACCTCATCCTCCAGCTCCCCCAGGATTGGGGGCGGGGGGGGCCTGAGATCATCGTCTCCGGCGGCGCGCTCGTCCACGACCCCGCCTGGACTCAGATCATCGCCGATGTGTTCGGCGTCCCCGTCATCACCAGCCGCATCGCCGAAGCCTCCAGCCGGGGCGCGGCCCTCTTCGCCGCCCAGAGCCTCGGCCTGATTGCTGAATTGTCCGACCCGCCCCTCTACAAAGGCCGCAGCTTTCAGCCCAACCTCGCGCATCACGAGATTTACCAGAAAGCCCGCGCCCGCCACGAGGAGCTGTATGGGAAGATACTGGGGTAGGGAATCCGCTCCGGCTCGGCGAGCCTTGCCACCTTCCCCGAAGCGGGAGAGGAAGGTCCACTGAAGTTGGCCCGCTTCACCTGAGAGGTATACTGACTACAAGTACTCCATTAACAGGGAGCGCGGAATTCCCCTGGCTTCAGCCACGGGGAGCCGTCGCTGTCAGGAAGAAGCGTATGACGTCCACCACACTGCCCGGAGGCACATTCAAGCTCGCCGACGATCTCACTCTTACTCGCATGGGGTACGGGGCCATGCAGCTGGCTGGTCCGCATGTCTTCGGGCCGCCGGCAGACCACGACGGGGCGCTCGCGGTCCTGCGCGAAGTCGTTGATCTCGGTATCACCCACATCGACACCAGCGACTTCTATGGCCCGCATATCACCAATCAACTCATCAAAGAGGCACTGCATCCCTATCCGGAGCAGTTACGGATCGTCACCAAAGTGGGCGCGCGGCGGGACGAGAAGGGGAACTGGCCCAAAGCGCTCGCTCCCGACCAGCTCCGCCAGGCCATACAGGACAACCTCGCCAATCTCGGCGTTGACGCGCTCGATGTCGTCAATCTGCGGGTCGGTGGCTTCGACGCCCCGACGCCGGGTTCGATAGCGGAGCCGTTCAGCGTGCTCGCAGAGATGCAGCAAGAAGGTCTTATCAAGCACCTTGGGGTAAGCACTGTCACCGCCGAGCAAGTCGCCGAGGCACAGTCAATCGCGCCAGTTGTCTGCGTACAGAATTTCTATAATATCGCTAACCGGCAGGATGATTCGCTCATTGACTCCCTGGCCGAACAAGGAATTGCTTATGTGCCGTATTTCCCGCTCGGTGGCTTTTCACCGCTGCAATCCGACACGCTGTCCAGCGTCGCTGCCCGTTTAGGTACCACCCCAATGGCCGTCGTCTTGGCGTGGCTGCTGCAGCGCTCGCCGAACATTCTGCTCATACCCGGAACATCATCTGTTGAGCACCTACGGGAGAACGTAGCCGGCGCCGGCCTGCAACTGCCTGATGACGCGCTTCAAGAGTTGAACGACATCGCCGGTTAATCCTCTCCCGCCTCGGAGCGGGGTCCCTACGCCGGAGCGGATTCTGATCCGGGTACAATATCCCCATGACAGGCAAGACAGGAACCGTCTCCCTCATTGGGGCCGGTCCCGGCGACCCCAAACTGATCACTGTGGGTGGCAGGGAGGCATTGGAAAAATCTGATGTCGTGGTGTACGACCGGCTGGCCCACCCGAAGCTGCTGGACCATGCGCGGGCTGATGCCGAGCGCGTCTACGTCGGCAAGCAGGCCGACCGGCACGCGATGAAGCAGGAGGCCATCAACGCCCTGCTTGCTCAGAAGGCGCAGGAGGGCAAGGCCGTCGCGCGGCTGAAGGGCGGCGACCCGTTCGTATTCGGGCGCGGCGGCGAGGAGGCGGAGTACCTGCGTGCGCGCGGCATCCCCTATCGTGTCATCCCCGGCGTCACGTCGGCCATCGCCGCGCCCGCCTACGCCGGCATCCCCGTCACCCACCGTGACCTCGCCTCCTCCTTCGCCGTCATCACCGGCCACGAGCGCGACGACCGGGGCGAGGCCGGGGCACGCGCCCCCGGCCAGGCCGAGGGGCGGCGCCGCTGGGAGCGCATCGCCCACGCCGCCGACACGCTGCTGTTCCTGATGGGGGTGGAGAGCCTGGAGGAGATCGTGGCGCGGCTGACGGAGAACGGGCGCGACCCGCACACCCCCGTCGCCCTGGTACGCTGGGGGACATGGGCCGGGCGGCAGGAGACGCTGACCGGTACGCTCGGCGACATCGTGCCCAAAGTCCGGGAGGCCGGCTTCACGGCCCCCGCCGTCACCGTGGTCGGGGAGGTCGTGGCCCTGCGCGAGCGGCTGCGCTGGTTCGACCGCGGCCCGCTCGCCGGCAGGCGCATCGTCGTCACCCGCGCCCGCGAGCAGGCCTCCGAGTTCGCCGAAGAATTGCGGGCGCGCGGCGCGGAACCCATCGAGTTCCCACTGATCCGGCTGGTGCCGCCGCCCGACGGCTATGCGGCGCTCGATGCCGCCGTCACGCGCGTCGGCTCCTATGATTGGGTCTGCTTCGCCTCCGCCCCCGCCGTCGCCGCCTTCTTCGACCGGCTGGCGCTGGCCGGCAAGGACGCCCGCGTCCTGGCCGGGGCGCGGGTCGCCGCCGTCGGCCCCGCCACCGCCGATGCTCTGCGTACCCACGGCATCCGGCCCGACTTCCAGCCCCGCACCCAGACCGGCGCGGCGCTTGCGGAGGAGATGCCGGGCGAGGTGGAGACGGTGAACATCCTGATCCCTCGGGCCTCAGAAGGCGACGAGCGGATGGTGGAGAAACTGGCGGCGAAGGGGGCTGTCGTGGACGCCGTGCCGGCCTATCAGAACATCATGGATGGCGCGGGGGCGGAAATGATCCGGGAGCGGCTGGCCGCGGGGAGCATCGATGTCGTCACCTTCACCAGCTCCTCCACGGTCAGGAACTTCGTCGCCGCTCTGGCTCCCCCAGAATTGGGGGCGGGGGGGGAATTGGGGGCGGGGGGTGCGACCCTGCCCACAGGCGTCACCATCGCCTGCATCGGCCCCAGCACCGCGCAGACCGCCGCCAAACTCCTGGGCCGCGCCCCGGACATCGTCGCCGGCGAACACACCCTCCCTGGCCTGCTGGCCGCGCTGGAGAGGCATTTCGGCGGCTAGGCCAGCACCACGCGGTTCTTCCCGCCGCGCTTGGCCTCGTAGAGCGCCTGGTCGGCCCGCATCACCAGCATCTCCGCGTCCGGCGCATCCTGCGGCAGTGTCGCCACGCCCAGGCTGACCGTCTTGAGCACCGCCATCTCCGGGTCGTCCGCGAAGCCGGGGAAGGCCGTCGCCGCGACGGACTGCCGCAGGCGCTCGGCGGTGTGGCCCGCCTCCTCCTTGGTCGTCTCCGGCAGCAGCACGATGAACTCTTCCCCGCCGTAGCGCCCGACGATGTCCACGCTGCGGAAGTTTGCACGCAGCAGCCCGGCCACCATCTTGATCAGCACGTCGCCCTGCGTGTGCCCGTAGGTGTCGTTGTAGCTCTTGAAGTTGTCAATGTCCAGCATGATCACCGAGAGCGGATGGCCGTAACGCAGCGCCCGCCGCCGCTCGCTCTCCAGCGCCGCCTGGATGTGGCGGCGGTTGAACAGGCCCGTGAGCCCGTCCGTCTCGGCCCGATCGGTCACGTCCCGGTGATGCCGCGCGTTGACGATGGCCGCCGCCGCCTGATTGGCGAGCGCCCGCACCCGCTCCATGTCTCGCCGAGTGTAGGGCAGTGGGCCATCGCGCTCGAACTGCGCCACCCCGACCGTTCGACCACTGACCATCAGCGGCAGCAGCAGCAGTGAAAAGGATGTGTCTGGCTGGTCCCATTTCTCCACCTCGGCCCGGCGCGGATCGACTGCCCCGTCGCGCACGATCAGCGGCAGTTGTCGCTCCGCGACACATCCGACCAGGCCCTCGCCGGAACGGATCGTTGCCGGCCCGGCATACCCCACCTGCGTCCGATTCCCGCCCGCCTGGAGCCACATCGCCCGCTCCAGGCCGAACTCGGAGGTGTTCGTCAGCCACAGCGCAGTCCGATGGGCCGAGACCAGCCCGCCGGATATCTGCAAGAAGCGCGTGATCAGTCGGGGCAGATTGCCCTGCGCCAGAGTCACCGTGCTTAGTTGTTCCATGGCCCTCACCTGGGCGCGCAGCAGGGCCGCCTCGAAGCCGAAATGCGCCACCACCAGCAGCAGGCCCAGCAGGACCGCCCCCGCGCCGAGGCCGGCCGGCCCCAGAGTCGGCCAGAGCCGCGCCATCAGCAGCACCGGGGGGGCGCCCGCCGCCAGCGCCATCGCATCCAGGCCGCACCGTCGCCGCCGCGCGCGCAGCCAGAGGGAGCGCCCGCCGATGAGGATCAGCCCGTAGAGACTGAATGCCGCCAGGGCCGCCGGGAGCGAGAATGCGCCGGCTCCTGCCCAGTGGTAGAGCCAGCCGCCGGTCAGCGTCACCATGGTCAGGTCCAGGCCCTCGATCAGCATCTCCCGCTGCGCCGCCCGCGTCTGCCGCGTCGCCGCCAGGAGCCAGCCCGCCGCCAGCAGGGGCAGCGGCGCCAGCGTCGGCGGCAGCAGCAGCAGGGACGCCAGGCCGACGCTGTCGCTGATGCGAATCTGGAGTCCGCCCGGCGCGGTCGCCGGCAGAAAGGCGGCCGCCAGGGCCAGGGCGGTCAGCAGCAACAGCAGTATGAGGGGGAAGTGACCGGCGAGAAGGGGCAGGGAGGCGAGGAGAAGGGACAATCCCAACAGGCCCGTCGCCGCATGCAATGCCTCCAGGCCCTGCATCGCCCCCCGCGCGGCCCGAAGGCCCAATCCGCGCCGGGACGCCGAGGCCGCCCGCGCCGCACGGCGCGGGGAAGGAGGCAGCCAGGCAGATGGAGGCGAAAAAATCACGACAGCAGGCTCTGGGACTCATGCATCGGCAGCGTTATGGCGGATTATTCCACAGAACCTCCCATTTATTGGGTGCTTTTTTCGCGGTTTGCGTGTACTTTCCTGTTTTTTGCATACCAGGCGCGCAGCAGCCGCTCCCGGTCCGTCGGCGTCGGAGCGGGGCGAGTGGCTTTGGGGGCTGATGGATACTCCACGCTCCACCCCTGCCACTCCCGGAAGGCGTGGTAGCTCCAGTCCCAGCCGTTCTTTTCAAAGATGTCAATGGCGTCGCGCAGGTACTGCGCGGCCCCCGGCGCCCAGCGGACGGCGCTGAACTCGCCGATGTAGATGGCGACGTGATAGTGGTGCTGGTAGTCCGCGACCGTCTGGAGCGACTTCTCCATCTGCGCCCGGTCCCAATATACCTCTTGCACCGTGCCCGGATACGTCACCCCCGTCGGCAGGCCCGGCGTGACACCCTGCATGGTGAACGCGCCCGGCTCATACATGTGGACGCTGTAGACGATGCCGCGCACGGGCAGGGGCGCGAAAAAGCGAATCTGGTCGTAGCCGCCGCCCGGCCCCGGCTCGACGATGATGGCGTGCTCCGGGTCAATCCGCCGCACGAGCTGCGCGGCGCGCGTCGCCAGCGCGTGCCAGTCCATCAGCCCCTCGGCCACGTCGCTGGGAATCGGCTCGTTGGCGAGGTCATACCCCCAGACCGTCTTGTTCCCCTTGTAGCGGCGGGCGATCCTGTCCCAGACCTGCAGGAACTTGTTCTGGTAGCGCCGCTCCTGGAACAAGGGCCAGACGTAGCCGGGCAGCAGGATATTGCCGCCGGGGGGCGTGTGCAAATCCACCACCACATGGAGGCCGTACTTCCGGCAGGCCGGCAGCAGAGAGTCCAGATAGTTCAGCCGCCCGTCCAGCCAGGCGTCATAGGCGGCCAAGTCCCGCCAGCCGTCGGGACGTCCCTCCGGCGTCACCCAGTAGAGCTGGTAGCGGATCAGGTTCGCCCCCCACTCCCCGCCCAGCACCCGCAGGTCGTCCGCCGTCACGTCCGGGCTGACCATCGCCCCACGCAGGCGCGGAATGCCGGCATGCCCCGTATACGCGGGGCCAGACGTGACAGGCGTGCCGGCATAGGGACGGACGGCGGTGACGCGGACATCGTCGAACCAGGCCGTCCCGGTCGTCTGCTCCACGCCCAGCACCAGAACGGCCTCCGTCGCATCCGAGGGGATGACAGCCTGGAACGCCTCGGGCCGCCAGTCGAACGTCCCCCAGAGGTTCATGCGGGCCGGGTACTGCCTGCCCGAAGGCGTCACGATCACCAGCATCAGCTTGACGCCATTATAGACCTGCGGCGGCGTGGCGACCGCCTCGGCCCGGATCATGGCCCGGACGTTCACCCGCGTGCCGCGCATCCGCGCCACCGGCAGCGGGATGCTGACCGTCGTGGTTCCCGCCCCCTGCGCGACCGGCTGCTCCACGCGCAGGGACGGCTTCCCCTGAAATCCGATCGCAAGTCCGACCAGTCCGTTACCGCTCGTGCGCCAGGACGTAAGCGCCTGCGCCGCCTGCGGCCCCTCAAAGCCCGTCTGAAGGATGACCTCCGGCGCTCCACACGCCCGATCCATCAGGCAAATGAGCAGGCAGAGCAAGACTGAGAGACGGAGATGGGAGGCATCCCTCATCGCAGCCCTCATGCGTCCTCCAACGGAGCGGGGGGCGCGGGCTGGGCGGGGCCGTTGCGGCGGCCGTTGGGCTTGCGGCCCAGCGGGTTCGGGGCGGGCGCGAGCAGTCTCTGGCCGACGCCCGGCGGCGCGCCGGCGGTGTGGCGGGTCAGGAACCAGTCCTGCACGTCGAACGGCTCCGCGCCCGGCGCCGGCGTCACCCGGACGTACTGGCCGTCCGGCAGGAGCTGGTGGGCGTTGGCCGTGTCGCGCAGGTACATCTCCAGCACGTCGTCCCGCATCTGGCGCTTGAGGGCTGCATCTTCCAGCGGGAACAGGATCTCGACGCGGCGGTCCAGGTTGCGGCGCATCAAGTCCGCGCTGCCGACGTAGATCTCCTCCTTGCCGCCGTTGCGGAAGTAGTAGACGCGCGAGTGCTCCAAAAACCGCCCCACGACGGAGATGACCCGCACGTTCTCGGAGACGCCGACGACGCCGGGGCGCAGGCAGCAGACGCCGCGCACGATCAGGTCAATTTTCACCCCCGCCTGCGCCGCCGCGTAGAGGGCGCGGATGATCGGCTCGTCACTGAGGGTGTTGGTCTTCAGGATCAGCCGCGCCGGGCGGCCACGCCGCGCGTGCTCCGCCTCCCGCGCGATCATTTCCATCAGCCGCTCGCGCATGTTGACCGGGGCGACCAGCAGCTTCCGGTACCGGCGCTGGCGCGAGTAGCCCGTCAGCAGGTTGAACAGGTCGGAGGCGTCCGCGCCTAAATCCGGGCGGGCCGAGAACAGTGAGAAGTCCGTGTAGACGCGCGCCGTCGCCGGGTTGTAGTTGCCGGTGCCCAAATGCACATAGCGGCGCAGCTGCCCGTCGCGCTCCTTGCGGACCAGCAGTGCCAGCTTGCAGTGCGTCTTCAGGCCCACCAGGCCGTAGACCACATGCACCCCGGCGTCCTCCAGCGCCCGCGCCCACTCGATGTTGTTCTCCTCATCGAAGCGCGCCTTCAGTTCGACCAGGACGGCCACCTGCGTGTCGTCGTCGCGCGCCTCCGCCAGCGCCCGGACGATGGGCGAGTTGGGGCCGACCCGGTACAGCGTCTGCTTGATCGCCAGCACGTTGGCGTCCTGGGTGCCGGTCCCGATGAAGTCCACGACGGGCCGGAACGAATCATAGGGGTGGTGCAGCAGCACGTCCTGCCGGCCGATCACGTCCAGCATCGTGTCGTTCGGGTTGGACAACTCCGGCAGTATGCCCGGGACGAACGGCGCGTCCTTGAGGTCGGGGCGGTCCAGCTTCCACAGCGCCATCACGTCCGACAGGCCGAGCGGCCCGTCCAGCGCGTACACGTCCGCCGGGTCCAGCAGCAGGTTGTCCGCCAGCAGGTCGCGCAGCCGCTCCGGCATGTCGCCGCCGACCTCCAGCCGGCAGACGTCGCCGAACTGACGCTGCCGCAGCCCCGCCTCGACCGTTTCCAGCAGGTCGGAGGCGTCGTCCTCCTGGATCCCGATGTCCGCATCCCGCGTCACCCGGAATGGGTGGCTCTCCACCACCGTGAGGCCAGGAAACAGCGCGTCCAGGTTGGCCGCGATCACCTGCTCCAGCCAGACGAAGCGCCGCTCCCCCTCCCCCCCGCCGTCGGCGGGGGGGCAGGGGACCAGGCGGGGCAGGACGCCGGGGACCTTCATGCGCGCGAATCGCTCGCCGAGCTGCGGATCGCGCACCACGACCGCGAGGTTGAGGCTCAGGTTGGAGATGTGCGGGAAGGGATGCCCCGGCCCCAGCGCCAGCGGCGTCAGGACGGGGAACACCGCGCGCTCGAAATACTCCCGCAGCGCACGCTGCTGCCCGCGCGTAAGCCGCCCGTAGTCGAGGACGTGAATCCCGGCCTCGGCCAGCCGGGGCTTCAGCTCCTCCTCAAACAGCGCCGCCGCCTCCCGCAGCATCGGCGCGACGTGCGACCGTATTAACGCAAGCTGCTGTGCGGGCGTCAGCCCGTCCGGCGTCGACTCCTGGATACCCGCCTCCACCTGCTGCTGGAAGCCCGACACGCGCACCATGTACCACTCGTCCAGGTTGGTGTGCGTGATGGCGACGAACTTGACCCGCTCCAGCAGCGGGTGCGTCTCGTCGCGCGCCTCCCCCAGCACCCGCTCGTTAAACGCCAGCCACGACAGCTCGCGGTTCAAATACAGCGCCGGGTCATCCAGCGGCGGCCCGGCAGCCGCCATTTCTTCCACCGGTTCTTCAGTTGTCAACAATTCTGCTTCCATTTGGTTCTTCTGAGGCTAGGACATCAAGATAAGGCTGTTCTAACAGGGACGCCTGTATTATCATGGCTGTGTTGCCCGGTGCCGCGCTGTGTTAGCGGTTCATCCCCCTGCGGCGAACTCAAGCCGGAAGAAACTGGGGCAACGAGCGTCAATAGCTGTCGCACGACGTCCAATCTCTTAGGAGGCCGCACCTAGACCCAGCCCCCTCGACGAGGCTCGCCTGTTCGGTCGTCTATGAGCACCTGGACGTAGCCAGGGAAGACGACGACTCCCTCCGGTGGCATAGGCCAGAACGTTACTTCCCATGTGAGCCGCCTGAGTTTGTACCTCCGGTGGGCGGTGGCCGGCGATACGCAATGGACCTGGGGTTTGGCCCGGTTCCGGTCGCTCCGGTTGATGTAGAACTTTCGCCTGCACTTGTCATGCGACTTCACGAACTGCCGCGCGACGCTGAGAGCTACTCCCGGTCTCATCATGGCTCAGGCCCCAGCGCCTCCGCTACTCGCCCCGCTTGGGCGCAGGCGGCCAGACCGCGCCGGATGCCCCCGGCTCGTCCTCGGCGCTGCCGGCCTTCGCCCTGCCTGCCCGGTCAAGGAGCCACGCGCCGCCAGCAAGTAGCCCGAAGTAGAGCATGTACCCAAGCAGCGCCCCACCGACCGCGCCCAATAATGCTCCCCCACGGCCGTAGTGATGCCCGAGGGAGGCACCTCGGATGAAGCCGAACACAGCAAACACGACCGGCAACACCTGAAGATCGTCATCGCGCCACCCACCCGTCAGCATTCTGCGGCCTAACTCTGTATTGTGCGTCAGCATGACGCATAACAGGCGAAAGTGCGTTATGAACCGTTCAGAACCAGGCTCTGATGAGGTAGACGGATGCCACATCGTTCCGCCAACGCTTTGCTCCCTTTGCAGAGGGCTGTCCCGCGCAGGAATTGGGACCGACGCCGTCGAAGCAGGAGGCGTGGAGCCTCTCGCGCACTTTCTCTGCGACGTGATCAATCCCCTGCTGGCGGTCTGCGTCGCCCTCGCGCCCGTCAGGTCGCCGCGCCCCGGGGCGTTCTGGGCGCGCGGCGTCGCCGGCATCGGCCTGGCGGTCGCCGCCGCCGAGGCGGGCAAGCACTGGGTCGTCTGGCCGGGCCACCCGACCTTCCCCAGCGGCCACGAGACCTTCGCCCTGGCCGCCGGGACGCTGCTGATTCGCCGCGACTCGCGCTGGCTGCTCCCCGTCCTGCCCCTGTCCCTGCTGCTGGCCTGGGCGCTGGTCGAGGCCCACTATCATCAGCCCGTGGACGTGGCCGGCGCGCTGCTGACCGGCCCGCCCCTGGCCCTGCTCGGCGAACGGCTGCTGACGCCGCGACGCAGCCCCGAGGGGGCCTAATCCTCGGCCCAGCGGATGTCCAGTTCCCCATTCTCGTCCAGCCCCTGCCGCAGCATCCCGATCAGGGCCGGGTCCGCCCCCGCCTCCTCGAAGTCCAGCAGTTCCGACTCGTTGATGTAGTAGTCGTGGTCGTCGAGGCTGTCCTCCTCCATCTGCTCCTGCAAGAACTGTAGCTGCGCGGGCGTGATCTCGCCGAGCAGCGCACCCGTCTGTTTGTTGTAGAGTCTCATCCTGCCGATTCTTTCGCCGCCATCGCCGCACCTTCCTCCTCGCCGAAATTTCTTCGCCGACCCCTTGCCTTTCTGGATACCGCCCCGGTATAATAGTGGCGTTCTGTGGCGGGTATAGCTCAGTTGGTTAGAGCGTTAGGTTGTGGCCCTAAAGGCCGTGGGTTCAAGTCCCATTACTCGCCCTTTTTTGGAGTGTTGCACGGATGCACACGAACCTCATCGGTAACATCAGCGAGGCCGTCATCATGGCGGCCTTTGCCAAGGCTGGGTATCTCGTCTCAAAGCCTTTCGGCAACGCACACCCCTATGATTTGATCGTTGACGACGGTACGCGGCTGCTGCGCGTTCAGTGTAAGACCGCGCGGCAGGTACGCGGCACGATCACCTTCTCCACAAAAAGCAACAACGGACGCTGGTACAGGCGTGGGGCGAACCGGGGCTACGCGGGCAAGGCCGACTTGTTTGCGGCATACTGTCCCAACACGGACAAGGTCTACGTCGCTTCTGCCGTAGACGCCAAGCCCGGCTCCATCAGCCTGCGTCTCACTCCCACCGCCAACAACCAGAGCAAGAAGATTCGGTGGGCGCATGAGTACGAACTGAGGCCGCTCAAGTAGCCTGCCCGGTTTAGCCCCATTTCCCCGGCGGTATCCTGACGGCAGCACCCCCAAGGAGATCGCCATGAGCACGCAAGATTTTCTTACCCCGCCCAACAACGCCGAGGCCGATGCCGCCGATGACCTGCTGGACAGCGACATGGCGGACGACGACATGGATGACATGATTGACGGCGACCGCCAGCTCACCACCGACAGCGACGCCATTGACGGCGGCCTCAACGACAGCGACCTCGGCAGCCCCCGCGACGCCGACTTGGACGCCGACAACGGCACCGGGCTGGCCGAGACCCGCTGACCCCCAGGCTCCCGCGGACCGGAAGTCCCCATCTTCACGGACGGCCCGTTTACCGGCTTCTTCGGGAGGGAAAAGAGTGAAGCCGGGGCGGGCCGCCGAAAATTCCCGCAGGGGACAGGCTGGGCCACCGGCAGAAGGAACGGCACTACCATGTATCACCACGTCAAGAAGCTTATGTACACCGTCAATGTCGGCGAGCCGGACCCCAAGTTCGGCAACATGCTGCTCGAGCAGTTCGGCGGGGCCAACGGCGAGCTGGCCGCCGCCATGCAGTACTCGGTCCAGGGCCTCAATTGCGATGATCCCGCCCGCAAGGACCTGCTGATGGACATCGGCACGGAGGAGCTGAGCCACCTGGAGATCATCGGCACCCTGGCGCGGATGCACCTCAAGCCCATGAAGAAGAACCGCGAGGCCGCCGAGGCCGACCCGCTGATCGCCATCTGCGGGGGCGGGGGCGTGGACCTGCGCAACTCGCAGGGCAACGCCTGGACGGCCGACTACCTCAAGATCACCGGCGACCTGGGCGTGGACCTGCGCTCCAACATCGCCGCCGAGGCACGGGCCAAGATCGTGTACGAGCGCCTGATCAACTTCACGCAGGACCAGGGCAGCATTGACGCCCTGCAGTTCCTGATGACGCGCGAGATCACGCACATGAAGGCGTTCCAAGCGGCCCTGGACAGCCTGGTGACCGACCCGTTCGCGGTGGGCAACATCCCGCCGAGTGCGGACGTGGTCAATCTCTACTTCAACGACTCGACTGGCGAGGGCGAGTCGGGCGAGGATTACACCGGCCCCTGGAACACGGGCGACGGCATCAAGATCGTGGAGGCGCCCGCCTTCCAGGCCCTGAGACAGAGCGCCGCCGGCTCGTGAAGAAGAGACCGTTGGTCGCTCCACGGGGGCCGCGGTGCCGATGTCGTCGCCCACGCCATGCGCCTTACGGCCCGGTCTCGATTCTGTCACCATCCATGCAGGAAAGTCGGCCCCCCGGCGCGAAATACATGGCAAATTGGCCGCCCTTTGTCAAAGGAGATCGTCCACATGGCTTCCTATACCCCCCAGAAATCGGACAAGTTCACGTTCGGCCTCTGGACCGTCGGCAACCCCGGCATTGACCCCTTCGGCGTCGCCGTCCGCACCCCCGTCACCCCCGTCGAGCGCGTCCGAAAGCTGGGCGATCTGGGCGCGTACGGCGTCAATCTGCACGACAACGACCTCGTCCCCTTCGGCGCGACCGCTCACGAGCGTGACCGGATCGTGAAAGAGTTCCAGCAGGCCCTGAAGGACAGCGGCATGGTCTGCGCGATGGCGACCACGAACCTGTTTACCCATCCGGTCTTCAAGGACGGCGCGTTCACGTCCAACGACCCGAAAATCCGCGCCTTCGCCCTGCAGAAGGTGATGAACGCCATTGACCTGGGCGTGGAACTGGGCGCGCCGATCTTCGTCTTCTGGGGCGGGCGCGAGGGCGCGGAGGTGGACGCCTCCAAGGACCCCGTGGCGGCGGCCCGGCGCTTCCGGGACGCACTCAACTTCCTGTCCGAGTACGTCCTCTCCCAGAAGTACGGCCTCAAGTTCGCCCTGGAGGCCAAGCCCAACGAGCCGCGCGGCGACATCTACCTGCCGACGACGGGCGCCATGCTCGGCTTCATCGCCACCTTGGATCACCCGGAGATGGTCGGTGTCAACCCCGAATTCGCCCACGAGACCATGGCGGGACTGAACTTCTACCACGCCGTCGCCCAGGCGCTGGAGGCCGGCAAACTGTTCCACATTGACCTCAACGGCCAGAAGCCGGGCCGCTACGACCAGGACTTCCGCTTCGGCCAGGAGGACTACAAGCAGAACTTCTTCCTGGTGAAGCTCCTGGAGGACCACAAATACGATGGCCCCAAGCACTTCGACGCCCACCCCCTGCGGACATCGGACCCCGAGGACGTGTGGGAGTTCGCCAAGGGCTGCATGAGGACCTACTTGATCTTCAAGGAGAAGGCGGCGCAGTACAACGCCGACAAGGAGATTCAGGCGATCCTGAAGGAGCTGAACGCCGGCGACAAGAACCTGGACCCGATCCTGTCGTCCAAGTTCACCCCGCAGAACGCGCAGACGCTCCGGGACATCGCCTTCCACGCCGACGACCTCGCCGCCCAGCCGCTGCCCTACGAGAATCTGGATCAGCTCGTCTTTGACCTGCTGCTCGGCGTGAGGTAAAATCAAGGCAGAATTTGGGAAAACGGACTTGCCTAGCTCCGCCAACTGCCCCAGATTGGCGCCGGGGGGAATCCATCGGTAAGCGAGTGAAACGACGCCCGTGATCGAACGCATCATCACCACGCCGCACCCCACCGTCGGGGTCGTCGTCGGCACCTACGGCTCCGTGCCCTACGTCCACCTGCATCTGGAGGTCTGGAGGCGTAACTACGGCAACATCCCGTTGCTGGTGCATGACGACTGCAGCCCCGACGGCGAGGCGCTCCAGGCCCTCTGCGCGCGCTATGGGGCAGGCTTCAGCTGCAACGAGGAGCGGTTCGGCCACGGGCCGGGCGACATGACCGTGTTCCTGTCCGGCCTGCGCTGGGCGCATGACAACAATCTAGACATACTGGTCAAGTTCTCGCGCCGGTTCGTCCCCCGCATCAACTGGATCATGGACCTGCAGCTGCTGGCCTACGTCTCCCAGTACGCGACCTACAGCAGCTACTGCACCTCGAATAATTTCGGATTTCGCACCGAATGCGTCGCCATGCATGTGCCCTCTTGGGTGGACAACGGTGCGGTGGACGCCCTCCAGCGCCAGACTGAGGAGGTCAAAGGACAGTACTGTTTCCTCGAACCGGTGATGCACGGGTTCGCCAAGGGGATACACACGCGCAACTGTCTGTTCAACAAGCTCTACGAGACGGTTCATCCGCCCCCGGGCGGCGCGGACAGCTACGGGGACTGGCGCTTCATGGGGACGGACCGCCGGAAGAGGCACACGCATTTCCTCTGGCATGAGGCGAACGTCCCCTTTGAGTACTACCTGGAGTCCATCTCCAACGGCATCCTGGACTACGACGCCAGCATTTTTGAGGACCCCCGGCCCATGACCGGGATGGACTCCGCTAGGATCCTTGCCAGGACTCCGACACGCTCGGCGAAAAGAAGGCACAAACAAGAAGGCACGGGACAGATTGCGCAAGCTGATCCTGCGTAACTTCCAGTCGCCCGGTGACATCCTCATGCTGACCGCGGCCGTGCGCGACCTGCACCGCTGCTGCCCCGGCGCGTTCCTGACCGACGTCCGCACGTCCTGCCCCGCCCTCTGGGAGCACAACCCCCACCTCACGCCCCTGTCCGAAGACGATCCCGCCGTCGAGATCATTGATCTCGCCTACGGGCTGATCCACCGGAGCAACCACGCCCCGTACCATTTTATCCACGGCTTCATCGAGGACATCAACCGGCAGATGGGACTCCAGATCCGGCCCACGGAGTTCAGGGGCGACATCCACATCTCCGAGCGCGAGCATCATTGGTTCTCCCAAGTGGAAGGGAGGGCGCGGGACAACCCGCCCTTCTGGCTGGTGACGGCGGGCGGCAAGTACGACTTCACCGCCAAGTGGTGGGACCACGCGCGCTATCAGCGGGTGGTGGACCATTTCCGGGGCCGCATCGAATTCGTGCAGGTGGGCGACCGGAACCACAACCACCCGCCGCTCCAGGGGGTCGTGGACCTGCGCGGCGAGACCACCCTGCGCCAGCTGGTCCGCCTGATGTACCACGCCCAGGGGGCGCTCTCCCCGGTCAGTTTCCTGATGCACCTGTCCGCGGCCGTGCCCGTCCGGCCGGGGATGCCGCAGAACCGCCCCTGCGTCGTCGTCGCCGGGGGGCGTGAGCCGGTCCACTGGGAGGCCTACCCGCACCACCAGTTCATCCACACGGCGGGCGCGCTCCTCTGCTGCGACAACGGCGGCTGCTGGAAATCTCGCGTCGTCCCACTTGGCGACGGGGACGAGAAGGACCGCCCGGAGAACCTCTGCCTGGACGTCGTCGGACGCCTGCCCCGCTGCCTGCACATGATCACCGCCGAGGAGGTCATCCGCCGCATCGAGCTCTACTTCGAGGGCGGCTCCATTCACTACCTGCCCTCTGGACACACGGACCGGCAGGGGCAGGGCGCGCCCTGCCCCTGCCAGTCGCCATTTGCGTAAAATGGAAAGTCGTGTTACAATAAAGGAAGTCTGGACGCGGCGCAATAGAGAAGCCGCCGCGCCGTTAGGAAGTAGTCCCCCTTGTCCCATAGCCAGGATACGTCTTCACTGCCCGACGGCGACAGGCTGATTCGCCTGCTCGCCGAGACAACGCAGGACTATGCCATCTTCACGACCGATGCGGAGGGGCGTGTCCTGAGCTGGAATCCCGGCGCCGAGGCCATGTTCGGCTGGACCAGGTCCGAGATGATCGGTCGGCCCGTCGCCATCATCTTCACGCCCGAGGACCGGGCGCGCGGCGTGCCGGAGCAGGTGCGGGCACTGGCCGCCGCCGAGGGCCAGGCGCGGGGCCTGCGCTGGCATCTGCACAAGGACGGCACCCGCCTCTGGGTCCGGGACGTACTGCTGGCCCTGCGCGACGAGGCCGGCGTACTGAGCGGCTACGGCAAGATCCTGCGCGACGCCACCACGACCCGCCAGATCGAGGAGGCGCTGGCCGTCAGCGAGGAGCGCCAGCGGCTGGCGATCGAGGCCGCCGACATCGGGACCTGGCACTGGGACCTCGTCGCCGACACCCTGCTCTGGTCGGATCGGTGCAAGGCCATCTTCGGCCTGCCGCATGACGCTGAGATGAGCTACGAGCGGTTTCTAAGTTTGCTCCACCCAGGCGACCGGGAGATGGCGGACCGGGCCAGTGCGCGGGCCCTGCACGACCGCACCGAATACGACATCGAGTACCGCGTCCTACATCCCGATGGGGAAGTCCGCTGGGTGCATGCCAAGGGGCGGGGGTATTACGACGACCAGGGCCGGCCCCTGCGCTTCGAGGGCGTCGTCCAGGACATCACGGAGCGCAAGCGGGCCGCGCAGGAGATGGCGGAACGGGCCGCGCGAGAAAGCCTGCTCAATCGGATCGGGGCGGCCTTGCGCGCCTCACTCGATCCTGACGCCGTGCAGGTGCGCGCCCTGACCATTCTCGGTGAGGGGCTGGGGGCGGACCGCTACTACTACAGCCTGTTCGACGAGGCCTCCGACAGCATCCGCATCAGCCAGGGCTGGCGCCGGGATGATCCGCCGACGGCGGCGCGCGAGCGCCGCATCTCCGATTTCCGCGTCACGCTGGAGGAGGTGTACGGCTCCGGAAGGACCATGGTGGCCGACGATGTGCGTTCTGCCTTCTCCCCGGAGGCCGCCGCCGCTTTGGAGGCCTCCGGCGTGCGCTCCTTGATCAGCGTCCCGTTCTTCGACGGCGAACGGCGCGTGGCGGCGCTGACGGTGGCGATGGCGGACCGGTCCCGCGCCTGGACCGCCGGGGAGGTCTCACTGGTCGAGATCGCCGCCACCCAGATCCGCGCGGCGGTCGAGGCGGCGCGCCACTTCCAGCGCGAGCAGAACATTGCGCTCTCGCTCCAGGAGGCCCTGCAGCCCGCCCTGCCTCGCCGTGTCGCTGGGATGGACCTGGCCTTCTTTTACAAGTCCGCCCTGCAGGAGAGCAGCGTCGGCGGCGACTTCGCCGACGTCTTCACCCTGGACAAAGGCTGTACGGCCCTAGTGGTCGGCGACCTGTCCGGCAAGGGCCTGGCGGCGGCCGCGCAGGTAGCGACCGTGCGCAACATGCTGCGCTCCGTGATCTACATGGAGCCGACGCTGGCCGAGGCCGTCACGCGCCTCAACGGCGTCATCACCCGCCAGGGGCTGCTGACGGGATTCGTGACGCTGTTCGTGGCCTGTTATGACGCCGGGGAGCGCGCGCTGCGCTACGTCTCCTGCGGCCACGAGCCGGGCCTGGTGCGCCGGGCCGCGACGGGCCGCGTCGAGGAACTGGCCCCGACCGGCCCCATCTTCGGCGCGGACGAGGGGGTGCGCTATGAGGAAGCGACGGTGTCCCTGCACCCCGGCGACATGCTGCTGCTCTACACCGACGGGCTGACCGAGGCCGGCCCGTCACGGCGCGAGTTTTTGGGCGTCGCCGGCATGGCGCGCCTGCTGGAGACCAGCAGCGCGCAGGACGCTTCCTCCCTAGTCGCCGAGATCATCACCGGCGTCCGGGCCTACGCGCAGGATGTCCTGCGCGACGACGCCTGCCTGCTCGCCGGCACCGTGCTGTGAAAAGGCCGCTCCCCCTTGGGGAGAGCGGCCTGCCACCCAGTCGCCTTACTGGTTCCCGTTGCCGTTCGTGCCTGTTCCTGTCGTGCCGCCGTTCCCCGTCGTGCCCGTGCCGCCGGTGTTGGCGGGGCCGACGCCGGCCCGGCCGCCGGTCGTGCCGTCCGTCGAATGGCTGCGCGTACCGGCGCGCATCCGGCTCGTGCCCATGCCACTGTTCCCCGTGCCGGTCGTGCCGCTGTTCCCCGTGCCGCTCATCCGGGTGGAACTTGTGCTGCCCCGCGTGCCGCTGCGGCGGTAGTGGCGTGTGCGGTGATGGCGGCGGGAACTCTGGTGATGCGCTGTGCGGGAGCCGCTCGTCCCGGACGACGTGCCGCCGCCTTGCCCGGAGGCCGCCGACGCGACCGCTGCGCCGCCCAGCAACATTGCAGCCACCGCCGGAAGCAAGAGAATTCGCCCGATTGTCTTCATGGACAACCTCCTGGAGTGTGTTGGACAGGGACAAATTACCCCGCTGATTTTGGCGGCAAACGCCGCCATCGGTATTTTTGCAGGTTTTTTGTTCCCTAAGAAGACAATCGTTACGGCCGTGTGCAGTTCGGCGTAACTTGCTCGCCCATCGGGTACTATATCGAGTATGGATGAGGTGGCGAGCGGACGACGAGTGCGCGCCAAGCCGGCGGTGTCCGCGGAAGAAAAGGCGATCATCGAGCGCTGCAAGCGGGGCGACCTGGCTGCGTTCAATGAGCTGGTCAAGCGGTACGAGAAGCAGGTCTACAACTTCGCGTACCGCCTGACCGGCAACTACGACGATGCCAACGACATCGCCCAGGACGCCTTCCTGCGCGTCTACAACGCCATCGGCAGCTTCCGGGGCGATGCCTCCTTCTCCACCTGGCTGTTCCGCATCACCACCAACGTCTTCCTGGACGAGCGCAAGCGCGCCCGCGCCCACCCCCACGCCTCGCTCGATGAGTACGTCGAGCTGGATGAGTCCAGTGTCAGCCGCCAGATCGAGGACACGTCTCCGACACCCGACCTCGTCACCGAAGGCAAGGAGCGCGCCCAGATTTTGCAGGACGCCATCCAGTCGCTCCCCGAATACCAGCGCGCCGTCGTCACCCTCTACCACACCCAGCAGAAGTCCTACGAAGAGATCGCCGAGATCATGGACCAGCCCATCGGCACCGTGAAAAGCCGCCTCAACCGCGCTCGGCTGGCCCTGAAGGAAAAATTGTCACCGCTGCGGGAACTTTTTGAATTCTAGCGCCGTCAAACCACGCGGCAGGGCCTGCGCCCGGCCGTTTGCACTACCGATGGGACGTGATTGACATGAAGCCGGAGCGGGCACGGGAACTTTTTTCGGATTACGCGGAGGACGCCCTGACGCCGGCGCTGCGTCTCGCCCTGGATCAGCACTTCGAGGCCGACCCGGCGTCGCGCGCCGAGTATGAGCAGTTCGCGCGCGTCTACGCCCTGCTGGAGGCGCACGAGCCGGGGATGGTCGAGGCGCCGCTCGGCTTCCGGGCGAAGGTGCTGGAGAAGGTGGCGGCGGAGCAGGCGCGGCGCGAAGCCGCGCCTGCCCATCGTGCCGCCCAGACCCTGACCGGCTGGTGGCGCAGTCTGGGCAGCCGCCGCGCCGGAGCCGGCCTCATCGCCGCCCTGGCCGCCTGCGGCATCCTGGGCGTGGTTCTGAACAGTACTGTAGGGCATGACCAACCGGCTCGAATAGGGCCGGTACCGGACTTCACGCCTGCCGTCCCCACCACCATCACCGGCGTCACTTACACGCAGGACCCGGCGGGGAGTCACTACAACTTCCAGATTCACCTGCCGCCCAGTGTGCCGAGCGCGACGGTCAACGCGGACATCCTGACCACCAACGATCAGATCACGGACGCCGACGAGCGCGCCCACGCCACGCCCGCGCTGACGCCGGCCCAGACGCTGACCAACGACGAGTCGATGGAGATACCCGTCACCCTGCCGCAGCCCGCGGCGGCGGGGACCACGCTCAACATGTGGGTGCAGTGGACGCCCGGCGACGGTGGACCGACAGGCGCGCAGGTCGTCTTCACGCCCGCCCAGCCCACGCCCGCGACGCCCAAGCCGCTGCCCGCCGCCACCGACTTCTTCGACGCCTTGCAGTACATCGCCGCCGAGTACGGCGTCACGGTGATTGCCGACGCCGGCAGCGCGCCGACCCAGACCATCACGCCCCCGAAGGGCGCGAGTGTCGAGGAGCAGCTGCAGTCCGTCGCCGGTGCCGTCGGTTACAGTGTGGTGAAGCTGCCCAGTGGGGCCTACGAGGTCACTCAGCCCCGGCAGCAGTGAGGTTTCTCCGAGATCGAAAGCCCCTCCAGTCCCTGGAGGGGCTTTTCAAATGTCGGGAAGCTGCCAGTCAATCGGCGGCCTACCGAACCGCTCCAGCGCGCCGTTGATCTGCGAGAAGGGCCGGCTGCCGAAAAAGCCGCTGCGGGCCGAGAGCGGCGAGGGGTGCGCGGACTGGACGACCGTGTGCCGCGCGGCGTCAATCAAGGTCCGCTTCTTCTGCGCGTAGCCGCCCCAGAGCACGAACACGACTGAATCCGGTCCCGCGCTGACGTGGCGAATCACGGAGTCGGTGAAGGTCTCCCAGCCCTTGCCCTTGTGGGAGTTGGGCTGATGGGCGCGCACGGTCAGGACGGCATTCAGCAGCAGCACTCCCTGCCGCGACCAGGGAACCAAATACCCGTTGTTGGGGACGCGGCAGCCCAGGTCGCTCTTCAGTTCCTTGAAGATGTTGACCAGCGAGGGTGGGGGCGCGACGCCGGGCCGGACGGAGAAGCACAGCCCGTGCGCCTGCCCCGTGTCGTGGTACGGGTCCTGTCCGAGCAGCAGCACCCTGACCTGATCCGGCGGCGTGTAGGTGAGCGCGTTGAACACGTCGGCCTCAGGGGGGTAGACCTCATGCCGACTCCGCTCCTCGTCCACAAAAGACTCCAGTTTCGGCCAGTACGGCTTCTCGGTCTCCTCGGCCAGCACCGGCCGCCAGGCGTCGGGGATGTGCAGGGGCATGGTGGTTCAACCTGTAGGGGCGGCCCGCCGGGCCGCCCCTACACCATAATGTCACGACCGCCGCACGTCCGTCAGTTGACCGCCTTTGCCCGCCGACTCCCAGGCGGCCTCGGTCAGCTCAATCGTCCGCAGCCCGCAGGTCGGCGGGGCGGCGACCTCCTCCGTGCCTTCAATCGCATGGATGAAGTTGGTGTCCACATCCGTGGAGGCCGGCATGTCCGCCGTCTCGGGCGTGAACATCTTGCCGTCCGTGCCCTGCACCTGGAACGCGCTGGAATTGCGGACGTAGAAGCTGCCCCTGTCGCACCAGATGGTGATGTCCTCGTACCAGCCCGCCGCGTCGCCGACCACCGAGATCGTGCCCTGCGCGCCGTTGGTGAACTTCACGCTGATGGCCGAGTTGATGTCCACCGGCGTGCCCCGGTTGTCCATGAAGGCGGCGACTTTTTCCGGTGCCAGCCCCGTCGTCCAGAGGATGATGTCCAGCAGGTGCGAGCCGCTGTCGTTGATTTGGCCGCCGCCCGACAAGGCCGGGTCCTGCCGCCACGATCCTTTGGTTCCCTTGGCCCAGCCCTGCTGCTGCAGCGCATTGATGAACTGCACCGGGCCGAACTCGCCCGAGGCGATCTTCTCCCGGATGTACCGGAACCGCCCGTCGGTGTGGCGCTGGTAGGCCAGCCCGACGACCTTCTTGGTCTCGTCAATCTTCTTGAGCAGCGCGTGGGCGTCCGTGACCCGGTTGACCATCGGCTTCTCGATCAGGACGTGCGCCCCGGCGTCCAGGCTGTCCGCCGCCTGCTGGAAGTGCTGCGTGTGCGGGGTGCAGATGACCACGGCGTCGGGCCGGGCCTTTTCCAGCATCTCGCGGTAGTCGGCGAAGGTCTGCGCCTGCGCCACGCCCTCGCCGTGACGCCCCCGCGTCCTCTCCAGGCTCTGCTCGCTGGCGTCGGCCAGCGCCACGATCTCCACCTCCGGCAGCGTGAGCAGCCGCTGGACGTGTCCCTGGGCGATGCCCCCCACGCCGATCATGCCGACGCGAATTTTTTCGATCTGATCCGCCATTGTGTTGTCAATCTCTCTTTCGTTGGTTGGTCTGCTAATGTGGTCAGTCCCCTCCGGATCGGTGAGGCTTGTCCCCTCCCCCACAAGCGGGAGAGGTTGAGTGGCTAAGGGCCTTGGCCGTCCTGAAGATGAGTTGCCGCGTTTCGCATGGCCGCTTCAGGACATCGTCATTGGCGGCCCGCAGGAAATGGATATTCTGCGCCTTTCCAAAATCTCCTGACGGTCGGCGTCACTATGCTTGACGCCAGGCTCATCGTGAATGCCGCCGTCAACTTCAGCGGATGCACTGTCGGCGGAAATGGAAGCCGCCGCACCGATGAGCGCGCAGCATCCCCCAAAGTTTCTGCTCCGCCAGTGTCTGTTCCTGCCTGACTTTCCGGGCGACTTCCTGCAACACGTCTCTCGCCGTGTCCCGCGAGCTCTTAAGGTTTTCGTGCTGTGCCGTCGGGGGGCGTCACCTGGAGCGCCACGACGGAGTTGATGCAGTCCCACGAGTGCAGCACGCCGCTCGGCGTTGGCTGAAGCCATTGACACCACGAGAGATCGTCGGAGGTCCGTCGGACATTCCAGGCGGTGTTCGCGTTCGCCTGGAGCCATGGCAGGTAAGCCTTTTGCAGTTTGTGGTCCTGCATGAAGCGGGAGATCCAGCGCAGGCCGATGGAGTTCAGGCCGGAGTTGTTGTCGCCCCCCGAGCCGTACTCCGGCATGATCCGGTACCCGGCCGGGGTCGGGCTGCCCAGGTGATCCCGGGTGTAGTCCGCCGCCAGTTTCGCGCTGGTGGTGTCGCCCAGGAAGTCGGCCAGGCCGACGAACGTCCCCTGGTTGTAGGTGCTCGACCAGGTCCCCACCTTGCCGGACGTGTTCACCGCATCCCAGACCGCGCCCGATGAGGCGTCGAACAGGTTCGCCTTCTCCCAGGCGAACAGGTTCCGGGCTTTGGTCACATAACTGTCGTCCTTGAGCGCCTTACTCAGCAGATAGGAGGCGATGCCCGCCGGGCACTCGATGCAGGAATTGTAGCTGGTGTTCTTGGTCGTCCAGTAGAGGGCGCCTTTGGCGGGGTCCCAGGCGCGGGCGAACATCATGTCGAAGTTGTTCCTGGCGATGGTGCGGAACGTGACGTTTTTGGTGGCTTGATAGCCGCGCGTGTAGGCGATAGTGGCCCAGCAAATGTCGTCGTTGTAGATGTTGTAGGACCAGAGGGTTCCATGAGCATTGCTGAACCCGTTCAGGAGAGCGGCGACCTGATTCTTATAGGCCCCGCGCGTCCGGTCGTTGGCGTCCTCGATCCCCTCGATCTGTTCGATCTCCTGCCAGAAGCCGGGGTCGCCCCCGTTCTGGTCGCCCTTGATGAAGGCGCTGGACCCATTCGGAAGGACAAAGGCCTTGAGGTAGGCGTTCACGGCGGTGTCGGCGTCGGCATTGGTGAAGGCGGACGCGGGACGGCCGGCAGTCATGAGAATGGCGGACGCCGCTGTGCCCACGGCGATCAACTTCCCAAGTTTACGACAACATAGCAGTTTCATAATATGCCTTTCGTGACGCACGGTAAGGGGATTGTTCCCCTTCAGGGGCAGAGGAATCAAAAATTTTCAATTGCCCCTCTGTCGGCCGCGGAGGGCGACATTCAAAAATTTGGGCGTGGCAAAGTGCCGGTACCTGACACTTATCTCCCTTGCCGAAGGGGAAGGGAAGCCGGCTTGGTTGCTGCGGAAACGCTGCGCCCGGCGGGAGGGGATTCCTCTCTTCACCCCCGCGCCGGCTCCGCCATGGTGGTCCGGGCGCGGCGGCTCAGCTCGGCCAGTTCGTCCTCATTCGCCATCACCTGCTCCAGATGACGCATCCGTTCCGGGGACGCCGTCCGGCGCATCACGTCGGAGTGCGTGTGTTCCATCCAGAAGCGCGCCTGTGAATTGATGAAGCCGCGCAGGTCGGCGATCTCCTCCGGGGTGGTCGCCCGCTGGCACAGGTTCATCGTGAACATGCGCCGCCGGTTGTTGCCGCCGAAGGCGGCGTGGTGCAGGTTGTGGTTGAACGCAACCACGTCCCCCGGCCGCGACTCCAGCGCCACGCTGGGCACGTCGCGCCCGGCGACGCCGAAGTTCTCCTCCGGGCGGGCTACCTTACGGACGTCGTGGACCCAGGGGCTATCTAAGCGATGGCTGCCGGGGATGACGCGCAGGCAGCCCGTGTCGCGTGTCACCGGGTCCAGGTAGAAGGCTATTTTCACATAGAGGCCGACATCGTGCCAGCCGTCGGAATGCCAGCCGGTGTCCCCGACGTAGTAGTTGGCATCCCCCGCCAGGCAGTTGAAGTCCTCCCCCAGCAGCGAAGAGGCGATGCCGACGATCTTCGGGTGGTCCAGGAGCGTACAGAGCCGCTCGCTGTGGTCCATGAGGGCCAGGGTGCGCCGTGTGCCATCGTGCGGGTCCGTCCTTCCCTGAAAAAGTTCCTCGAAGCCCTCCGTGATCCAGCCGATCTCCTCGGCCATCAGGCCGGGGAGGACCAGAAAGCCGAACGTCTCAAAGAAGGCGATCTGCTGTGGTGTCAACATCGTCAATTCTCCCACTCATAATCCCGCAGACGGCGCGCCGCCAGGCCGACCGGGACTAGGCCGGTCACGAGCGACAGCAGCGCGAAGGCGCTGACGGCCAGCGTCAGGACTCCTCGCGCTGGCAGGCCGCCGCGCGTGATCTCCAGATAGGCGAGCGCCGCGATCAGCCCGGTGACGATCAGGTAGCCCGTGCCGAACACGAACCCCAGAATCAGCGCCCACACGCTCGCCCGGTGCGCCGGGTTCTCGTAGACGAAGCGCGGGAACAGTCCGGCCAGCCCGACTCCGATCCCGGACAAGGCGAAGCAGGCGCAGACATAGACGGCGAGCGCGCCCAGCGCGACCCGGGCGTCCAGACGGAAGATCACCCACGCCATCAGCGTCAGCAGCGTGACGAGGACCCAGGACAGGCCGAACGAGAGCAGCCACTTGGCCCGCAGAAACGTCCCGCGCGAGGCCGGCGCGGCGAAGACCATCCAGCCGCCGCGCCCCTCCAGGCCGACCGACGTGAGCGAGATGATGCTGGTCGCCATGTAGACGATCACCAGCAGCATCACCAGCGCAGCGTCGCCGTAGATGTCATTATCCACGCCGCTGGCCGTTCCCTGCGCGGTTTTCAGCAGGAACGGCACCAGAAACAGAATCAGGGCCGTCCCGATCTGGCCCAGCAGAACCAGGTCGCGCCCGATGTACTTCAGATCTTTCCAGGCCAGCCCGGAGACGGCCGGGGAGAGGCCGGGCAGCGGGGGCCGCTCGCCGTGCCCGCGCCGGGCCGCCGGGCCGGCCTCCGGCTCCAGAAAGGCCTCTGAGGCAAAGACGGACGGGCCGGTGGCGAGGCAGCCGCCGACCAGAAGCGCCGTCAGGCCGGCGAGCGCGATCAGGCCCCGCCACCCCGCGTGACCCAGGCCGCGTCCGCCCGCGCCGTCTTCCAGCATCGCGGACGCCCAGGCGGAGGGCAGCCATGCCGGGGCGGGGTCTTCGGGGGCCAGGGCCAGAGTGCTCGACGGCGTGACCTCGCCCCGCGCGGCGGCCTGAAGGCGCGCCGGGTCCAGCAGGCCGGCGCGGGCGGCATGGCCGGCCCCGACGACCGCGAGCAGAGTGATCCCCAGGCCCAGGGCGACGCTGACGGCGGTGACGATGGCGCGCACCCGGCGCATCCCCACCCCGCGCGCCATCAGGAGCAGCAACAGGGCGGTCGCGGCGGGGGTCAGAATCAGCAGGAGCAGGGTCGCCACGGCCAGTCCGAGCCAGACCATTGGGGCTGGGTGCAGCGCCGCGCCGACGCCGACCACCGCCGGGACACCCAGCGCGGCGGAGGGGCCGGCATTGGCGAGGGCCGCGTCGAGCAGCTTCGCCGCGACCAGGGCGCGCGGCGGGATGGGGGCGGCAAGCAGCAGGGGCAGGTCGCCCGTCTGAAACAGCGTCGCGGCGACAAAGGGGACGGAACCGGCCAGCAGGAGGAGGAAAACGTACTCGAAGATGTGCCCCACCAGCGAGTGCGTCGCGGGCGTCAGAGGGGCGCGCGTCCCGCCCTGAGTCAGCAGCACCAGCGCGGCGCAGGCGGCGGCGATTGCGGTGAACAGGGCCAGCGTAAAGAGGCTCAGGACCGCCAGGATCGCCTTGTGCCAGAGGGGAGCGGCACGGGCAGCGTGGACGGCCATCCGCAGGCGGACGCGCACGAGGATGCCGAACATCGAGGCGGCGTGCATCACGCGGGCACGTCCGTGACGACCAGGCCTTGGCCGCGCAGCCAGTCCAGGGCCGTCTCCACGCGCTCTGAGGGGCCGGTCAGCTCGACGATCATCCAGCCCCCGCTGCGCGCGTCCACGTCGGCGCGCAGCAGGTTGGGTTCGAGGTCGTAGTCCGTGACCAGGCGCGTGACGACCGGCTCGCCGATGCGCTCCAGCGGGAAATGCAGTTGGACTTGGTGTTTTTCTTGCATGGCAGGGCGTGTTTCGCCTCCGGGATATGAGAATCCTGCCCGATGCGGCAAGTTCCCAGGGTCATTCCGTTCTCTGTTGGCGTGTCCAAGCCCGCCGCCTCAGGGGCCGGGCCTTCTCCGATCTACTGTTCCTGCTCAGTGATCTTGTCCATTTACTGCTCAGTGATTCTGTCCAGGCGCTGCCTCACGCCCCCGGCCCGTACAGCCAGGCCCGCCGCCGCGCCGCGGCCGCCGGGTCGGGTGCTCTCGCGGCGGGGGCCGGCGGCGGGGCG
>JAFAZD010000011.1 GCA_019239955.1 Armatimonadota bacterium | reverse complement strand
GCGAAGTAGACGTTCTGGGAGACGTTGGAGCCGTCCAGGCAGTTCAGGCCGCCGCCGGTGGACATCAAATCGCCGCCCGTGATCGTGTTGCGCTCAAAGGTGACGCCATCGGAGCCGCTGATGCAGTACCAGCCCCAGCGGCCGTTGTAAAAGGCGTTGTCGTGAATCCAGACGCCCGCGCCCCGGCTCAGGTACAGGCAGCGGCCCGCGCCGTAGATGTCGCAGCCCGTCACCTCCACGTCCGCCCCGCCTAGCCGCAGCGAGTCGCCGCCCCCGGTGGAGAGCTTCTGCGCTTCTTGAAACCGCTTGTTGACCTCCTCCGGCGTCAGGTGGCCCCGATACGGGTCCAGCCGCATTCGGACGCGGGCCATGCGAACATACCCCGCCGTCGGCGTGGTCTGGTCGGCGACGATGCCGTGCCGGTAATTGACGGCGTACAGGCACAGGTTCTCCACGGCGAAATGATCATGCCCCCGAATCAGGGCGTCCGGCGGCGTCTCGGTGTCGGCCCAGCACAGGGCGGTCCGGGCCATGCCCGCGCCCCGAAGGGTAACGTGGGGCGGAATAGTCAGCCCGTCGTTGAGGAGGTATCGCCCCGCCCGCAGGATGACGACCCCGCCGCCCTGCCCTGCCCCGTCCAGCGCCTTCTGAATGGCCGCTGTGTCCTCGTCGGCGTCGCCGATGGCGGGCGGCGCGGCGATCCGGTGACCGGGGGGCGCAGTCCGGGCGACCACCCGAAATCGGATTGGCTCGCTCCACGCTCCCGACCCGCCCGCGCCGGAATGGACGGCGACCCGGTACGGACCGGGCGTGAGCGACACCGGCAGCGTCGCCTGCACCGTAAACGGCTCCGCCCGCGCGGGTTTGAGGCTGAGGATGCGCCCAGCCCCTTCCACTCGGATCATCGGCTGCTCGCCTCTCGCCGTCAGGCATTTGCCGAAAACGCGCACGAACCCGCCCGGTGTGGCCTCCGCGCCGGCATCCCCCTGCGCCCATGTGATCTGCGGGCGGTTGATCCAGACATTGACCGACCCGCCGGGCGTGGAGATCGCAGCCCGGAACACGCCGGGCGCGACGGAGGCGGGCAGGACGAACTTGACCGATCTGGGCCGCACTTGCAGCGGCGCGACGTCTCCCGCCGCCCGCCCGGCTGCCATGTCTGGCAATCGCTCCCAGTGGACGCGGTGGCAGCCGGCGAAGCCGTCCCCGAACACCAGCACGGTCTGCCCCGGCAGCACGGGGTCGGAGGTCCACAGCGCGACCGGGGCCGCGGCGCCGAGGCCGGGCGTCAGCAGCGCCATCAGGCAGAGAAGCGTCTTCATAGAGCCTGTTTCGCCGGTCCCATACCCTTCTCCTGCCGAGCGCCCAATGGAACATGGTCAATGGAACTGGATCATTCGGTTCTTGTGCCAGGCGAGTGAGGGCGGGGAGCAGCCGGCGAATGAATTCGCGGGCTTGCGTAACACAAAGTCGGCTGCGCCGACTGAGGACCCAGGGGTACGGGCACGGCATGTGGCATGGGCATAGTACGACATGCCCCCAGGACCTATGCCCTTCCAGTCCCGCAGGGACTTCGCTGTAAACAAGCCCGCGAATTCATTCGCCGGGCGTTCTTGCATTCGCCGGGCCAAACCACACGCCCACCACTCCACCCGTCGGCGACGGAACTCTCATCCCTCCAAGCCCGGTTCCGGGGGTATAATAAGCGGCAGGAGCCAGTTTTTGACCATGATTCCTCTCATTGACCCGTTTGGCCGGGCCATTCAATATCTGCGTATCTCCGTGACGGACCGGTGCAACCTGCGCTGCACATATTGTATGCCGGAAGAGGGCGTGCCGTATGAGGACCGGGAACATGTGCTGACGTTTGAGGAGATCCTGCGCCTGGTGACGCTGCTCTCCCGGCATGGTCTGCGGAAAGTGCGCCTGACGGGCGGCGAGCCGCTGGTCCGCAAGGGGCTTGTCTCGCTGGTGCGCGAGATCGCCGCCCTCCCGGCCATCACGGACATGGGCCTGACCACCAACGGCGTCCTGCTGCCCCGCCATGCCCAGGGCCTGTGGGACGCCGGCCTGCGCCGCATCAATATCTCCCTGGACACCCTGAAGCCCGACCGCTTCGCCCGCATCGCCCGCTTTGACAGGTTCGCGGAGGCGACGGCGGGGCTGGCGGCGGCGGAGCGGGTCGGCTTCTCCCCCATCAAGCTGAACATGGTGGTCATGCGTGGCGTCAACGACGACGAGGTGGCCGAGATGGCCGCGC
>JAFAZD010000400.1 GCA_019239955.1 Armatimonadota bacterium | reverse complement strand
GGCGGCGATGTGCTGCACGATCAGCACGGGGACAGGAAAGTCTTTGGGAAGTCCCGCGAGGATCGTGTGCAGCACCGGCGGGCCGCCGGTCGAGGCCCCGATGGCGACCACGCTGATGGCCGGCGGCGCCCGCCGAGCCGCCGCCGGCACAGCAGCGGGGGCGGTCGCTACGGGCCGCGCGCTCGGCCAGCGCCGCACCAGCCTCACCTCAGACATCGCCTTCACCGTCTGGACGAGCTTGGCGGCCATCTGCTCGTAATCGGGGTGCCCGACGCCGCGCGGCTTTTCCACCAGCGCGACGGCCCCCGCCTCCATGGCACGGAATGTGGTGGCAACCTCCTCGGGATTCCAGTTCGCGCTCACGATGATGATGGGGCGGGGTTGCGTCTCCATGATGCGGCGCGTCGCCTCCAGGCCGTCCATGCGGGGCATGTGGATGTCCATCGTGATGACGTCCGGCTGGTGAGTCTGGAGGAACTCCAGGGCCTCCGCGCCGTCGCCGGCGGTCCCGATGACGGAGATGTTCGGGTCGGCGCGCAGTATGTGGAGCAACAGCTGGCGCGCCACCAGCGAATCTTCAACGACAAGCACTTGTATCATGAGCGGAGTCCTGCTGCATCTCACGGATCAGATCAACCGGCGGATGACCGCCAGAAGGTTGCTCTGATCGAAACTGCTCTTGACCAGGTAGGCGCTGGCCCCTACGTCGATGCCGCGCTCCCGGTCCTCCCGCGTGTCGCGGGCTGTCACCAGGACGACGGGGATCTCGGCCCACGTCTTGTCCTCTCGAATCCGGGCGGTGAGGTCGAAGCCGTTCATCCGCGGCATGTCCACGTCCGACACCACCAAGTCGAAGTCCCGCGTTCGGAGCGTGGTCAGCGCATCCACGCCGTCCACCGCCGTGGCCACCCGGTAGCCCGCCGACTCCAGAATGTTCTTGAGCAGCATCCGGGACGTGATGGAGTCTTCCACAATCAGCACCGATTTTTCGGCGGCCTCTCCGTCGCCGTCGCCTTCGGGGACCGCGGCCGTTACGGCGGCGGCCACGCTCGTCGCCGACTTCAACAGGTCCGCGACATTGAGGATGGGCACGGCCTTGCCCGATCCCAGCACTGTCGCGCCCGCCACATGCCGGACGCGCCGCAGCGGCGGGCCCAGACTCTTGACGAGCACTTCCTGTTCATTCAGGACGGCATCCACGCGGAAGGCGATGCGCTTGTCCGCCGTGCCCAAGACCACGGCGAACGACGGCTCGTCGCGCACGCCGCCCTGCCGCGGCAGTTCCAGGGCATCGTCGAGGCGCACCAGAGAGACGAGCCGCCCGTTCAGGGGGATGGTCTCCCGATTTTCCACCGTCTGGGCCGCGTCCGCCCGGACCCGCACGACGCGATCCACGTCCGCCGTGGGGATCACGAATACCTGGCCCCCCGCCCCCGTCTGAACCAGGATGCCCTTGAATGTCGCCAGCGTCAACGGCAGCAGGATGCGGAAGGTCGTGCCGAAATAGCGCCGGGTCTCTAGACCGATTCGTCCGCCGAGCTTTTCCACCTTCTCGCGCACGATGGCCATGCCCAGCCCGCGCCCGGAGATCTCGGTGATGATGGGACTGGTGGACACCTCCGACTGAAAGATGAGCATCAGCGCCTGGGCCTCGTCCATCTGGCCGGCCACCTCTGCCGTGACGGCCCCGTGTTTAACCGCCGACGCCTTCACCCGCTCCACGTCAATGCCCGCGCCGTCGTCAGTGACGAGAATCTCCACCTCATTGCCGCCGACCTGCGCGACCGCCAGGGCCACGGTCGCGCGCGCCGGTTTCCCGCGGGCGACCCTCTCGTCCGGCACCTCAATCCCGTGGTCAACACTGTTTCTGAGCAGATGGATCAGCGGGTCCTTCATCTCCTCCAGGATGCGCTTGTCGATCTCCACGCCGCCCCCCTGCATCACCAGCTGCACGTCCTTGCCCTCGTCGCGCGCCAGGTCGCGGATCATTTTCGGGAAGATGCTCAGGAGCGTGGAGAACGGCAGCATCAGCAGCTTTTTCGCGCCCTTGAGGAGGTCGTCCACCTTGCCGCCAACATCCCGCTGCTCCTGCTCCGCCGCCCGGACCAGCCCCGCCATCCGGCTCTCCAGGGACTTCAATTGGGCGTGATTCCAGTCAAGGAATTCCAGCACGCGGGACGAGGTCCCGGGCGAGGTCCTGCCGTCAGGGGAATCGCTGGTCTCGCGGAGCCTTCGGGCGCCGCGCAGCTCCGGGGAGATCTTGGCCCATTCTTTCTGCCACCGCTCCAGCATCGTCTGGACCTCCCGCAGCTCGGTGGCCCGCTGGCTCGCCGTCTGCTTCACCACCAGCATCTCCTCCGCTTGCAGCAAGAGTTCGTCCAGTTTGATCGTGGAAATACGGACCGTCTCCGACAGCGCCGATTTCTCCGGCAGCGCTTGTTTCTGGGCGGGGGAGGGCGCCTCGGCCCGAGGCGGCGCGGCCGGCACGGCGTCCCGGACGACCTCCAGCGCCCGCTCTTCCGGCGAGGGGGCCTCGCGCGGCGGTGACGCGCCGTTGTGCGGGCGGGACTCCGCCGCCGGAGGGATCGGCTCCGGCTGGCCGACGACGTCCCGCGCCCCGGCCCCCCGGTCCAGCTGGTGCGTGATCTCGGTGATCTGATGTTTATCCGGCGCGTCTCCCCCCCCGGCAGGGACGGAAAGCAGTTTGCCGATCATGTCGAGCGCGCGGTGCATCGTGTCGAACAGGCCGGGGGAGGGGACCACGTCGTGGCGTTTCCAGGCGGCCAGCACGGTCTCGAGCGACTGGCAGACCGTTTCCACATCCGTCATGTTGACCGCGCGGGACGCGCCTTTCAGACTGTGCGCCTCCCGATACACGGTCTCCAGGAGGGATGCGGGCTGTTCCGCCGCCGGCATTTTCTCCAGTTCGAGCAGTCCCGACGACATGGCCTGGAGGTGCTCGTCCGCCTCAACCTGGAACGCTGCCTGAAGTTCTCGGAGGAACTCATCGTCGTTGGCTGCCATGTGTTTACTCTCCAAAGTTTGACGTGAGCGAAAGGCGCAGGAACCGTCACACCTGATACCGGTCTGCCTGTTCCTTGAGTTTCTGTCCCAGGTCGGCCAGCCCCCGCGCCGAGGCCTCCAACTGCCGCGCCCCGTCCACGTTCTGGCCGCTGGCCTGCTTGATGCTCTCCATCGCCAGCACCATCTGGTCCATCCCCGCCAGCTGCTGCTGGC
>JAFAZD010000378.1 GCA_019239955.1 Armatimonadota bacterium | reverse complement strand
GATGACGTCAGGGGCGGGTACGCCGCTGGGGGGAAGTACCCGTTGCAGGCCCTCCGTGCCCAGGAAGTCGCCGTCCGTGGCGGCGCGTGACTCGGTCACGCCGTCCGTGTAGAGCAGCAGGAAGTCGCCGGGGGCCAAAGTCAGGGCGCGCTCACCATAGGGCAGGGCGGGCACGCAGCCGAGCACCATGCCGTCGCAGCCGCTCAGCGTGACGACCGCTCCATCGGCGGCGCGGCGCAGCAGCGGCGGCTCGTGGCCGGCGCTGGCGTAGGACAGCGCGCCGGTCCGGGTGTTCAGCACACCATAGAAGAGCGTGATGAAGCCCTCCATCGGATTCGCCGCGCTGCACAGGACATCGTTGACGTGGGCGAGCACCCGCCCCGGCTCGTCGGGCATGTCGTGGGCGAAGGCGCGCAGGGTGTACTTCACGGTCGCGGTCTGCATCGCCGCCTTGAGGCCCTTGCCGGAGACGTCGGCCATGACGAAGCCGATCCGCTCCCTGTCCAGCGGGAAGTAGTCCAGGAAGTCGCCCCCGATCTTGGCCTCGTCCAGTGCCGCCTGGTACTGCCAGGCGAACTCGAACTCCCCGGCGTGCGTTGGTACGGCGGGGAGCAGATTGTTCTGAAGCTCCCCGGCGATGTGCTTCTCGCGCTCATAGAGGCGATTCAGTTCGGAGAACAGGCGAGCGTTCTCAAGCGTCACGGCGGCCTGGGCGGCGAGGGCCTGCGCGAACTCGGCCACCTCCTCGCCCGGCGGCAGGTCGGCCAGGCAGAGCAGCCCCAAGGGGCGGCGGTCGCGGGCGCACAGCACGAACACGACGCCGGGGCCGGCCAGGAGGTCGCCCGCGCCCGGTGTCAGCAGCAGCGCCGCCTGCACGTTGGCGTACCGATGCGGCTCCGAGTCGGGGATGCCGTCGGCGCGCAGGCCCATCAGCACGAACTGCGCCGGCAGCGGCTGGCTCTCAAAGAGGGACAGCGCCGACTCGCCCTGCCCTGTCCGCCCGTCGGTCGCCGCCAGCGGCACGAACAGGTTGTTCGGCTCGTCGTGGCCGTAGACGGCGACGCGCGGGCAGCCGAGAATCCGCGCCGCCGCGCCGGCAAACAGCCGCATCAGCGTGCGCGCATCGGATGAGGCGGCGATGGCCTCGCCGGTGTGGGCGACCAGGGCGCGCAGCATCTCGCCGCGCCGGCGCGACTCCTGCACGAACCGCGCATTCTGGGCGGCGACTCCGACCGTGCCCGCGATGGCCGCCAGCAGCCGCTCGTCTTCGTCCGAGAATCCCGCCCCCGGCGCGAGCGCCCCGCTCCGATTGCCGAGCAGGAACAGGCCCAGCGGTCTGTCCTGGTACTGCACCGGCACGGCGATGAGATTGCGCAGCTTCAGCGACGAGTTCAGCCGGTCGGTCTGCCAGGTCCGGTCCAGGTCGCCGGGTCGCCGGGCCGCGCCGGACGCCTCGGCCAGCGCCCTGGCCCGCTCGTCCAGCAGCCCCCCCAGCACCGCCTGCATCGCCGGTGAGATGCCGTAGAGGGCGCGCTGCTCCACCCGCGTCCCGCGCCCCTCGCCCCACAGGTACAGCGCCCCGATCTCCGCGTCCACCGCCCGTGTCGCCTCTTTAATCGCCACCTCCAGAACGGCGTCCAGTGTGAACTGCTGGTTGATGGCCCGGTCAATGGCGTGGAGGGTGTTCAGCTCGCTGTACTGCTGCTCCGCGCGCCGCTGCATCCGTTCAAAGGCGTGCAGCAGATAAGGCGCGATGACGATGGCGAGCAGCGCGGCGATCCCGTTGATCCAGATGAGTGCCGCTCGGGGCCGCAGCCCCCACTCGTGGGGCCGCCCCTCCGACACCGGGACGAGCGGCGTCAGCAGCAGGCTGAGGGCGGCGAACAGCCCGACCGCGATCAGAACCGCCACCCATTGCAGCCAGCGCAGGCTGCTGCCGCCATTGGTCTTGATTTTCGGGAGGAAAAACTTCATCACGTTCGCGCCGCGCTCCCCATGCCGCGCCTCACCCAGAGCCAGCCAAGCGCCCAGCCGGCGGCGAGGGAGGCCAGCCAGGCGGACGTGCCGTAAATCAGCAGGTCCATCGTCGCCGCCCTAACTCCGTCGCTCGCGGGGGCGATCTGCCCGTCAAACGCGCCCGGCAGATGGAACGAAGCGGCGACCTCGCACACAATGCCAACTTGCAGCAGCCCCGCGCCCATGCCGACCCTGACGGAACGGGCGCGGAGTCTGTCGGCATTGTCGGCGGATGGGTCTTGGCTCTCCAGACGGCCCAGCCACGCCCGGTGCAGCAGGCTGAAGCCGAACATACAGGCCAGCCAGATCACGTTGAGGGGCGTCCAGATCATCAGGAAAATGAACCCGAAAAAGAAGCAAAATGGCCAGAAATTCGCATCCTGGGCTGGGATGGAAAGGGCTGTGGCAAAGACGAACATGGCCGTTAGCGTCCAGATCAGGCCGTACACGATCATGTCGGCCGGTAAGGCCCTTCTCGGCGCGACGGGCGGCGGGGCCATGCTGGGCGGCCGGGCGGGCGTCGTCGGGGGCGGGGGCCAGACGGCAGGCGGGTCTTGTGTCGGCGGGATGCGGTCCATCACACCTTGAATCTCACATGCAGGATGTCGCCATCCTTGACCATGTACTCGCGGCCCTCCAGGCGCAGCTTGCCGGCGGCCTTGGCGGCGTCCCAGGTGCGGGCGGCGATCAGTTCGTCAAAGGCCATCACTTCGGCGCGGATGAAGCCGCGCGCCAGGTCGGAGTGGATGCGGCCCGCCGCCGTCAGGGCGTTCGCGCCCTGCGGGATCGTCCAGGCCCGCACCTCATCGTCGCCGACGGTGAAGAAAGACTGCACGCCCAGCGCCCGGTAGGCGGCGCGAATCAGGCGGTCACGCGCCGGCTCCGCGATGCCCAGGGCGTCCAAAAACTCGCGCTGGTCTCCCTCGGCCAACTGCGACACCTCCCGCTCGGCGGCGGCGCAGAGGGCGATGAAGTTGACGCCCTCAATGGCACATTGTTCCCGCAGGGGCTGGAGGAGGGGCAGGCCCTCGTCCTCGGCGATGTCTCCCTCGCCGACATTGGCGACGGCAATCAATGGCTTGGCGGTCAGGAAGTCGAAGTTCTTGATGACCCGGTTTTCTTCGTCGGTCAGGTCCACGCTGGAGACGGGCTTGAAGTCGTCCAGCGCCGCCTTGATCTTGTTCAGTATCTCGCGCTCGGTGACTTCCGGGCTGGGCTGGCCCGCCTTGCGGGTCTTGAGCTGCTTCTCGATGCGCTCCAGCCGCGTCTCAATGACCGAGAGGTCGCCCAGCAGCAGCTCCTCGGTGATCGCCTGGTAGTCGCGCCGCGGGTTCAGGCCGCCTTCAGGCGGGGGCAGGGAGGGCGTCTCGAAGGCGCGGACGACCAGCACCAGGGCGTCCACGGAGCGGATGCCGACGAAGAAGTCCGCGCCGAACTTCTGCCCGCCGCGCTCGGCCCCCGTGACCTGCGCCGCGCCGTCGGTGAACTCAATGGTCGCCGGGGTACGCTTCTTAGGGTGGAAGAGGCCGACGGCGAAGTCGTAGCGCGGGTCGGGCACGGGGATGACGCTGACCAGCGCGCCGCTCCCGCCGCCCGCCGGGCTGGCCTCGCCCCGCGTCAGGGCATCAAACAGGGTGGTCTTGCCCGCCTGCGGCAGACCGATCAAGCCGACTTTCAAGACGATGCTGCTCCTTCAGACTATTATTCGCCGTGCTTACGGTCGATTCCTGTCGGCAATGGATCAGTCATGGCGAGGTTGACGAGATCGGGGGTGGAGAGAGAACTCTGACAGATGCCAAGACGCAGGGGCAGCCCGCTGGGTCGCCCCTGCGTCAAATTGATGTCCTACTGTCCGCCCGATGCGGAGCCAGCGGTCGTGGAGGATGTACCGGACGTGCCGCTATCGGGAGCCGTTCCGCCGCTGGATGGCGCGGTAGTCGTCGTGTCATCGTTGCCAGTTCCCGCTCCGTTGTTCGACGGGGCAGTGCCAGCTCCATTGTCGTTGGTCGCGCCGGAGCCGTTGTCCCCGCCCGGCACGGGCGTCAGGGGGGCCGGTGCGGGCGGGACAGGATAGGTGGGCGCGGCGGGCACCACCGGCGCGGCCGGGACGGCAGGCGGCGCGGGCGCAGAGGCGGCGGGAGCCGGAGGCGCGGCGGGT
This sequence comes from Armatimonadota bacterium, assembly GCA_019239955.1. GTDB lineage: Bacteria > Armatimonadota > Armatimonadia > Armatimonadales > Capsulimonadaceae > JAFAZD01. The sequence goes on along the minus strand of JAFAZD010000378.1, from coordinate 14,445 downwards.
GTCGCGGCGCTTGGCGCTGCGGCGGGCGGCGGGGACGCAGGCGCGCCGCTCGGCGGCAGGACTACCGGCGGGGGAGCCGCAGACGGCGTCGTCACGGTCGGCAGCCGGTTGATCGTGGTGCTGGCCTGGCGATTCGAGGTGCGCGTCAGATAGACCCCCGCGATGACCAGCAGCACCAGTACCACGATCGCCAGGAGGACGTAAAACCCGGCAGCGTTCCCCTGCGCCTCCGCCTGCTCCGCCGCCGCGTACTGCCAGGCGGCGTCGCGCTGGCCCTGCGCCACGTTCCGCTCGGCGGCGATGCGGTCCCGCTGTGCCTGCGTCATGTCGCGCTCACGGGCCGCGTTCACGGCCGCGCCGATGACCACGTCGCGCTGCGTCTGCGCCTCATCCGCCGCGTCCAGCGCGGCATCTCGCTGACTCCGCAGGCGGGCCTCCTCGATCTCATCTGCCATCGCGGTTCTCCCTACTCTCCCCGGTATACCCCTCATTACCCGGAAGTTACCCGCCGGGCGGCTAGATGAAACGCACCCCGGAGCGCGGCAGGAAAAAGCGCGGCGGGCAAGGAAACAGTGCCCAGCATTCAGAAACTGCTCAAAGGAAAAACTCGTGACGACACAGAATGGGAGCGCGTTCGCGCCCGCCGCCAACGGCGTGGACCCGAACCGGGTTCCGAGGAAGACGCTCCGTACCGGGGCGGCGATTCCGGCCATCGGGCTGGGGACATTCGGCTCGGACAAGTATTCCGGCGAAGAGGTCGCTGCGGCGGTCGTCGGCGCGGCGGAGGTGGGCTACCGGCATTTCGACTGCGCGAGCGTCTACGGCAATGAGCATCTCATTGGCCCCGCCCTACAGACCATCATGCGCGGCGTCCGGCGCGAGGACCTGTGGGTCACGTCCAAAGTCTGGAATGACAGGCATGGGGAGGGGCAGGTCATCGAGTCCTGCCGGAAGTCCCTTAGGGATTTGCGGTTGGACTACCTGGACCTGTATCTGGTCCATTGGCCCTTCCCCAACTCCCATGCCAAAGGCGTTGACGTGTCCTCGCGCGACCCGCACGCCCAGCCCTACCTCCATGAGAACTACATGAAGACCTGGCGGCAGATGGAGCATCTGGTGGAGATGGGCCTGGTGCGCCATATTGGCACGTCCAACATGACGATCCCCAAACTGCGGCTCGTCCTGCGCGACGCCGGAATCAAGCCCGCCGCGAACGAGATGGAGCTGCACCCGCACTTCCAGCAGCCGGAGCTATTCCGATATGTCGTGGATAATGGCATCGTCCCCATCGGCTATTCCCCCATCGGCTCCCCCAGCCGCCCCGAGCGCGACCGGACGCCGGAGGATACGGTGGACATTGAGGACCCGGTGATCGTGAAAATCGCCACGCGCCTGGGCGTGCATCCGGCGGTGGTCTGCGTCAAGTGGGCCGTCCAGCACGGGCAGATTCCCATCCCGTTCTCCGTGAAGCGCCCCCAGTACCTGAGCACCCTGCGGGCCGTGGTCGGTGAGCCGCTGACGGACGAGGAGATGCGGGCCGTCGCCGGCATTGACAGGAACAACCGGCTCATCAAGGGCCACGTCTTCCTGTGGAAAGACGGCCAGACCTGGGAGGACCTGTGGGACGTCAGCGGCGAAATCACCCCCCTTGACCGCTAGCGCGGCGGGGCGGCGCGCAGGCCGGCGGGAACGACGGCGCGGTCGAGAAGGTCAAAGGCCCACTGCACCAGCAGGGCGAGGGCGGCGGCGGGGATCGCCCCGGCGAGCAGCAGGTCGTTGTTGTTGGTCTGGAGACCTTCGTTGATGCGGTTGCCGTAGCCGCCCGCGCCGATGAAGGCGGCGATGGTGGCCGTGCCGACGTTGATCACCGCCGAGGTCTTGATGCCGGCGAGAATGGCGCGCGCCGCCAGCGGCAGTTCGATCAGCCGCAGGCGCGCCCCGGCGGGCAGGCCCAGCGCCAGCGCCGACTCGCGCAGGGCAGGGGAGATGTCGGTCAGGCCCGTGTACGTGTTGCGGACGATGGGCAGCAGGGAGTACAGGAACAGGGCGATAATGGTCGGCACGGTGCCGATCTGGTTGACGAGGGGGATCAGGAAGGCCAGCAGCGCCAGCGAGGGGATGGTCTGGATGAGGCCGACCGTGCTGAGGACCGGCCCCGCAGCGGGGCGGGAGCGCGCGGCCCAGATGCCCAGCGGGATGCCGGCCAGGATGCTCAGGGCCAGCGAGACGAAGACCAGAAACAGGTGCTGCCAAGTCGCCGGCCAGAAGTCCGGCGCGGCCAGCACGGACCAGAAGCTCGTGCGGGACGCCGTCGCCCGCTGGCCCGCCGTGACCCGTCCGGCCAGGAAGTCCGCGGCGACGGCCGGCGCGCTCTTGTGGCTGATATTCACTTCGGCGTTCATGGCGATCATCAGCGGCGCGCTGATCTTGCCCCGCAGGGCCTGGAAGGCGGCCCAGGTCTTCGGCAGGCGTCGGGGCAGGTCTTTGCGGTACAGCAGCAGGGCGTCGTAGGACGGGAAGTAGCGCCCGTCGTCGTCCAGCACCCGCAGGCGGTACTGCTGAATCTCGGCGTCGGTGGTGTACACGTCGGCCACGTCCGTCTGCCCGCCGGCCAGCGCTCGGTAGGCCGCGCCGTGGTCGAAGCCCTGCGGTGTGCCGAAGGGCAGGCCGTAGGCCGCCTTCAGCCCCTCCCAGCCGTCGGCGCGCTTCAAGAACTCCTGGGACAGCCCGAGCTTCAAGTCCGGGTGCCTGGCGAGGTCGGAGAGGGTCTTGATGCCGAGTTTCTGCGCCTCGTCCTCGCGCATCGCCAGCCCGTAGCCGTCGTTGAAGCCGAGCGGGACGCCGGCTGCCAGGCCCATCGGCGCGAGCTGCCGGTTCATCTCGTCCAGGCTAGGCTGCCCCTTGTCTTTGAGCAGCTCCTGTGAGATGGTGCCGACATATTCCGGGTAAAGGTCAATGCTGCCGGTCTTGAGTGCGGCGAAAACGATGCCGGTGTTGCCTAGCCCTAGCCTGTGCATCGCCTGCGTCTCGCCGGTCTTGTTAGCGGTCTGCGTCAGGATCTCGCCCAAAATCTCCGACTCCGGGAACCGCTTGGAGCCGACCGTCAGCGTCGGCGCGGCGGAGGCGCTGACTGTGAGGAGGCAGAGCAGCAGGCTGAAGGAGAGCCGGCGAATGAATTCGCCGCTTCCGGCGAGGACGCCGAGTGTCCGAGGGTAAGGACACGATCCTTGTCCGCGAAGGCCGACAATCAGCCCAAGGCTACCGAGCGGGGAATTGATTCGCCGGCTCTCCTTCATGTCGCTCTTTTTCATGCCGATGGCACCTCCGGCACGTCGGCCAGGGGGGAGCGCTGGGCGCGGATGAACTGCGAGACATAAGGCTGCGCGGGCCGCTCCAGCAGATCATCCAGCGAGCCGCGCTGGACGATCTTGCCGCTCTGCATCAGCACGATCTCGCCCGTCGCAAAGTACGCCGCCTCGCCCATGTCGTGCGTCACCAAAATGACGGTCTTGCCCAGGCGTTCAAAAATCTCCTTCAATTGCGTCTGCAATTCGTAGCGCGTGATCGGGTCCAGCGCGCCCAGCGGCTCGTCCAGCAGCAGCAGTTTGGGGTCCAGCATCAGCGCGCGCATCAGGCCCACGCGCTGGCGCTGGCCGCCGGATAGATTCGCGGGGAAGCGCGCCAGCGACTCGCGCGGCAGTTGCACCAGATCGGCCAGCTCCTTGACTCGCCCTTCCATCTCCCCGTTCGGCCTCCCCAAAAAACGCGCCAGCAGGGTGACGTTGCGCTCGGCGGTCAGGTGCGGGAACAGCCCGCCGTCCTGGATGACGTAGCCGATGCCGTGGCGCAGCCGCTCGGCGCTGGCTGGCGTCATCTCCTGCCCGTCCAGCGCCACCCGCCCCGCATCCGGCGTGATCAGCCCGACGATGATCCGCAGCAGCGTGGACTTGCCGCACCCCGACGGCCCGATCAGCACCGTCGTCTTGCCCTCGGCGAAGTCCAAACTGGTCGCCGCCAGTGCCGTCTGCCCACCGTAGGTCTTGGACACGTTTTCAACAGCGATCATTCCTGCTCGTTTCTGGCAATGTGACGGTCTGCCCTGTATGCGTGTCCAGAGTATCGGTGTGCGGGTGCTGGCGCGCTTCCGCTATAGCCTCATCCAAATCGTCTGTTGCCAGATAGACGAAAGGGATGATTGCCGTTCCATTGCGAAACTTCGCCCGGACGACGCGGTAACGCTCTGGTCCGTCCGCCGGAGCGAAGACACCTGGAATGTTCGTGGCTACCTTCTTGCCCAAGTGACTTCTCCTTGACGCTCCTCCCTATGTCATTATAGGCAGCCGAGCATGGAGGCGATGTAGTTGATCTGGCCCTCGTGGTAGGTCATGTTCCAGTAGGGGTAGGCGATGATCTGCGCCAGGGTCATCGGGCGGAAGGGCGTCTGAACCTCCACGCCCAGGTCGGCGTCGGGAACGGCTTCGATGGCGGCGATGACTTTGGCGGTGTTCTGTTCCAGGAGCGATTGGGCGGCGTCCGCGTCCTGGGCCAATTCCGCCTTGGCGCGGAGAAAGGCGTCCATGTTGTTGTCCGACGACCAAGTGTGGGTTTGGATCAGGTCGGCGGCACGCCCGTTCAGGAGGGCGCACTCGGCGATCTGGTCCAGCGCGGTGCGGGCGTTGCCCATCGGACTCCAGTTGCGCTTGTCTTCGGGGAGACGCTGGAGTGCCGCGACGAGGTCATCGGCGGCTTTCCGGGTGGCGCGGGCGAGCAGTTGTTGCGGGGTGTTGGACATGCGATTGTCTCCTGTGTGATGAATGTTGGCCTCGGCCACGGATGGCCGGGCTAGAGCCAAGACAAGCCCCATGAATGGGGCTACGGACATGGGCCATCGTCCTGGCAGCCGGCTTCAGCCGGCTTTTTCTGGCGATAGCCCTGCGTTCCAACGCCGGGCATCACTGGCTGCCGACGCCGTGAACGCGCATCTGTAGACCGTAAATGCTGGTGCTGGCCGTAATGAACAGGGTGCGGCGGTCCCGGCCGCCGAAGCAGATGTTGCCCGTCCAGCCCTCCTGGATGGGGATGTGCAGAATCTGCTTGCCGGCCTTGTCGAACACGGTGACGCCGTGGCCGGTCAGGTACACGTCGCCCGCGCTGTCAATGGTCATGCCGTCGGAACCCAACTCACAGAACAGCCGCTTGTGGCTGAGTGCGCCGTCACGCCCGATGGCGTAGGCGTAGGTCTTGCCCGCGCCGAGATCGGACACGTAGAGCGTTCTGCCGTCGGACGTGCCGATGATGCCGTTGGGGGTCTGCATGTCGCCGACCACGCGGGTCAGATCGGTGCGGCCCGGCGTGAGGTAGTAGACGCCCTGGGTGTCCTGCTCCATCGACCCGCGCTGCCAGTAGGAGCGCGGATAATATGGATCCGTAATGTATAATCCGCCGTCGGGTCGGACCCACACGTCGTTGGGGCCGTTGAGCAGCTTACCGTTGTAATTCTTGACGACCAGCGTGACTTTGCCCGCCGGGTTGATGCGCCACAGCTCATTTTTCTCGTCGGCGCAGGCCCAGAGGTTGCCCTGATGGTCGAAGCACAGGCCGTTGGACCGCCCGCACGGCTGGAGGAAAGTGGAAAGCTTGCCGTCCACACTCCACTTCAGGATGCGGTCGTTCGGCTGGTCGGTGAAGAAGACGTTGCCGTGAGCGTCACACGCCGGTCCTTCGGTGAACGCGAACCCGCCCGCCAGTTTTGTCAGTTGCGCCCCCGGCGCGACGATGTCGCTGTCGGCAGAGAAAGCCTTCCCTGCCACTGTCAATGTCAGGATCAGGGCGGCGAGAACACCGCAGAACGAAAAAAATTGGATGAATGGGTTCACGATCGCGGTGCCTTCCCTACGCAGCAATGGATTTCTGGCCGGAGAAGTCTCCGCACAACATCTTCTCACCGTGCTTCTTCAGCAAGGGGGCCAGTACCCCCAAACGCCGGTTTTGGCTACCATCAGCATCCCGGATGACGCTTTTCGGATCATCCGCCGACCGAGGAGGCAATTGAAAATGCGGGCTGTCCTGCGAAATGAGGGTCAGCAACTCGGCCCGCCGGCGGCGGATGATTTCGCGCTCGCGCGACTCCAGGCGAACTCCAACCATGCTCACGGTCACGAGGCAAGAGGCCGTGGCGAACTCAACGACCCAGTCGCTGTCCCGGATGATTGCAAAGCCGTACTCGTTGATGAGGTATGCGAAATGCCGCTTCACCAAGGCCGAGAAGATCGGTGTTTCTTCTTCGGTACGCGCCCGCCAGTCTGCCTCGTCCACACCGAACTTCTGCCTCGCCTGACTCTTCGCTTCTTCCACCGTGCCAAACCAGGAGTCGCCAGCGAACCTGCCGTGCCGATCATAGCCAATGAGAAAGTAGCCGTCTCTCTCCTCGATGATCTCGACGCGCGTTGCCGGCGCAAAGCGATGGGGATCAGAGGCCCTTTGCGGCTCATGGGCGAGACTTCCGACAGCGGTGTCAGTCGCGGGAACGTCGGAGGTCAGTGTCATCATTGTTGCTGAATTGCCGCAATTCACGGCGGATTTCCTCGGCGAGTTCCTGCTCGCTTGGCAGGTGCAATCGGTAGCGACTGGCGAATATCTGGCGGCTGGCCTCCCCCAGAGTATACTTCACAACCGCGTCGTTTTTGTCGGCGCAGAGGATGAGGCCGATCGTGGCGTTGTCGTCCTCGGCGCGGCGCTCGGCGTCATAGTAGTTGACGTACAGTTGTATCTGGCCTAGGTCGGCATGAGTCAGCTTACCGGCCTTCAGATCGATGAGAACATAGCACTTGAGCAGCGTGTGGTAGAACACGGGGTCAATGTAGAAATGATCGCCGTCCAGCATCAGCCGCTGCTGGCGCGCAACGAAGGCGAAGCCCCGGCCCATCTCCAACAGAAAATGTTGCAGGTTGCTGATGAGGGCCTCCTCCAACTCCGACTCCACTAGGCGGCGGGACTCCGGCAGGCCCAGGAATTCCAGTACCACAGGGTCTTTGATGGCGTCTTCCGGCGTCTGGATTTCCTGGCCCTCCGTCGCCAGTTGCATCAGACCTGTCTTGTCGCGGCTCTGTCGCGGCTCCGAGCCAGGCGCTCGAACAGCAGACTGCTGATCTGGCGTTCGAGTTCGCGTGAAGACCAATGGTTCTTGAGAGTTTCCGTCTCATAAAACGAGCGGGCATGGGGAGACTCCACCTTTGTTGAGAAGGCGGTAATGGGTCCATGAGAGATTTGGGTTCAGGTATCCCATGTGCGGAGATTCATCACGCAATGCGTGATGAATCTCCGCGTCCAGAAGTTGCGGGTAAGCGGAATAGAAAAGGCGCATGTAGCGAAGGTTGGTCGTGGTGAAGCCCTTCCCGAACGCTCCCTGTAAGCGTGCCGATATCTGCTCGATGAGAGCCTCGCCATAACCGGCGCGGGCGTGGCCGGCCTGCTCCTCCTCAACGATCTCCCGCCCGACCAGCCAATAGGCGCGCACCATCTCCGCGTTGACAGTGCGGGTGACGTTCAGGCGGGCTTCGGCCAGGATCGCTCGAATACGTTCGTACAGTGGCTCAAGCCGCCCTGCCTCAATTTCTGGAAAGGTTTTCTCAGGAAGCGCCATGCGTGTTCTTCAGGTGGTGCGTGGAGCCGCGCTCGGTGAGGGGAATGGCGGCGAGCCAGGCGGGGACGGCGTCGGGGGGGTACTTGGGGATGTCCAGGGTCAGCAGGGCTTCCAAAGGAACGCCGAAGTCGGTCATGCCGCCGCTGCGGTCGGCGAGGACGCCGACGCCCACTAAAATTCCGCCCCAGCCCTCCACCACCGCGATGGTGTCGCGGACGCTGCCGCCGGTCGTCAGGATGTCGTCCACGACCAGGACGCGCTCGCCCTCTCGAATCTCAAAGCCCCGGCGCAGGACGCGGCCCTTGCCGTCGTCGCCGCGCTCGGCGAAGATGCCGCGCGTGCCCAGGTTCTTGGCGACCTCGTAGGCGAGCAGGACGCCCCCTGTGGTCGGACCCAGCACCACGCCCACCTCATCGCCCGCGAACCGCTCCGCCAGCGCGGCGCACAGCCGTTCCACATAGCGCGGGAACTGTAGCACTTGAAATTTCTCCAGATACTGCGCGCTGTGGTAGCCCGATGCGAGCAGGAAGTGGCCCTCCAGCAGCGCCCCGGCGTCCTTGAAAATCTGCAAGGCTTCCTCATTCGTCAGCATGGAGGCGCAATTCGGCGGGGGTGTCGGGGATTCCTGCCGGCCCAAGTCGTGGCCGCGCCCGCCTTGACAAATGGAAGCGCCGGGGCGTATACTGTAGCGGTTCCGGGTGGACTTTATGGCCGACCAGATGGCTGCGCCGGCGGCGGGGATGAGTGCCCCGGTCGCCCCGCGCCCCAATGTTTTGACCAGCCTGCTGACCTACATCGGCGAGATCGCCTTGCTGCTGGGGCAGGCGGGCCGCGCCCTGGGCCGGCAGGGCGTGGACGGGCGCGACCTGCTGGACCAGATGGCCGCCATCGGCGTCAACTCCGTGTCCATCGCCCTGCTGACTTCGTTCGCGTCCGGCGCGGTCATTGCGCTGTACTTCACGCCGTTTCTGATGCAGTACGGGGCCGGGTCCTTCGTCGGCGGCGTCGTGGGGCTGGCGGTCTCGCGCGAGCTGACCCCGGTGCTGACCGGCGTGGTCGTCGCCGCGCGCGCCGGATCGCAGATCGCCGCCGAGATCGGCACGATGAAGGTGACGGAGCAGATTGATGCGCTGCGGGCGCTGGCGGTCAGCCCCATTCAGTACCTGGTCGTGCCCCGCGTCCTGGCCGCGCTGATCATGCTTCCCCTGGTCTGCGCGCTGGCGGACGCGCTGGGGATTCTGGGCGGCTACCTGGTCGCGGTGTACCAGGAGCAGATGCCGGCGGCCCTATTCCCCGCCTCCATCCAGCAGTACGTGGGGCCGTGGGATTTTCTCTTGGGGATGTTCAAGACCGTCGTGTTCGGCCTGATCGTCGCCCTGGTCGGCTGCCACCAGGGGCTGAAGACGGAGGGCGGGGCCACGGAAGTCGGTCGGGCGACCACCAACACCGTCGTGCTGTCCATCGTGCTGATCTACATCTCGAACTACCTCATGGCCTATGTCATGTTTCATAAGGCGACCGGGTTTTGAGAGCAGGCCCCCCGGCCCCCGATCCCCGGGGAATAGGAGAAAGCGTGGCAGGGGCGGAGGAGGCATCTGGCCGGGCGCTCATTGATGTGCGCGACCTGCGCTTTCAGGCCGGCGGCAGGCAGATTCTCAAGGGCGTCAGCCTGCACGTCATGCCCGGCGAGATCGTCTGCATCATGGGCATGTCCGGGTCCGGCAAGACCACGACCCTGCACTGCATCGGCGGCCTGACCCGGCCCACGGGCGGCGAGATCTGGATCGGCGACGCCCAGATCGTCGGCATGACGGAGGATCAGCTCAACGGGGTGCGCGAGCGCATGGGGATGGTCTTTCAGTACGCGGCCCTGTTCGACTCGCTGACCGTGTTTGAAAACGTCGCCTTCGGCCCGCGCCGCCGCCGCCGTCTGCCGGAGGACCAGATTCGGGCCATCGTCGCCGAGAAGCTAGAGTTGGTCGGCCTGCCAGGGACGGAGAATCTGTACCCGTCGCAGCTGTCGGGCGGCATGGCCAAGCGCGTCGGCCTGGCGCGCGCCATCGCGCTCTCGCCGCCCGTGCTGCTCTATGACGAGCCGACCAGCGGGCTGGACCCGGTCGTGGCGAGCGTTGTGGATGAACTGATCATGCAGATGCGGGACAAGTTGGGCGTCACCAGCCTCGTCGTCTCACATAACATCACCAGCATCTTCCGCATCAGCGACCGGATCGCCATGGTGCATGAGGGGCAGATCTTGATCGAAGGGACGCCGGAGGAAGTGCGGGCCAGCCCGGACCTCGTCGTGCAGCAGTTCATCCAAGGCCGCTCGCATGGCCCGATTGAGCAGGCGCGTCGGCTCGCACGGCTCGCGGAGGTTCGCCCCCCTCTCCACTCCGAGGGGTGAGCCGGAGGGGGCTGAACGGCAACATTTATGGCTATTCTGGGACAGGCGGGGCGCGTCGGCGCGGTGGTGCTGCTGGGGCTGGCATTGGTCGCAGGAATGTTCGCGTTCTTCAGCGGCGGCCTGTTTCGGCACACCTACACGCTGGGCGTGCTCTTCAACGACGCCACCGGCGCGACCAAGGACGCCGCCGTGGCCCTGGCCGGCGTGCCGATCGGCAAAGTCCGGGACATCCGGCTGACCGGCGCGCAGCAGGCCGACCTGACGCTGGAGATTCAAGATAAGTACCGCATCCCGCGCGGCTCGACCTTCTCGATCACCACGCCCATCCTGGGCACGGCCGGAACGGTCGTGGTGACGCCGCCCCCCGACGCGGCGAAGCGCCCGGACGACATGATCCCGCCTGACACCACCGGCCTGACCGGCGCGCCCGCCCTGAGCGTCAACGCGGCGTTCTCCCAGGCCAGCGGGCTGATGACGCAGTTGAAGGAGACGGTGCGGCGATCCGACAGGCTCATTGACACGCTGACTCATACGGCCCAGAGCGCCGACAACGCCATCGCCGGGCCGGCGGCCCAGAAGGCGCTTGGCAATTTGGGCGAGGCCTCCACCAATTTGAATCGGGCGTCTGCCAACGGCCTGAAGCTGACCGAGCGGCTGAACGGGGTGCTGGCGCAGGACAACGCGCAGCTCCAGGGCCTGCTGCGGCAGACCCAGTCCGGGGCGCGGGTGGCGCTGGGCAACATTGACGCGACGACGGCCCAGATCAAGGGCCTGACGGCCGAGAACCGGGCCAAGCTCAGCGAGATCGTCACGGACCTGCAGCAGACGACGGCCTCGGTCTCCGGCATCACCGACCAGCTCAACACGTCCTTTCATGAGGGCAAAGTCCCGCAGAACTTGACGGCCATCGTCGGCAACCTCAGGGCGGCGTCGGACAACCTGGTGGTGATCTCGAACAACTTCCAGAAGCTATCCGGCGATCAGGGCCTGCAGGGCGACCTGCGCGCGACGCTTCGCAACGTCCGCGCCAGCACCGAGCAGACGACATATCTGTTGGAACGGCTCAACCAATTGGCCGGCACGAAGCCTCACCCCACGGTCGTGATCGCTCCGGGGACGACGCCGCCCGGCGGTGCGCCGCCGACGCGCACCAACCAGGAGCTTGTTGCGCCGTTGCTGCTGCCGCGCGTTGATCTGGTGCAGGACCTGCGGGCCAGCCGCTTCCGCGCGGACGTGGACGCCGTCGTGCCCATCCGGGGCAGCGCGCCGGGGGCGTTCGCGCGGGCCGGCATCTACGGCCTCGGCGACGCCAACCGGGCCATCGCGCAGTTCGGCGCGGCGCTGGACCCCGCCGGCCTCTACGATGTCCGCGCCGGCCTGTACGCCTCCAAGCTCTCCGTCGGCGGCGACATCGGCCTGGGCCGCCGGGCCACGCTGTCGCTGGACCTGTGGGACCCGAACCGCTACCATCTGGACGCTCGCGGTGCGCTGATGTTCGGCGGCGGGTACGGCCTCTTGGTCGGCGCGGAGGACATTGCCCGCCGCACCAGCCCCACCATCGGACTGGAATATCGGCGGTAGGGGAACCCCCACCCGTCGGGCAAAGCCTTTCCGCAGGAACCAAGCCGGCTTCCCTCCCCCTCCGGAATGGGAGAGGGAGTATCACGAGAGATTGGCCTTCTCTCAGATTCCCTCTCCCGCATCGAGGGAGGCGGCGAGGCTTGGTTCCTGCAGAAAGGCTTCGCCCGAGCCGGAGGGGGGCTTCCAACTCAAGCAAGAAAGGAACCATACCATGAAAGTCATATTGATGCAGGACATTGCCGACCAGGGCAAGCAGGGGGACATCGTCAACGTCAGCGACGGCTACGCCCGCAACTACCTGTTCCCCCGCAAACTGGCTGTCGAGGCGGCGGGCGGCGCGCTCAAGAATCTACAGACCAAGCACGCCCTGGAGGAGCGCCGGGCCGAGAAGCTGCTGCAGACGGCCGAGAAGGCGGCGGAGCAACTGCGAGACAAGACCGTCACGCTGCCCGTCCGCGCCGGCGAGAACAATCGCCTCTACGGCCGCGTCACCGCCGCCGACATCGCCGAGGCCGCCCGGAAGGGCCTGGGCGTGACACTGGACAAGCGCAAGGTGGGCCTGATAGACCCCATCAAGTCGGTCGGCGAGTACGAAGTGCCCATCAAGCTGCACCGCGATGTGACCGTGCCGCTGAAGGTCGCCGTCGTCGCCCAATCCTAGGCCGTCCCCTCTCCCGGGGGCCGTGCGGCTCCCGGATACCGGCGGCCCGCGTCCCCGTTTCTCCCTCTGTGAGCCATGACCATGTCCGACCAAGGCAGCGGCGGATATTCCCGCTACACCCGGCCTTCCAACCGAAGCAGCGACGGCAACGGAAACGGCGGCAGCGGCGGCTTCAGCGCCCTGGGCGCTCTTGTTCCGCCTCAGTCGATTGAGGCGGAGCAGAGCACGCTCGGCGCGATGCTGCTCGACCGGGCCGCCATCGAGAAGGCGGCGGAGATCCTGGAGAAGGAGGACTTCTACCGGCCCGCGCACCAGACGCTGTTCGAGGCCGTCACCGCGCTGGCCCAGCGCGATGAGCCGGTTGATCTTATCACTGTCCAGGAGGAGCTGAAAAACCGCGACAGGCTGGAGGCCATCGGCGGCCTGCCCTATCTGACCGCCCTCTTCGACACCGTCCCGACGGCGGCCAACGTCGAGTACTACGCCAAGATCGTCGAGGAGAAGGCGATCCTGCGGCGCCTGATCGGCGCGGCGCAGGAGATCATCGGCCTGGCGCGCGGCGAGATCGCGGACATCAACGAGGTCATTGATCAGGCCGAGCGCGCCGTCTTCAACGTTTCCCAGCAGCGCACCGCCCAGTACTTTGCGAGCCTGAAAACCCTGCTGCTCTCGGTCTACGAGAGGACGGAGCAGCTTTCCGATCTCAAGCAGCGTATCTCGGGCCTTTCCACCGGCATCCACGACTTCGACATGATCACGTCCGGCCTCCAGGACACGGACATGATCATCGTGGCCGCCCGGCCGAGTATGGGGAAGACGAGTCTTTGCCTCTCCATTGCGGAGCACGTCGCCCTCAAGGAACAAAAGACGGTCGCCATCTTCTCGCTGGAGATGTCCAAGGAGCAGTTGGCGCTGCGGATGCTCTGCTCACAGGCGAAGGTGAACGCGCACAGGGTACGGACGGGGAATCTGACGGAAACTGAGTGGGGGGAGATGGCGCAGGTGGTCCAAGGCATGTACGAGGCCCCCATCTTCATTGACGACGCCACCGAGACCTCCGCGCTGACCATGCGCGCCAAGTGCCGCCGCCTGATGGCCGAGCACGGGCTGGGCCTGGTCGTCGTGGACTACCTGCAGCTTATGCGCTCCCACCGCCGGACGGAGAACCGCGTCCAGGAGATCGGGGAGATCGCGCGCGGCCTCAAGTCCCTCGCCCGCGAGCTCAAAGTCCCCGTCCTCGCCCTCTCCCAGCTCTCCCGCGCCGTCGAGAATCGCGAGAACAAGCGCCCGATGCTATCTGATCTGAGAGAGTGCGTCGTCGGCAGTACGCGGCTGGTGGATGCAGCGACGGGCAGACTCGTTCCCATCCGCGAGGTCAGGGCCGGGGACAGGGTGCTGGCCCTGGGCGAGCGACAGAAACTGGGGGCGTTCGACGTGCGCGATGTCTGGTCCACCGGCGTCAAGCCCGTCTTCACCCTGACCACCCGCACGGGCCGCACGGTGACGGCGACCGCCAACCACCCGTTCCTGACGGCGCAGGGCTGGAGGCGGCTCGACGAACTGCGCCCGGGCGACGTCCTGGCGACGGCCCTGCGCCTGCCGGAGCATGGCGAGGAGAGGCCGGAGCGGGCGGAACTCTGCCGTCTGCTCGGCTACCTGGTCGGTGACGGCACTTTCCAGAGGCACCGCGCCATCGGCTTCTGCGGCTCCGACCGGGCGGTTGTTGCTGATGCCGCGCGGATCGTCTCCTGCTGTTTCACCGGCGTCGTCTGGCGGCAGAAGAAGGCGTATGGCGGCTACCAAGAAGGTGACTTTACCTGCGTCTATGAGAACGGCTATGGCAAGCCTTTCGGAAATCCCCTGCGGGAGTGGCTGCGGGAGATCGGCGCGCTCGGCAGGAAGGACAGGACCAAATTCGTCCCGGACTGGGTGTTCGAGGCCGGGGCGGCCGGGGCGCGAGAATTCCTCGCTGGCTATTTGTCGTCAGATGGTTGCGTCAAGCACACGCAAGGGCGGGGCTGGTTCGTCCACTTTGACACTGTCAGCCGCCGACTGGCTGAAGATGTGCAGATGCTATTGCTGCGCCTCGGAATCATTGCCACAGTCAATGGTGGTTTTCAGAGCGCGAAGGCGACGCAGCCGATTTACCGCGTGAGC
>JAFAZD010000350.1 GCA_019239955.1 Armatimonadota bacterium | reverse complement strand
AAGGGCGACGTGCGCGCCGATGGTGCTGTCCACCGCCCCCTGCGCGATGGCGTTCATGCCCAACTGCCCGTCCTCGGCATCGCGCCACGTCCCCTCGGCCCCGAACACGCGGGAGACTCCGATGGCGTAGTGCTTGACGCCGTACTGCAGCTCATCCCCGCCGACGCAGACGTTGGCGAGCATCCAGCACTTGCCCTTGTAGTGGATGACGGCCTGCAGGTTGGGCGCGTAGTAGGCCGTGTTACCCTCGGATGAGGCCCAGAGGTTGAAGTCGTGGTGCCAGAACAGGCGCACATCGCGCGGCATCGGCAGCAGGTTCTCGATCTCCACCTTACGCACATACAGGTCGCGGTCGAAGTCCACGCAGTCGCGGCAAACCAGCTGCAGCCCCAGGCCCCAGTGCTTGCAGGTGACCTCCGTGACCAGGGTTTCGCTCTCGTAGCGGAGCTGCTTCTGCCAGGCCGGCTCGTGGATCCAGGACATCTGCCCGTCCACCCAGACTCCGAAGCGGCAGGCCTGGCCCCGCGTCTGGTTCTCCAGGCCGATGTACGGGAAGTGAACGTCGCGCAGGGTGTAGCGCGAGTCGAATGTAATAAGAAGATTGCCGTTGGCAATCGGGATGTCTCGTGGCATAGGTTGCGGCGCTGTCCCTTCCGTTCGCCCTATTATACCCGGCGGCGGGCGTCTCTGAGGGGATTATCGGCATGTTGTTGCCATCAGTTTCAGGGAACGAGTACCGCGCCCAGGTGCCGCACCGCCGTCGCGTCCAGCAACGCCCCGCCGGATGTATGGTGCAACGTGCCGGCGACCGCCACGATGTCCCCGGCGACCGTCGGCGGGATCAGGCCGGGGGCATGGACGCGCAACGGCGGCCTGCCGAAGCCGTCCGCGATGTAGAAGTCATCGCCCAGGCGGTCGGAGCCGTTGGTGACGACGACACGGGACGGAATGACCTTTTCACCCTCCGGTAACTCGCCGATCCCGGTGACACGGCACCATAACTCGTCCAAGTCCGGCGACCAGGCTGTCACGCGCCCGGCTCGGACATGAACGCCGCCGAAACTCCCCCCACCGACGATCTTTCCGGCGACCCTGGAAACAATGTCTATGTCGTAATCACCCGGAGGAAGGTCAGTCAGGGCGAAGAACCCATTCCCATCCGACATTCCCGTTCGTTTGAGACCGCCTGGCCCTGTCACCATTACCGTACCACCATCAACAGGCGTGATTGACTCACCCGTCAGTAGCACCCCCATGATTGCGCCGATCTTCGGCCTGTCACGCCAGGGCATGGGGGGCGGGGACACGTCCTGGGCGAAGACATCCGGGCCGCCGAGGCTGCTGTAGAACGCCGGATTGTACTGCTCCTCCTGGCCGCCCGCGCTGTCCGTGCCGGCATACGAAAACAGCACCACGCCCGCCGCCGCCTTCCCCCGCCCCGTCGGCTGGCGCGTGGAGGCGATCTCGGCCAGCGAGTCGGGGACGGCGTTGATCCAGGTCCCGATGCCCATCGCCGAGAGCCGCCCGTACTGATGATCTTTCACGAAATCGGACCAGCGCCGCCAGTAGTCGGGGTGGCGGCTGAGATCAAAATAGGTCATCGGGCAGTTCAGATCCAAAAGGCCCTCGCGCAGCCAGTCCCGCCAGGGGGCGAAGACCTCGGTGTAGGACGCGCTCTTCGCCTCGTACTCGGCATCATTCTTCGGCCCATCACCCCAGCAGATGGTGGCGGCGCTGACGATGAGATGGGGCTTGAGGGCGTGGGCGGCGATGGAGACGCGGCGCACCAGGGCCGTCACCTGGTCGCGCCGCCACTGCCGCCAGCGCGGGTCGTCCCATTTCGGCTGCCCCGTCGTGCCGTAGCGGACGTTGTAGCGGGCGACGGAGAAGGCGTTGTATCCCCAGTGGCCGACGGTCTTGCCCGAACCGCCGTAGCGGATGAAGTCCATGTGGATGCCGTCCACGTCATAGTGGCGCACGACATCCAGGTAGACCCGATACGTCCAGTCGGCGGCGGCGGGGTTGCCGGGGTCAATTTTGGTGCTCTCGCCGTCGTAGTCCGCGCCGGTGTCGGAGAGGGAGAGCCAGTCGGGGTGCTGCTTGACCAGGCTCTGCGGCCCCTTGTTGCCGCCGACGGCGCAGGCGTTGATCCAGGCGTGGACCTGGATGCGCGGCTGCCCTGGCGCGTGCGCCTGCCGGCAGAGATATTCCAGCGCGTCAAAATGCTCCGGGTCGTCCGTCGCCCAGGGCTCGTAGTGGGAGGCATAGTAGGCATCGGCACGCTTTCGCATCTGCACGAAGACGGCGTTCATGTGCGCCGCCCGCACCCGCGCCAGCAGCAGGTCGCACTGGGCGGGCGTCAGGAAGCCGTCGTTGAACCCGTCCACCCAGAACGCGCGCAGTTCGGGCCGATTCGGGGCGGCGGGCGGCGTTTGCGCCCGCACGGGGGCAGGGCCGAGGAGGAGCGCGAGAAGGAGCGCAATGGGGGAGACTCTTCGCAACATCACGCCGTCATTGTAGCAAAGCGCGGGGGGGCTGTCAAGCCATGAGTATCCATTTTCGTCGGCAGCGGTGTTATACTGTAGCCATGGAACCACAGACAACGAAACCCAAGCATGCAGGTCCGACGCAGAACGGCAGCCGCCAGCCGACGGTCTCCGGTGACGCGAACGCTGTGATCTTCACCACGCCGGAGGGCGACAAGATCATCATCCAGGACATTCCTGCGCCGAGGGAGCGGGAGGGGCTGGCTATGAGAAATCTTACGCCGGTGAGTCACCGCACCCGCCGAAGCGAGAAGCCGCGCCCCTTTAGGGGTTGCGGAGTGTCACAAAAGTACTCAACTCCGATCAGTAGCGGCCGCCGTGCTGGGACATGTAGAGCAGGACGAGGGCCAGTGCGTTCGGATCCGCCGTGCCTTTGGGGCCGGTCTGGATTTGGCTGTAGGCGATCCGGCCGTCCACATCCAGAATAAAGGTCGCCGGCTCGCCGTGCGGCTGCGTGCCTTCCGTCTCATCGGAGCGGTAGACGCCGTACCGTTCGGATACGGCGAAGTCCGCGTCGGTCAGGATCGGGAACGGGAGGCCGAGGGCCTGGCGCATCTGGCGGGCCTCCTCCGGCGGGGTGGTGCTGACGGCAGCGACGTGCGCGCCGAGGCTGACGATGCGGCCGGCGACGTTGGCGAGGTTCATCAGGTCGCGCTGGGCCGTCGGGCAGAACGCGCCGCGAAAGAAGGCCAGCAGGAGCGGGCCGCCGGAGCGCAGGCCAGCGAGTGAGCACGTCTGCCCCTCACTGTCGGGCAAGGTGAAGTCGGGCGCGGGCGTGGCGTTGCGGAGCATGGAAAGCGTACCTCCGACGCTTTATACCTGCGGCGCGGGTGCGTCAAACGCCGCTAACGCTTCCGAGTGGCGCTGTCCTGTCCGTAGACGCACCACTGCCGGACGGGGCAACGGCTACAGATGGGCGTGGACGGCAGGCAGATGGCGCGGCCATGCTGCAGGAACAGCCGGTTGCTGCCCGCCCATAAGTCTCGGGGCATGATCTTCTCTAACGCCTTCTCGGTCTGGTCAGGCGTCCTCGTCGTCACCCACCCCAGCCTGTTGGCGATTCGATGGCAGTGCGTGTCTACACAAATTGACGCCTTGTTGAAGGCATAGATCAACACGCAGTTCGCCGTCTTGCGCCCCACCCCTGGTAGCGACAGTAGGGCTTCAAGGTCGTCAGGAACCTGCCCGCCATACTTCTCCACCAGCAAAGTCGCCATTGCGATCAGGCGCGGGGCTTTGGCCTCGCGGTACTCGCTGCCGTTCAGCAGGTCGTACAGTTCTTGCTCGCCGGCCTGGGCGAGCGCGGCGGCGTCGGGGTAGCGGGCGAAGACGCGGGCGGACACGGCGGTGGTCTGCTCCTCCCGCGTCCTCTGGGAGATGACGGTGGCGACGAGGACTTGGTACGGGTCGCCGAGTTCGACGGACCCGCGACCGTGATAGGTCGCGGCCAGCGTGTCCATGACCGCCCGCACCGTTTCCTGGGGAACCGCCGGCAACCTTCCTGTCCTCCCGGGCGCATGATTTGACGCCGCACTGGTCGTTTCCTTCTCACCCCCCGCTCGGTAAGGTACAATAAGGACATGGCAAAAGGAGTTCAGACACGCTTTGTGTGCCGGCAGTGCGGGTACGAGAGCGCGAAGTGGCTGGGGCGGTGTCCGGGGTGCGGGGAGTGGGGCACGCTGGAGGAGACCGTCACGGTCGCCGCGCCGCCGAGGGGGCTGACGAACGCGCGGGGAAACGGCGCGCTGTCATCCTCCTGGGTCGGGGCGGGCAAGCCGCAGCGGCTGTCGGACGTGCCATCGGGCGGAGCGGAGCGGCGTGTGCAGACGGGGATCGGCGAGTTCGACCGTGTGCTCGGCGGCGGCATCGTGCCCGGCTCGCTGATCTTGATCGGCGGTGACCCGGGCGTTGGCAAGAGTACGCTGCTCACGGCGGCGGCGGGGGCGCTGGCGGAGAAGGCCGGCAAGGTGCTGTACGTGTCCGGCGAGGAGTCGGCGACGCAGATCAAGCTGCGGGCGGACCGGCTGGGCGTGACGGCCCCGGACCTGCTGCTGCACAACGAGACGGACGTGGCGCTGATCACGGCGGCCATCCAGAACGAGCGGCCCGCGTTCGTGATCGTGGACTCCATCCAGACGATGCAGCACCCGGAGGTGGAGTCGGGTCCGGGGAGCGTCTCGCAGGTGCGGGCCAGCACGACCGCCCTGGCGCAGGTGGCGAAAGGCGAGGGCGTCTCCATCTTCCTGGTCGGTCATGTCACCAAGGAGGGCGCGCTGGCAGGGCCGCGCGTCCTGGAACACATGGTGGACACGGTGCTGACGTTCGAGGGGGACCGGCACTATTTTTACCGGGTCCTGCGGGCGGTCAAGAACCGGTTCGGCTCGACGGACGAGATCGGGCTGTTCGAGATGCACGAGGAGGGGCTGGTCGAGGTCGCCAACCCGTCGGAGATGCTGCTGTCGGAGCGCGCGGGCGGTGTCGCGGGGTCGGTGGTGACGGCGACGGTGGAGGGGTCGCGCCCGCTGCTGGTGGAGGTGCAGGCGCTGGTCGCGCCGTCGTACCTGGCGAACCCGCGCCGGACGGTGTCGGGCGTGGACACGAACCGGGTCAACCTGATCCTGGCCGTGCTGGAGAAGCGGGTGGGCATGAGCCTGGCGAACCAGGACGTGTTCGTGAACATCGCGGGCGGGGTGCGCGTGGACGAGCCGGCGGCGGACCTGGCGATCGCGGTCGCGGCGGCGTCCAACTTCAAGGAGGTGGCGGTGGACGCGGGGACGGTGCTGGCGGGCGAGGTCGGGCTGGCCGGGGAGGTGCGCGCGATCGGGCAGATGGAGAAGCGGCTGCGCGAGGCGGCGCGGATGGGCTTCACGCGGGCCGTGGTCTGCGCCAAGAACAAGGCGGGCCTGCGCGGCAGGCCGGAGCTTGATGTCATCGGGGTGGAGAGCGTCCGACAGGCGGTGGACGCTGCACTGAAGAAGTGAGAGGAAGCCCCCCCCGCCTGCGACCCTGGGGGAGTCGGATTTTCCTGCTGGCCCTGCTGCTGCTCGCCCCGCCGTGTGCGGCGAAGACACTGGTTGTGTTGCTGCTGCCGGGGACGAGTCTGGCGGACTGGCGGAGAGCCGACGCGCCCGCTCTGCACGAGATCATAGCGACGGGCGCGGTGGCCGTGATGAACACGCGCACGGCGCGGCTGCCCAGTGACCGGGTGCGGGAGACGCCGGAGAGCGCGGCGCTGACTCTGGGCGCGGGGGCGCGCGCGGCGGGCGGTTCGGAGGCGACGGACTTCCGGCGGACGGACGCCGTCGTTCCCGGCGTGGGCGTGACGGCGTGGGCGCTGTACGCGCGGCGGATGGGCCTGCGCCCGCCGCCCGCCGGCCAAGTCAACGTGCAGTGGCCGCGCCTGCTGCGGGAAAATGCCGCGCAAGGGTACGACATTCATCTGGGAAATCTGGCGGAGGCGCTGCGGCGCGCGGGCGTGAGCGTGCGGGCCGCCGGCGGGCCGCTGGCCTGGGCCGTCGCGGCGGACGGCCAGGGAGTGGTCGCCCCCAATTCCGGGGGAGCCGGAGGGGAATGCATCGTCTGGGATGCGGGCGGGGACGTGGCGGCGGCGGACCGCGTGCTGGGCCGGGTGCTGGCCCGTATTGCCGACGGACGGCTGATCGTGCTGTCGCCGGACGCGGGCGATGCGCCCTATGCGCATGGGGACCGCCTGTGCCCCATCGTTGTCTGGGGGCCGGGCGTCCCGCCGGGGCTGATTTACTCACCCGCGACGCGGCGGGCAGGACTGGTGACGAACACCGATTTCGCGCCGTCTGTCGCGGATTATTTCGGGGCCTCCCTGCCGGTGATGGCCTTTGGGCGGCCCTGGGAGTATCGGCCCGCGCCGGAGGCTGTGGATCGGGCGGCGGGGATTGAGGCGGGGGCGGTACGTCAGTGGCATGGGAAACTTGCGCTGCCGGCCCTGGCCGTCTTTCTGGGCGTCTGGATGGTCGGCGGGACGCTGCTGGCCGCGTGGGGGCGGCTTCCCGGCTGGGCCGTCGCCGTTCCGGCGGGCGTGATTCTGGCCCTGATTTTGAGCGTATCCCAGGAAACGCTGGCCCTGTGGCTGGGGGCTTTCGCCCTGCTGATTTTCGCGGCGGCGCGGCAGGGCGCGGCGGATCTTGCGCTCGGCTTGACGGCGGCGATTGCAGTGGCGCTGGTCGGGGACATGCTGCTGGGCGATCCCCTGATGCGGAGCGGGCTGCTGGGGTACTCGGCCATTGAGGGGGCACGGTACTACGGCATCGGGAATGAGGCGATGGGGCCGCTCGTCGGGGCCTGCCTGGTCGTCGCTGACGGTCTCTGGCTGCGATTCCCAAACAGGCATCCCTTGCTCTGGGGCGGGCTGCTGCTGGTGACGGCGCTGCTCGGATCGCCGCTGGCCGGGGCCAAGGCGGGGGGGCTGATCGTTGCGCCTGCGGCATTCGGGAGCTACACTTGGCTGCGCTCCGGGCGACGGTGGGACTGGCGCATTGGCGCACTCATGCTCGCCGGTATGGCGGCGCTGCTGGCGGGCGTGGCCGTGCTGGACTCGCGGATGGGAACGGGGAATCAGTCGCATTTCGGGCAGGCGGTGGGGCGGCTGCTGTCGGGCGGGGCGGGCGAGTGGCGGGACATCATCGGGCGCAAGCTGGCGGTGGAGGGGCGGCTGCTGTATCACAGCGCCTGGGCCGTGCCGCTCTGGGGCGGGCTGGCCTGCCTGCTCGGGCAGGCGCGGCGGCACGGCGGGCTGGGTCAGGCGCTGCTGCGCTCGGCGCTGGTCGCCGTGATCGCCTGCCTCGCGGTCAACGACGCGGGCACAGTGGCGGCGTCACTGTGTTTGGCCGCCGTGTGGGGCCGCTGGATCACCTGGGGACAAAGAAAGGCCGCCGCCTGAGCGAGCAGGCGGCGGGCTGAGGGGTGACAGTTACAGGGTCGGCTCGGGGGCCGGGACCGTGCCGCGCGCGGGCGGCATCAGGACCCGGTTAATGATGTGGATGATCCCGTTGCTGGCCTGAATGTCAGGCCGCACTACGGTGGCGTCATTGACCATCACCCGCCCGTTGCGTGTGGTCACGTTCAGCGTTTCGCCCTGCACCGTGGGCGGCGAGGTCGGGGAGGTCATCGCCATCGCCGCCGCCGCGTCCACCTTCTGGCCGGAGATAACGTGGTAGGTCAGCACGTTCTTCAGCGCCGCCGGGTCGGCCATCAGGGCGTCGCGCTGGGCCTGGGGCAGCCGGGCGAAGGCGCGGTTGCTGGGGGCGAAGACGGTGAAAGGGCCGGCACCCTTGAGGGTATCGGTCAGGCCGGCGGCCTGGAGGGCCTTGACCAAGGTGGAGAGCTGCGGGGTCGCCGTCGCCACGTCCACAATATCGCCGGTCGCGGCGGGCGTGGCCGGGGCGGCGCTGGACGACATGCCGGCGGAAGGCGTACTGGTGGAGGACATGCTGCCAGACATCCCACCGGAGGACACATTGCTGGACACCATGCCGCCGTTCATGGCCTTCATGGCCATGGTGCCGGTGGTCTCGTAGGCGCGCTTGTAGTTCTCGATCTTGGCCTTCTCCGCGTCCACGTCGTAGAGGTCGGCCAGGCTCAGGTTGTACTCCTGCGCCAGCATCGGGAAACTCTGTCCCCGTGCGATGTCCGCGCTGATCTCGCTGAACGGCTCGCCAGTCTTGTCCGCGATCTTGGCGATGGTGGCGATCTGGTCCTCGGACCAGCCGCTCGCCTGGGCCTTCTTCAAGTCCAGGTAGTCGTAGTGACGGTTGTTGAGGACGCTGTAATCAATCGTGCCCCCGGACATCCCGCCGGACATGCTGGCGCCGGACATGCTGGCGCCGGACGAGCTGGCATCCTTGGCCTTGAGCGCGGGCGAGGCGGCCAGCAGGGCCATGATCGCGCCAACGGCGATCCAGCCATGGTGTTTCATGAAATGGAACCTCCTTACATGCTGCCGGAGGACGTGTTGCCGCCCATCGAGCCGTTCATCATGGCCTTCATGGCCATGGTGCCGGTGGTCTCGTAGGCGCGCTTGTAGTTCTCGATCTTGGCCTTCTCCGCGTCCACGTCGTAGAGGTCGGCCAGGCTCAGGTTGTACTCCTGCGCCAGCATCACGAAGCTCTCGCCCCGCCCCAGGGCGGCCCGCACGTCGCTGAAGCGCTCCCCGGTCTGCTCGGCGATCTTGGCGATGGTGGCGATCTGGTTGTCCGAGTAGCCATGCACCTGCGCCTTCTTCAGGTCCAGGTAGTCGAAGGCCTGGGTGTTGAGCAGGCTGTAATCAATCGTGCCGCCGGACATGCCGCTGGAGGAGCCGCTCATGTTCGAGCCGGCGCTCGGTGTGGTGTCGGTGGCGGCCGGCGGCGGGGTTGTGCCTGACGTACCATTGTCCTGCGCCTTGAGCGCGGGCGAGGCGGCGGCCAGCAGGGCGATGATCGCCCCGGAGGCGATCCAGTTCTGGTGTTTCATGGAAGACATTGCTCCTTCTTGAGTGAAAGTGAGAAATCGTTCGGCAAGGACTCTGCCGTGCAGCCTGCGTTTGCTCAATGGGCCAGACAGGCGGGCAGGCCGACCCGTTCACTGTTGCTTATAACCAGCTTTTGATCGAAATAAACTTATGCCCAGCGCAATCACAAAATACCTCGGTGCGGGCGGCCTTCTGACACGAGCGCTGCCGGGTTTCGCGCCCCGGCCCCAGCAGATCACGGTCGCGGCGGCGGTGGAGGCGGCGATGGCGGCGCGCGGCGGGGTGGCGCTGATCGAGGCCGGCACCGGGGTCGGCAAGACGCTGGCGTACCTGCTGCCGGCGCTGAAGCGGGCCGCGCCGGAGCGCAAGGTCGTCATTTCGACCCACACGCTCGCCCTACAGGGGCAGCTGGCGGAGAAGGACGTGCCGCTGGTCCAGACCGTCTGGCCGAAGCGATTTGAGGCGGCCGTCATCAAGGGGCGCGGCAATTACCTCTGCCTGCAGGATTATGATGCGGCAACGGGCGACCTCTGGACGGTCGGCGACCCGCAGTTTGGGGAGATCGGCCGCTGGAGCCGGACGACGGAGACGGGGGACGTGGCGGAATTGGCCTTCACCTACCCTGACTGGGCGGACATCCGCGCCAACGCCGACACGTGTAAGGGGTCGGAATGCCGCTTCTTCGGCCACTGCTTCTATTACAAGATGCGCCGGGCCGCGCAGGACGCCAGCATCCTGCTGGTCAACCACGCCCTGTTCTTCTCGGACCTGGTGATGCGGGCGCGGGGCGAGGCGGACGCCAAGATTCTGCCGGACTACTCGTTCGTGGTCTTCGATGAGGCGCAACACCTGGAGACGGCGGCGGCGGCCGCCTTCGGGGTGGCCTTCTCGTCGGCCCGCCTGCCGGGCCTGATGGACAAGGTGCGGCGGACGGCGCGGCAGTTGGACCTGAACCTGGACCGGCTGAAGGCGATCGAGGCCCAGGCGCAGGCGCTGTTCGCACCGTTCACGCCCGACGGGCGGCCCGAGTTTTTCGTGGACGAGGCGCTGGGCGGGCGGGACGGCCTGCTGGCGGCGCGGACGCAGGTGTCGGCGCTGGGGATTCTGCTGGACGGCCTGGCGACCGATCTGCTCAAGCAGGACACCGGGGGACGGCCGGCCTTGAAAGACCGGGTGGACGGCCTGCGCCGGCAGTGTGTCCGGGCCAAGGAGGATCTGACGCTGTTGTTCATGATGGATCACGACAACTTCGTCCGCTGGGGCAGCCACGCGGCGGGCCGGGGGCGGCGCGGGCCGGCC
>JAFAZD010000279.1 GCA_019239955.1 Armatimonadota bacterium | reverse complement strand
CAGAGCCTGATCGTCTGGGCCATCCGCGAGGGCCGGGGCGCGGCCCGCGAGTGCGACCGCTATCTGATGGGCGAGACGAACTTGCCCTGACCGGAGCGGAAAAAGACCTGGGGCTGGAACCCCCAGGCTAAACAGAATGAACCCCCTTCGGGGCTAAAGAGTAGCCTCTCCTAGCCCCAAAGGGGGTTCATTCTGTTTAGCCTGGCCGTTCAGGGCCAGGTTCATTCCGCCCGGCGTTGAAACGCCGGGGGCCGTGCCCGACCTGGAACGCCGGGGTTCCCATGACAACCACAGTCGCCACGACCCAGCAGAGTATCCCCCGTCGCCGTGCCCGCCGCTGGCTGCGGCTCGGCTCGCTCACCCTGGGGCTGGCCCTGCTGTGCTGCCTCTGTGCCGCGTTCACCGTGACGGAGTTCGGCGCGCAGACGTACCACTGGCAGGGGTTGGACGTGCAGGTCGGCCTCCAGCCGGCGCTGCGGGGGCAGACGCGCCTGATCCTGACGCCGCTGGGCGAGGTGCGCGCGGCGACGCACCGGACGCCCCTCGCGCTCAAGGTCAGCCTACAGGGGGTGTCATTGGAGCGGATGAAGGCGCTGGCGCTGCACCCCCCGGATCGGGCGGCGCTGGAACAGGACTTCCGGCGCACGGCCCGGCGGGATCTGCGGCAGTTCTCCTTCTGGCAGATCGTGCTGGGGACGCTCGGCGGCCTGATCGCCCCGCTGTTTCTGCGCCTGCGCCACGCGCGCTTCTGGGTCTTCTCGGCCCTCTGCGGGGGCGGCTTCATCGCGGCGCTGCTGTTTGCCACCCTCCGCACATTCCACGCCGGCGCCTTCGCCAGCCCCACCTACACCGGCTCCTTGCGGAAGGCCCCGATGATCGTCTCCCTGGGCAAAGTGGTGTTCCTCCAGGCGCAGGCGCTGTCGGACCGGCTGAAGACCGTCGCCACGAACCTGAACGCGCTCTACGGCCGGCTCAGCGCCCCGCCCGGCCTCGCGCCCGACGACGCCCGCACCGTTCGCATCCTCCATATCTCCGACATCCACAACAACGTCGCGGCGATGGGCTTCGTGCAGGAGCTGGCGGCGGACTTTCATGCCGACGCCGTGATTGACACCGGCGACCTGACGGATTTCGGGTTGCCGGTGGAGGCGACGCTGTCCAAAGGGCTGGCCCGCCTCCCTATCCCGTACCTGTTCGTCGCCGGCAACCACGACTCCCAGGCCACCGTGCGCGCCGTCGGCGCCCATCCCAACGCGATGATCCTGGACGGCCAGCGGGTCAGCGTGGACGGCCTCAGCGTCCTGGGCCTCCCCGACCCCAGCTCGGCGCGTCCGGGGCAGGGCAGCGTGGACACGTCGGACCAGGCCATTCAGGCCGCCTCGGATACGCTGCTGGCCGACGTGAAGCAGACGCCGATGCCGCCGGACATCGTCTGTGTCCACAACCCGCGCATGGACGCGCGCGTCATCGGGCAGGTCCCACTGGTCCTGTGCGGCCACCTACACCGGGCGTATGTGGAGACCGACGGCTCCACGGTCGTCTGCAATGCGGGGACGACGGGCGGCGCGGGCCTGCGCTATCTTGACCGACGGGAGGGTGTGCCGCTCTCGGCGGCCCTGCTGACCTTCAGCCGTCCGCCACACCCCCGCCTGCTGACCATTGACATGATCGTGCTGGACGGCTCCCTGAGCGAGTATTCCATCACCCGCCGCACGTTCGGCAGCCTGCCGTCGGGAGGCGGCGGCCATTGAGCGGCGGCCATAATGCATGATGAGTCAGCGAATGAATTCACCGCTCGGTGGCGCTCCGCGCAGACTGTCCGCCTGCGCGGACTGACAGGAGACCTTTCTTGTCTCCACGCAGGTGGAGACTTGGCGTCTTCGCCCTGAGCGGCGAATTCATTCGCTGACTTCATTCGCTGGCTCCCGCTCCCACGCAACATCAGTGTCACTCACGCCCCTTCTTGGAAGATCGGCGCGCGCTTGCTCAGGAACTTTGGGCGGCGGTGGGTCTTCACGTCCAGCCAGGCGGCCTCGACGGCGAGGACTTCGCGGACGTCGAACCAGGGCTGGCCGACGTAGGTGTGGCGCGCGGCGTCCATGCCGACGACTTCCAGACCCAGGTGGCGCGCCAGGTACAGGGCGCGGGGCAGGTGGTAGCGCTGGGTGACGAGGATGGCACGGCGGACGCCGAAGATGTCGCGCGCCCGGTACAGGCTGTCGTAGGTGCGCAGGCCCGCGTCGTCGCAGACGATGTCGCGGGCCGGGACGCCGGCCGCGACGGCCATCCGCCGCATCGCGTCCGTCTCATTGTAGCCCGGCCGATAGTTGTCGCCGGTCAGCAGCAGCTTGCGTACTTTCCCCGCTTTGTAGAGGTCCACGCCGGTCTGAACCCGGTCCTGCACGACCTCTCTCGCCGCGCCGAAGACGACGGCCACCGGCATGGCCGGGACGCTGCTGACGTTGGTGTAGATCGGCGCGCCGTCATGCTGGACGCGGGCGAAGATCAGGCCCGCGCCGAGGGCGAACGCCAGCAGAGCGCCGCCGAGCAAGCGCAGGGCGCGGCGGAATCCTTTAGCGGGCGGACGCTTCACGATGTTTCCCCTCCGCCGCGCCCGCCCCACGCAGGTCAATCGGCTGGAAGCCCAGGGCGAGCGCGGGCGAGCCGGACCGCAGGGCGAAGTTGAACTCCTGCGGGTCGGCAAAGCGTGGGTCGGCGATGACCGAATGCAGCCCGTGTCCCGTCTGACGCCATTCGGCCAGTGACTTGCCGGCGAAGGTGAACGGCTTGCCGCCGTCCCAGAAAAGGTTGTCGTCCATCGCAAACTGCCCGTCGGTCCAATTGCCGTTCAGCAGTTCCCCGGTATCCCAGAGCACGATGTTGCGCTGAAACGTAAACGAGAGGTGGTCCTCGGCGCGGGTGCGCTGGAGCTGGGCCTCCTTGGCGTAGGCGAAGATGTTGTTCTGGACCAGGTTGTCCTTGCCGTAGTGCTGGTGGAAGCCGCCGGTCTTGGTGTGGTAGACGATGTTGTTCTCGGCCACGATGTCCGTCGTCCCCTCGTCAAAATAGATGCCCCAGCCGCCGTAGGTGGCGCTCTGGACATCGTGGATCAGGTTGTGGGTCAGCCGGCTCCCATGCTGATTGCCGAGCGTATAGATGCCGCCCATGTCGGACAGCAGGCCGCGCCCGATGTTGTAGATGTGGTTGTACTCGACTAGCGTGTTCTGCGCCCGCGCGTCGCCGTAGCCCCAGGTCCAGCCGACCGAGACGCCGGTGTAGTACAGGTCGTGGATGTCGTTGTGGGCGACGCGGTTGCCCGGACTCTGCCCGATCCAGACGCCGACGGCGGCGGGGTGGACCACGCCGCCATCATAAATACGGCAGTTCTCCACCACATTGCCGCTCGCCTGGTCGTCCGGGTCTTGGCGAATCGTCCCCTCGCCGATCTTGACTCCGCCCGCGCCCAGGTCGTGCAGGTCGCAGCCGATCACGGCGTCACGCTGGCACGCCCGCCCCCACTCCACGGCATACGTGCCGATGTGGGCGACCTCGCAGTCCTCCAGGGCACAGTCGCGCGCGCCGACGGCGTTGATAATGCCGCCCAAATCCACCTCGGCCTGCGGGGCGGAGCGCCCCTGGGGCGGCAGCGGCCAGTCCGTATACCCAAACGACAGCCCGTGCAGGCGGATGCCCGCCACCCAGCGTTTCGCGTCCGGGTCGCCCTGTAGCGCGACCAGCGCGTTCAGCCGGGGCGCGACGGCCTCAAAGTTTTCCCTCTTCTCGCCGGGTAGCGGGTGGTAGTAGAGGACGCCCGCCGGACGGTCCAGATACCACGTCCCCGGCTGGTCCGGCAGCGCCTCAAAGACGTTCTCCACCCGGTAGCGCCGGCCCTTGTCGAGCTGCGCCCAGTAGTCCGGGTTGGACACGGAGCCGGTGAAGGTGACGAGACGAGCGGCCTCATCTACGGACGCGATCCGCAGGCGCGCCATGCCCCAAATCTGATAACACTGCACCTCGATATCGCTCGGGTTGTGCCAGGAAGATTTCATGTCGCCCGGCGCGAACCGGAAGCGGTCGTCGCCCTGTTTCGGGTCCGGCGGCGGGACGCGCTCGGCGATGGTGTAGAAGCCGTCGCCCGCTGGCAGCGTGGGCCTCTGCCGCCGCACGCCATTGACGAAAAGTTCGTGAAACGGCGCCCCCTGTGCGTCCGCGATGGGGGCCGACCAGAGGCCGTTGGCCTCCTGCCGCCAGCCGGTGATGCGCCGCCCGCCGCTGATGACCGGCCTCTCGTTCCTGTAAGCCGCGTAGATGGTCTCCGAATCCTGCGGCGCAAAGGCCAGCGGCTCGGTCAGGAAGTACGTCCCGCCCCGGACGGAGACCGTCGCCGGCCCGCTGACCTTCCCCTGACCGCGCAGCTCGCGCAACCGGTCCCGTGCCCCCGCCAGCGTCGCCAGCGGCCCATCCGACTTGGCGCGGTTGGGCGACGCCTGCCGCCCCGACCAGGCATCATTGCCGTTGGTGGCGACGTAGAGTTCCATCGGCTTTGCCTCCGCCGCCACGGCCGCCACGAGCGCCAGGACGGTGAGACAAAAAGAGAAGAGGTTTGCTTTCATTGCCCGCTTTCTTGTGAAGGTGTTAAATTATAGACGGCGCGTTGTTGGACTGATGCCTTGGCAGAAAGACAAGGAGTAAGGCAATGCCCCAGAGAACCAGCGCCAGCAGCATGACAGGAATACTGACCCATGTAATCATTGCCGTTCGATGCGACTCCTGGTGCGGCAGGTCAAATGCCCGAGACAAATGCACCGAACCGTCGGCAACAAAAAATATGCTCAGGCATAAGGAGCGCCAGTCCTGATACTTGCCCGCGAACTTCCCCCGACCAATAGTGTTAGGACTTTCGCTTCACTCTTGACTCCGCTGTCGCTGTTGACAGAAAACAGCGATTATAAACATAGGCAAACCAAGCGCGAGCGAAAACCCTAATATAATTTGGGATCTGCACTTACTGTCCTTTTTGCTTACCTCGAAAATAAAGAAACATCGTTTTGATGTATACGATTATTGCGTATGCCACCCCATAAAGTAGTGCCCCTACCGGCAGATAAAGCATTTTAATCCACATCGGGGGCATATGTAGTGAATATAATAATTTATATGACAACAACAAACATGGAACAAGCCCGACTACCTGAACTGTGAACACCAA
>JAFAZD010000276.1 GCA_019239955.1 Armatimonadota bacterium | reverse complement strand
GAACGTTTGGGTCAGCATCCCCACTTCGTCCGACCGGCGCGCGGAGGAGAGGGAGGCAAGATCGACGCTTATATCCCCGGCGGCGATCTGCTCCGCCACGACCGAGATTTCTTTGAGTGGGGTGGCGATGATCCTGTTCAGGAACGTCACGATGCCGATACTCAGCACAAGAGCGGCCAGGCAGATGATGCCGAAGGTCCATTCATACTGCGCGATCTGGCGTCTGGCTTTGGCGGCCATGTCTCTATTGAATTGCTCGCTCAGACTCCGCATCTGCTGGTAGCGGTCCTCCTGAGGGCCAAGCGCCAGCGCTTTGGCGTCCGCGATCTTTCCTGCCGAGATCAGGGGGATCAGTTGCGTGTCACGCGCCTGGGCGAAGTCCCGATGCAGTGTGCTCAGGCCTTCCAGCCGGCTCAGAAACGCCACATCTTTTCCATTGCGGTCGCGCAGTCTTTGCAGGGTTTCCTCATCATCTTGCGAACGCTTGCTGATATCTTGCAGCCCGGCCGCCTGCCTCGTCGGGTCCAGCATCATCATCAGCAGGGCCGCTCGTTGACCATTGATGCTGTTCCTGGCCGCCATGAGGTCCACCACCGTGCTCTTGGCGTCATCGATCGCCGTGAAGCCCTGCACGGCCGTCACGATGACGCCCGCCAGAAAAAGGAACATCAGGCCGAAACTGAGTAAGAGCTTGGCGCGCGTGGACAGATTGATAAACCAGTTCATCGAATTATTCCCTGTGATCGTTTGCCGCCTGACTTATGGTTCCACGTCTTCGTCCACGATGATCTTGGGGTCGGACAGAATGGCCGAGACATCCAGGATGATCAACCGCTCCGGCGTGACCCCCCTCAGGTACTCCGCGCGCACCCCGGTCAGCGTCGGCAGGGACGGCTGAATGTCGGCCAGCGGGACGGAGCGGACGCCGAGAACAGCGTCCGCTAGAAAGCCCAGCTCCATGTTCCCCGCCCGGACGATGATGACCTTGTTCAAGTCCGTCAGGCCCTTGCGGGGGAGGCCGAAGAACTCCTTGATGTCAATGACCGTGAGAATCTGGCCGCGCACGTTGACCATGCCCACCACGAAGGGCGGCGTACAGGGCAGCGGCGTCAGGTCCTTCAACGCATAGACCTCGCGGATAACGCCCGACTCGATAGCGTAGTTCTCGTGCGCCAGGAGAAATTCGATGACCTGGAGCGTCTCTTCGGCGTTTTCTCGGCGTTCGGGCTCCGAGGCCAGCGCCTGGGCCCGGGCCCGGAGTATCTCCTTCTTGTCGGCCTGTCTGTTCATGGGGCGGTCCCGCTGTCCTCCAGGGACGCGATGATCTCCGAGAGTCGGCCGGCCGTCATGCCGTCAGACTCCGGCAGAATGTCGTCCGGGGGGTAATCGCGCAGGAGCAGAAGCGCGTTCGCCAGGTGCTTCTGCGATTCTTTCGTCTTTCCCTGCTGCCGGGTGAGATGACCCAGCGCGAAATGGGCCAGCACGAACTCGTGGTCCAGATAGAGCGCCCGCTTGAGCGACCGGACCGCCTCGTCCAGATCGCCCTGTTCCTGCAGGATGGTGGCGCGCAGATAATGGCCCCCCGGCTTGACTCTGTCGGCGGCGATCGCCTGATCGCACCACTTCAGCGCATCCGCCAGCCGGCCCTGATCGGCGCTGTCCCGCGCCCGTTGAACGGCGTCTGCGTAGCCGAGGGGGGGGGGAGGCGCCTCGGCCTCCGCCGGCGGAGCCGGCTTTGACGGTTTCGGCGAAGTCGGCTCCTGAAGGGACACTCGGGGAGGCGCGGGGGCGATGCGCTCCCCTACCGCCGTCGGCGCGCCGATGAGGGGAGGGAGCGGCAGACCCCCTTTCCGGTAGAAGGTCGTATCAGGGAACGGCGTCGGGATGAATTCCGAAAGGAGAAGATGAGAGGCTTCGGCCGGGCTGACGCTCAGCCAACCCCCCTCCTGGAGGGAGCGGTAAAAGTGGGCGAGAATTTTTCGGGACTGCTCCTGGGCCAAGTAGATCAGCACATTGCGGCACAAGATCACGTCAATGACATTGGCGTGATTGAGTGGCGCAGGGTAAGCGGCTTCCGCCAGGTTGAGGTAGGAGAACGCCACCATCCGCTTGATCTGGGGGAGAAGCGCAAAGCGGCCCGCTTCGGTCTTCGTGAAATACCGCTCTTGCAGCCAGGGCGGCGCGTCGCGGAACGACCACTGGCTGAACACCCCCTCGGCGGCTTTCTGCAGGAAGCGCGGGTTGATGTCGGTGGCGAAGATGGTGATGTCCCACTCCCGCGCGTCCGGCAGCAGCCGGCTGAGCAGGATCGCCAGGGAGTAAGGCTCCTCGCCCGTGCAGCAGCCGGCGCTCCAGAACCGCAGACGCCGGCCCGTGTCCCGGCGCGCGGCGATCAGCGGCGGCAGGATGTGCTCCTCAAGGGTCTTGAAAGACTTCTTGTCGCGGAAAAAATAGGTCTCGCCCACCGTGAGGGAGCCCGCCAGGATCTCGATCTGGGGCCGGGAGAGCGGCGCGGACAGCAGCCACCGGACGCAGGACTCCGCGTCCTCGAAGCCGAACTCCTCGGCGGCCGTGCGGATGCCCCGCTGCAGGTCGGGCCAGCGCTTCGCCGGGAAGTGGAGGCCCATGCGGGCCTCCACGAACGCGCTCAACCGGGACAGCAGGGCGGGCGAAATGGAGCTGCTCATTTTCCAGACCTTGCCCCTCAGGGCCTGATCATGATCTCATTCAGAGTCGTCTCTTCATCCTGGTGAAGCAGCCGATCGAGGTCGCAGATGAGGATCAGCTCGCCGTCGTGCTTGACCACGCCCTGGACGTACTGCAGGCCGGGGAGAATCCTGTCCGCCGCGACCATGTCATTCTCTGTGTATTCCACCATGCCGCCGACCGCCTCCGCGACCAGCGCCACGGTCCGGGTCGCGGTGTGCGCGATGATCAGCCGGTCGTTCAGGTCCATCTCCCGCCGGGGCAGCCGGAACCGCTCACGAACGTCCAGGACGGGGATGATCTGGCCTTGAAAGTTGATCACGCCCAGGACAATCGCCGGCGCCTGCGGCACGGGACTCACTTCCACCGCGTGGACAATGCGCTCCACGGCGGAGAGCGGCAAAGCCAGTTGCCGTTCAGCCAGAGAAAAGACAACCAGGCAATTGGATATGTTCATAGTAGATCCGGCAGCGCAGCAGACGACATGGCGACCCGTCGGTATCTCCCTATTATAGAGACCGGGGGCGATTTCCTGCAACGTGGAGCCTCAAAAAGCGCCGACCCATTCTGAGGGCGGCGCTGACTTCACTTCGCGGCGGCCAGGGCGGGGTTCGAATCCGCGGCGCGCTTGCCGCTCACGGCAGGATCACCGCTGTGTCCGCCGAACATCGCCTGTGACCCGCCTGCGTCCTGATGACGCGGACATGCGCCACATCCGGGCATTGCGCTCGCCAGGCTGGGAGACCGGAGGACAGCGCAGGCGGAGGAGATTACCCGACGATGTCACGCAACTGGGCCTGATAGGTCTCTTTCGTCAGCATTCGAAAGGTGCATCGGCCGCCGCTTTTTGCGGCCCACAAAGCGCCGATCAACTGCTTCTCTTTGGTATCTTCGCCGGTGGCGAGATGTTCTCCCTTATATTCTACGGCGAGTATGCGCCCGTCAGTGAGCCGGGCCAGGAAGTCCGGGTAGAAGCGATCGGAGGCGGTTTGGAGCCAGAAGGAAAACTGCGGCTGCCGTTCCAGATTGCGGACCCAACAGTCCGTCCCCGGTAGCCTGTCCAGCAGAAAGGCGCAGGCCGCTTCCTCCGTGTTCATCTCGCCGACGACCCGGTAGTAGTGCCGGTCAAAGCGGTAGGAGCCGGTGTAGAGCTTGTTGGCCGGATAGTGATCCGGGGGATATGAGAAGACGCACTCCGGTGTGACGGCTGCCTCTGTAGGCGACTGGTCTAAGAGCAGATGTTGGTGCGCGTGTGCCATCGCCGCCTTGCGATGCTCCTCTATCTTCCGCGCGGCGGCGTCTCGCAGGCGCAGGCGGTGCCGGGACAATTGGGCCAGCGGGATATGTCTGTCTTCCAGCAGATGGCGGACAAGCCGCATCAAAAACCACTGCGCCTGGGAGGGCACGATGTCGGGATGAGGAATGTGGCGGTCCAGCCAGACCGCCAACGCCTCCGGCGTGGTCAGGTCGTCTGTGGTGAGAGTCGAAAGTTGTTGCTCGACTTCGGCCAGGAATTGGATGGTACGGCTCCCTTGCGTGGACACGTCCAGGATGTACCGGTCGGAAAGAACCTGTGGTGAAAAGTCCGGCAGTGTGGGGTCGCAGTCGGCCAGCCGCCAATCAACGGACCGGAGGGCGGTCTCGTCCACCGGCTCCCACCCGTCGCCGACCCAGAGCGCCAGTTGCGGGACTTCCAACCGTTCCCCGCGCTCGGCGGGCGTCGGCTCACGCGGGCCAAGCGAAAACAAGCCGCCCCAGTCGCCGTCCAGCGCCGGCTGCTGCACGACCTGACGCGCCTCAAACTTGGTGAAGCCATTGGCCTCCAACGCGCTTGCCAGCGCCTCCACCGCCCGCAACGTGTCCGCGGTCTTGTTCGACGTGACAAAGGCAAAGGCCGTGTTGAGTTCGGCCTGCTGCTTGCGCGCCGCCTGCGGCAGCCGCAGGACGCGGCCCGCGATCTGCTCCGCCGCCGTCTTGGAGGCCATGTCCCGAACCGAGCAGAGCACATACGCGAACGAGCAGTCCCAGCCTTCGCGCAGCTTGTCCACCGTGATGATGTAGCGGACAGGGCACGTTTCGGAGAACAGATCGACGCCTTTGAGCTCCGGACGCTCCCCCGTCTCCACCGCGATCTGCTCCGCCGGGATGCCCAACTCATCACGCAGACAAGTCTCCACCACTTCGACCGTGAGTTCTTCGTTTTTCTTTTGCGCTTGCACCAACACGATGGGGCGCAGGTATTCGCCGGTTGCCGCCCGTTCCTGCTGTGCCGCCGCTTCCAGTTCGTTGCGCTTATTCTTGGCTTGCAGGAGCGTCCCCTGCCAGTCCGGGCAGACCGAGAGCATGATGGGCAGCTTGATCATGCCGGCCGCTTTCAGCTCGGCGGCGGAGACGCTGTACAGGACGTTGCTGGGGTTGGGCGCGGGGGGCTGCGTCGGCGTCGCCGTGAACTCGATGATGCAGGACGGGGCGAAGCGGGCCAGCGTCTCAAACGCCAGCGGCGTGCGGGCATTATGCGCCTCGTCCATGATGACGACGGGGCGGCGCAGCCGCAGGACATTGGCGAGCGATGGCACGGGAGCATCCGTCCCCTCGTATTTTTCCAGCGCGGCGGCCTGCGCCGGGGCGAGGCCGTCAAAGTGCGGCATCAGGCTGCCGTTCTGCTCATAGACCTTGCGCTTGTCCGTCTCCCCGATGCGCGGGTTCGCCAGCGTGGAGACGATGATGACGGTCTCGCTGTCCAGCGTCGCCCGCGACACGGAAAGCGCCTCGCCCATGTCCAGCGCCGTCACCCGCCCGTCCAGTTCCGCGTCCAACACCTGCCGGTAGGGGTGACTGCGGTTTTTCAGCGCGGCCAGCGTCTGCGTCTTGATCGGCTCGGTCGGCACCAGCCAGAGCACGACGGCCCGCTCCTGCGCCAATGCCTCCTGCGCGGCGATGGCGACGGCGCGGCATCCCATCACCGTCTTTCCCCCGCCCGTCGGCACCCGCAGGCAGACGTAGGGCAGCCCCGGCAGCGCCTCTACCTCATGGTAGGGCTGATTGGTTTGCAGCACGAACGCCGTTTTTGCCCCGACAGTTCGGCACTCCTGCCAGTACGTCCGCAGGGCGTCCAGCGCCGCCTGCTGGTATCCTTTGAGGCTGAACGGTGTCATGGCGATTGTCTCTCCCGCCTCGGATGCCCCGGAAGCGGTGAGTATCCAGAGGTTGCCGCTTCGGACGACCTTCCTCTCCCGTTTCGGGGGAGGTGGCGAGCCTCAAGCGAGCCGGAGGGGGTTCTCCTCGGCGAGCCGGAGGGGGTTCTCCTCGGCGAGCCGGAGGGGGTTCTCCTCGGCGAGCCGGAGGGGGTTCTCCTCAGCGAGCCGGAGGGGGTTCTCCTCGGCGAGCCGGAGGGGGTCTCC
>JAFAZD010000253.1 GCA_019239955.1 Armatimonadota bacterium | reverse complement strand
GGCTACGCCAGTGCCGCAAGGTTTCCTCGTCCAGCCAGAGCGTCAGGCTTCCCCTCTGGACCAGGGCTGTGTCATAATCAGGCCAGTTGCGGATGCGGTACTGGCGCTTCTTCTTGGGCTTACGCCCATTGGGGCGTCCAGAGCGCTTCTTCGGCTTTGGCGAGCCGCTGGAGCGTGGGGTTCGTTGAGTTGGCACATCTCAAGAACACCGACTGCCGCATCTGCTACGATCCGCTATTTATGCAACAACGCCATTGATAGGTGATACTTCTTGCGCCGGAGGGGGGTGCTCACAGCACCACATGGAAGAGGATGAACGGGCGGGGCTTGGTGGTGCCTTTGAGCAGGGGGAACTCCACGCCGACGGCCCGAGAATTGTTGAGGCGGGCGGAGAGGGCGGCGGAGAGGCCGTGCAGGGTGAGCTGGGCGTCCGCCGAGAAGCGCCCGGCGGGGTCGAAGTTGAGGACCTGCCAGGCCAGCGCCGGGCTGAGGCGCTCCTGCCCGCCGACCAGGAAGCCCAATTTGACCGTCTGCGCCGGCAGGTTCTCCGGCGCGTGGAAGGGCGGCGCGTCCGGGAAGAAGCGTGAGCGCAGGAAGCGCGCCCCCGTTGCCTCCACGTCGCCCACGGTGAAGATCGGCCCGTAGTGCCCCGTGTTCAGCCAGACGATGCGCGCCCCATCCAGCGCGCGGGCCATGTCCTCGGCCTGCCAGGGGCGCACGATGAAGTCGTCGCGCCCGTTGAACAGCAGCGCGTTGTCCGGGTTGAAATGGTGCAGCCAGCGGCCCGCCTCGAACGGGGCCATCCCCCGCTCCAGGGATTGATACGTCTCCCCGCGCTGCACCAGCCCCTTATGGACGCCGCGCGTGGTGAAGCTCTTCCAGATCAGGTCCGCCACGTCCGCCCCGCCCACCACCGTCAGCACCACCGTCAGCCGGGAGTCCGCGCCCGCCACCAGTGGGGCCAGCACGCCGCCCAGGCTGATGCCGCCGATGCCGAGGCGCTTCGGATCAATGTCGGGCCGCGTCTGGAGCCAGTCCGCCCCCCGCCGCGCATCTATGACCGCCTGGCGCAGCCCCGCCACCATCTGCGGCAGGTTGCCGGAGAGCAGCTCGGCGTCGGGCCGGTGCGGTACGGGCCGGCGCTCCAGGCTGTACGGCTGCTCGACCAGCAGGGCCGCGACCCCCGCCTGGGCCATGGCCTGGCACATGTTGTCCTCATCGGCGAGGTTGTTGGGCAGCCACTCGTGCAGCACGATCATGGCCGGGTGCGGACCCGGCCCCGGCGGCAGGAACAGGAACGCCACCACCGTGTTGTTGGCGGCGAACGGCGTCACCACCGGACTGGGGTAGGTGACGCGCAGGACGCGGATGCCGTCCTTGACCGAAAGGGGCGTCTCCGTCGCCGCCAGCGGCGCGCGGGCGTCGTAGTCAAAGAACGCGGGGTCAACGGGGACGGAGGCGCTGTCCGCCGCCGAGCCGGCCCGGACCGGCAGGGGGACGAGGAGGAACAGCAGCAGGGCGGCGGCGAGGCGGGCGGGACGGAATGGATGGGGCATGGGCGGCGTATCCTGGCAACGCCCTAGTATACCCGGCCTTGCGGAAAAGCCGCCCCGTGTGCTATAATACGCGGAACGCCTGCCTGAAATCAAGGAATGCACTCATGAAACGTACTTACCAGCCGAACGTCCGGCATAAAATGAAAACTCATGGCTTCCGCGCCCGCATGAGCACGCCGGATGGCCGCAATGTCCTCAAGCGCCGTCGCGCCAAGGGCCGCCACAAACTCTGCGTCACCCACACCGTCCGCATCCTGAAGGGCTAAGGCCCGCGTCATGCTGCCGCGCGCGGCGCGCCTGCGTAAGAACAAGGATTTCCAGGCGGTCTACAGTCGCCGCCACTCCTGGGCGACGCCGCGCCTGGCGCTCTATGTCCGGGCGCGCGCGCCGCAGTCCGGCCCGTCCCGCTTCGGATTCGTCATCAGCAAGAAGGTCGCCAGGCGCGCCCACGACCGGAACCGCCTGAAGCGCCGCCTGCGTGAGATCTGCCGCCGGGGTCTGATGCCGCGCCTGCGTCCCGAAGCGCCTGTGGACGCCCTCTTCGTCACCCGCGCGCCGGCCCCGGCCGCCGCCTTCGCGGAACTGGCCGCCGATGTCGATTCGCTGGCCCGGCAGGCGGGCCTCCTTGCTCCTTCCGGTTCCCCCAGTGTTGGGGGCTAGGGGGAAGATGCGGCACGTTTTCATCGCCGTCATCCGTATGTATCAGCGGTACGTCTCGCGCTGGACTCCCGCCGTCTGCCGCTTCCGGCCGACCTGCTCGGAGTATGCCGTCCAGGCCCTCGCCAGGTACGGCGCGCTGAAGGGATCGGCGATGGCCCTGGGCCGAATTTGCCGCTGCCACCCGTTCCACCCCGGCGGCGACGATCCGGTGCAATGAATTTCGCCTTTGGAGCTTTATGAAATCACGCCTCGCTGCCTGTCTCGCCCTGCTGACGCTCACGGCGGCCTTCCTGATTGCCCCCATCATTCCCGCCCGCGGGCAGGACGCCTCCGCGCCGCCCCCGGCCTTCGCCGTCGCCCAGCGTCTGCAAACTGAGGCACAGGCCGCCGCAAACTACGCGCAGGCGCTGGATGCGAAGGACCTCGGCAATGCGAACATCCAGCGGGACATCGCCCACCGCCGCGCCTTGCAGGCGACGCTGAAGTACCGGGAGGTCGTCGGCAGCGCCGCCTACGGGCGCGGCCCCTGGGGCGCGGAGGCGCTCTTCCAGGAGGCGCAGGTTCAGCATCAGTTCCTGCATGATGACAACGGCGCCATCCAGTCCCTCCAGACCCTGCACAACAACTACCACGGCGTCGCGTTCCCCAGCGCGCCCCTGGCCGCCGCGACTCTGACCCGCCTGGAGACCGCCGTTGACCAGGCCAACAGGACGACCCCGCCCGGCAGCTACCTCTATAAGATCATTGACTTCTTCGTCCAGCTGTTCGGCGGTCAAAAGTTCTCCTACTCCTACGCGCTCGCCATCCTCGCCATTTCGGTTCTCGTGCGCCTCGCCCTGACCCCGCTCTCCAACAAGCAGTTCGCCTCCATGCGGGAGATGCAGAAGCTGCAGCCCTACGTCAAGGAGATTCAGGCCAAGTACAAGAACGACAAAGAGACGCAGATGCGCAAGACGCAGGAGCTGTACAAGGAGCACAACGTCAACATGTTCGGCGGGTGCGGGCCGATGCTGGTGCAGCTGCCGATCCTGATCGGCCTGTACCGGATGATCGTGCTGTACCAGTACCAGTTCGTCCACGGCAAGTTCTTCTGGGTCGGCAGCGCGCTCTCGGCGCAGTTCCCGCAGGTCTTCGCGCCGAACCTCGGCCAGCAGGACGTCCTGCTCCTGGTGCTGTACACGGCGTCCATGTACGTCACGCAGAAACTGACTGTGACGCCCTCCATTGACCCCGCGCAGGCCGAGCAGCAGCGCCAGATGGCGGTGATGATGCCGCTCTTCTCGGGCTTTCTGTTTTACCAGTGGCACCTGCCGTCGGCGTTCGTGCTCTACTACCTGGTCTTCAACATCCTGAGCACGGCCCAGCAGAAGTATTACATGAAGCAGCACCACGCCGACATCCACGGCGAGCCGGATGTGGACAAGGACGCTGACGACACCGGCGGCGGCCCGCGCAGGAAGCCGCTCCTGCCCACCGAGCCCGCGAGCGGCGGCGCCGCCAAGGATCTTCCCAGAGCGAACGGCGCGGCGAACGGCAGCGGCGGGCGACGCGCCCTGCCCGGCCGTGACGTGCCGCTGGCGCAGGCGAAGAACCAGACGCCCGCCGACGGCGTCAAATCCAATGGCGCGACCCCGGCCGCCAAGGGCGTCATCGCGCCCCGCAAGGTGCATCCCAAGAAGAAGCGCCGGTAAGGACACCCGACAGTGACCGTCACCCCCGAAGACAACACGCTCCCGTCCCGCGCCCTCGCCATGCTGCAAGGGTTTCTGGACGCCGCCGGCCTCGACGCCCGCGCCGAGATCCGGCCCCAGGACGATGAGGGCGTCACCCTCGCCGTGGCCGGCCCCGACGCCGCCTGCCTGGTCGGCCCGCGCGGACAGTACCTGGACGCCCTCCAGCACCTGCTGCTGCTGATGGTGCGCCACACCCGCGACCAGCGCCCGCGCCTGACCGTGGACGCCGACGGCTACCGCGCCCGCCGCGCCGAGACCCTGTCCCGCTTCGCCCGCGAGCTGGCCGCCCAGGTCGCCGCGAACGGCGAGGAGGCCGTCACCGACCCGCTCAACCCCATGGAGCGGCGCATCGTCCACACCGCCCTGGTGGATCACCCCGACGTCACCACCTACTCCGAGGGGGAGGAGCCGAATCGCTACGTCGTCGTCACGCCCCGCCCCGACTCAGGTGGCGGCTCAAAGAGTTGAGCATGGATGGCCGGAGATTTTCGAGGGCCTGCGGCAAGGCGCTTTGACTGGGTTCACATCATTGACAGACATTCAGACCTCGGAGGGACCGCTCGGCAACGGACATCGAAGAAGGCCACTTTCTTTATCGGGCTGACGGAAGATCAAATTCGGGCGCGTGTGCGGGCGGCTTGGAGAAAGCGTCGCCGGGTTGAGACACAAAATGATCCCCTCGGCGGCGAACATGTCCGCTATCGTGGCACGGATCCGAGGAGTGGTCAGGTGATCGAATTCTGGTTTAACGGGCGGACGCGGGTCGTCGAGACGGCCTACCCTGCGGGAGATCAACCATGAAGCTGCACATCGAGTTTGATGAGGACTTGATGCGGGACTATGACCGCAGGGGGGCCTCCCCGTTCTTTACAATTTACTGGATGCACTCTCAAGCCGCCTACCCTGAA
This sequence comes from Armatimonadota bacterium, assembly GCA_019239955.1. Classification (GTDB taxonomy): domain Bacteria; phylum Armatimonadota; class Armatimonadia; order Armatimonadales; family Capsulimonadaceae; genus JAFAZD01. The sequence continues at coordinate 1,735 of JAFAZD010000253.1, read as the reverse complement.
GAGGGTTGGATGGATTTCGGGGCGGTCGTGCTCGGCTGGTGGTTGGTGACAGCCAAGCAGATAACGGAGGGCGCTCAGGAAGGCGAATTGACATTCATGGACGGCCCCTTTCGGATGAAAATCTGGTCTGTCGGCGACGACCTTTCCGTTTCCGCCGCTGATCTTGACCAGCCGTGGCAGGTAGCACAGGAAACTTTTGTCAATGAGTTGCTGGCGGGAGCGAAGCGCGTACAGAGGAAACTTCAAGAACTCGGCCTCGCCGACAGAGAAGGCTTGAAGGTCGGAGTGACGCGATTGGAAAATGCCATCGCCGCACAGCAGAGGCAGAAACATGTCGGCGCTGCTCAGAAGCAGTACGCGGCTTGACAAACCCTGTGAGGACGGGGTATATTGGACGGGCTTTTCAGTGTGACGCCGGCGATGAAAAGACGGGCGACCGTCTTTTTTTGTTGCCGCGTCGTTGCTTGACTTTCGCACGGAAACCCCGTATAATGGCCTATCAAACAGGGTAGGATACTAGATATAGGGGCATGGCGGCAGCGACAGCGAAAAATCAGGACGAGGCGGCGGGCGCGCACGAGCCGCGCTCCCTGGATGATCCCGTGACTCGGGTGCCCGGCGTCACCGAGGCGATGGCCGCGGCGCTGGGCAAGGGGCTGAAAATTTTTACGGCGGGCGATCTGCTCCGGCACTGCCCCCGCCGCTATGAGGACCGGACGCACTTCAAGGCCATCGCCGACATCCGGCACGGGGAAAGCGTCACCATCCGGGGCAAGGTCATCAACGTCGAGAACATCCCGACGCGGAGCCGGGTGACGCTGACCAAGGTGGCGCTCGACGACCGCACCGGCATCGCTTTTTTGGTCTTCTTCAACCAGTGGTACTTGAAGAAGCAATTTGAAAAACTGCGCGGCAGGGAGGTCGTCGCCTACGGCAAGGCCTCCCGGTCCGGGCGCGGCGGGCTGGAGATGACCGACGTGGAGTGGGAGTCGCTGTCCGAGGACAAGGACGCCCTGTCGTCGGGCCGCATCGTCCCGATTTACCCGGCCTGTGAGGGCGTCGTGCAGGGGCGGCTGCGCCGCGCGGCCTGGGAGTGCCTGCAAGAGTACGGCCCGCTCGTGGAGGAGGCGCTGCCGCCCGCCCTGCGCGGGACGCGCGACTTAATGCCCATCGGGGAGGCGCTGCGGCAGATACACTTCCCCGACAGCGAGGACGGGAGGCTGGCCGCCCAGCGCCGCCTCGTCTTCGATGAGTTCTTCGGCCTGCAGCTGACGCTCGCCGTCCGCAAGCGCCAGGCGGACAAGACGCGCGGCACGGTTTTCGCCGAAACGGACGGGCCGGTGGAGGAGTTGAAGGCCGTCCTGCCGTACCCGCTGACCGGGGCGCAGGAGCGGGTGATCGGCGAGATCGCCGCCGACATGCGCTCGGACCGGGCGATGAACCGGCTGGTGCAGGGCGACGTCGGCGCGGGCAAGACGGTCGTGGCGATGGCCGCCCTGCTGATCGCCGTCCGCAACGGGTTCCAGGCCGCCCTGATGGCCCCGACGGAGATACTGGCCGAGCAGCACTATTTGGGCATCCATCGCACGATGGAGACGCTGGGCGTACAGGTCTCGTTGCTCTCCGGCAGCCTGCCGGCAAAGGAAAAACGCGCCGCCCTCGCCGCCGTCGCGTCCGGAGAGACTCAGATCGCGGTCGGCACACACGCGCTCATCCAGGAGGACGTCGCATTCCA
>JAFAZD010000004.1 GCA_019239955.1 Armatimonadota bacterium | reverse complement strand
CGGCCTGGCCGCCTACTGGGACGGCCTCACGCATGGCCGAAGCGGCGTCGGCCCCGTCGCCGACTTCGACTGCTCCGCCATTGCCACCCGCATCGCCGCCCAGGTCAAGGGATTCGCGCCGGAGGAGTACATTGACCGTAAGGAAGTGCGGCGCATGGACCGGTTCGTCCAGTTCGCCGTCGCCGCCTCCCAGATGGCCGTCCGGGACGCGGCCCTGCCGATCACCGACGACAACCGCGCCCGAGTCGGCGTCTTCATCGGGTCGGGCATCGGCGGCATCGCCACGCTGGAGGAGCAGCACACCAAGCTGATGGAGGGCGGCATGGGCCGGGTCTCCCCCTTCTTCGTGCCGATGATGATCGCCAACATGGGCACGGGCCAGGTCGCCCGCAATCTGGGCGCGCAGGGGCCGAGCGAAACCGCCGTGACCGCCTGCGCCACCAGCGCCAACTCCCTGGGTGACGCCTTTGAGTGCATTCGGCGCGGCGACGCCGACGCCATCATCGCCGGCGGCTCAGAGGCGGCCATCACCCCGATCTCGATGGCCGGCTTCTCCAACATGCGCGCCATGTCCCGCCGCAACGACGACCCGGAGCACGCCTCCCGCCCGTTCGACGAGGGGCGCGACGGCTTCCTCTTGGGCGAGGGCAGCGGCATCCTGATCCTGGAAGAACTGTCGTCGGCCCAGGCGCGCGGCGCGCGCATCTACGCGGAGATCATCGGCTACGGCATGAGCAACGACGCCTATGACCTGGTCGCCCCCGCCCCCGACGGCGCCGGGGCCGCCCGCGCCATGGCCGCCGCGCTGAAAAGCGCGGACATCGCCCCCGAGTCCGTCGGCTACATCAACGCCCACGGCACCAGCACCCCGGCGGGCGACGTGCAGGAGGTCCGCGCCATCAAGCACGTCTTCGGCGGCCACGCCTGCAAACTGGCCGTCTCCTCCACTAAGTCCATGACGGGCCACCTGCTTGGCGCGGCGGGGGCCATCGAGGCCATCGCCACCGCCCTCGCCCTGCACCACGGCCTCCTGCCCCCGACCACCAATCTCCAGAACCCCGACCCTGAATGCGACCTGGACTTCGTCCCGAACCAGGCCCGCGCGCAGCAGGCCGACATTGCCCTCTCCAACTCCTTCGGCTTCGGCGGCCACAATGCCACATTGGTTCTGAAGCGGTGGAGCTGATCAGCCGGGCGCCTCTTTGAAGTCTTCGGGGTGATAGGCGTCGTGGAGGGCGATGCCGCAGGAAGTGCCGATACGGTTGGCGCCGGCGTCAAGCATCCGCAGGGCCGTCTCGACGGTCTTGATGCCGCCGGAGGCCTTGATGCCGATGTAGGGAGGGCCGAGGGCGCGGCGCAGGCGGCGGATGTCCTCGACGGTCGCGCCGCCGCCCGCCGTGCCCGTCGAGGTCTTCACGAAGTCCGCGCCCGAATCGCGCACCATGCGGGCCGCGTGCTCCTTCTCCTCGTCGGTCAGGCAGTGAGTCTCGATGATGATCTTGAGCAGGACGCGGCGCGAGCCGCCGTCCATGCCGCCCGCGTTGCAGGCGTCGGCCATGTCCCGCATGTCCTGGGCGACGTAGTCGTCGTCCCCGGACTTGAAGCGGCCGATGTTCATCACGGCGTCAACCTCCCGCGCGCCGTTGGCGATGGCGTTCCTGACCTCAAACGCCTTGGTCAGCCGTGTGCAGGCCCCGAAGGGGAAGCTGATGACGGTGCAGACCTTGACATCCGAGCCGTCCAGCAGCCGCGCCGCCGTGCCGACCCAGCAGGGGAGCAGGCAGACGCTGGCAAAATGGCGATGCGCGCTTTCCTCACACAACCACAGAATGTCCGACTTGGTCGCGTCCGGGCGCAGCAGCGTGTTGTCGATCATCTTGGCGAACTGTTCTCTGCTGTACATCAGAACCTCCTCGCCCCCTGCCCCTCACCCGCCCCGGGGCGACGGGAGAAAGTCAGCGGCGCGTCGCCTCTTTCCAGGAGCCGACGAGGGCGCGCAGGGCAGCGTCCTGGTCAGGATTATCGGCATTATGGTGCAGGAAATCCACTAGCGCGCTGCCGATGACCGCGCCGTCGGCCATCCCGACGACCTCCCGGACGTGTTCCGGGGTGGAGATGCCGAAGCCCACGCAGAGCGGCTTGTCCGTGGCAGTACGCACCTGAGACAAAAACTCTCGGAGTTCCGCCGCCATCTCGGCGCGCGCGCCGGTGACGCCGGTGCGGGAGACGCAGTAGACGAAGCCGGTCGCGCTGTCGGCGGCCATGCGGATGCGGGCGGGTGTGGAGGTGGGGGCGACCAGGAAGATGGTGGCGAGGCCGCGCACGTCCGCCGCCTGCTTCCAATGCCCGGCCTCTTCGGGCGGCAGATCGGTCAGGATGGCGCCGTCCGCGCCCGCGTCGTGTGCCTCCAGCGCGAATCTCTCCAGGCCGTGGCGCAGGACGAGGTTGTAGGAGGTCATCAGGACCAGGGGAATGTCCGAGCGCTCGCGCGCCTGGCGCACCATGTCCAGCACCTGGGGGGGCGTGACGCCTCTCTCCAGGGCGCGCAGCGAGGAGGCCTGGATGCTGGGGCCGTCGGCGAGCGGGTCCGAGTAGGGGATGCCCAACTCAATGATGTCCGCGCCGGAGTCGGCGAGCAGGGCGACGAGGTCAGCGGTATGCTCCACCGACGGGTCCCCGGCGGTGAGGAAGGTGACGAGCGCGCCTTCGTTTTTCGCCCGGAGATGGGCGAATGTCTGATCCAATCGGGTGGACATAGGGTTAAGAACCCCCTCCGTCTCGGCGAGCCTCGCCACCTCCCCCGAAGCGGGAGAGGAAGGGCGCAAAAAGATGTTGCCTCTTCCGTCGGCTTATTCCGTGCAGCTGTGATCGGAGCAGATGACGGGAGGCGATGCCGCCCATGGACAGTCACCTTCTCCCGCTTCGGGGGAGGTGGCGAGGCTCGCCGAGACGGAGGGGGTTCCTCACCCGGAGTGGGTCCTACAGCATCCCCAGACGCCGCGCCACCTGGTCCACGTCCTTGTCGCCGCGCCCGGAGAGGCTGACGAGCAGGGTCTGGTCGGACCGCATTTGGGGGGCGAGCTTGCGGACGTGGGCGAAGGCGTGGCTGCTCTCCAGGGCGGGGATGATGCCCTCCGTGCGGGCGACCCACCCGAAGGCGTCCACGGCCTCCTCGTCGGTGACGGCGACGTACTCGGCGCGGCCCGTGTCCTTGAAGTGGGCGTGCTCGGGGCCGACACCGGGGTAGTCCAGGCCCGCCGAGATGGAGTGGGTCGGCATCACCTGGCCGTACTCGTCTTGCAGGATGTAGGACGCCGAGCCATGCAGGACGCCCTTGCTGCCTGCCGTCAGGGTCGCGGCGTGTTCCTGGGTGTGCAGGCCCCGCCCGGCGGCCTCCACGCCGATCAGGCGCACGCCCGCATCATGGACGAACGGGTAGAAGATGCCCATCGCGTTTGACCCGCCGCCGACGCAGGCGACGACCGCGTCCGGCAGCGCGCCCACGTCCTCCAGAAGTTGCTGCCTGGCCTCGATGCCGATGACGGATTGGAAGTCGCGCACCATCGTCGGGTAGGGGTGCGGGCCGGCGACCGTGCCGATGATGTAATGGGTGTCCCGCACGTTGGTCACCCAGTCCCGCATGGCGTCGTTGAGCGCGTCCTTCAGCGTCTTCGTGCCGCTGGTGACGCTTCTGACCTCCGCACCGAGCAGCTTCATCCGCACGACATTCAGGGCCTGGCGGCGCACGTCCTCCTCGCCCATGTAGACGACGCACCGGTAGCCGAACAGGGCGCAGGCCGTGGCAGTGGCGACCCCGTGCTGCCCGGCCCCCGTCTCGGCGATGATGCGCGGCTTGTTCATGCGCCGGGCCAGGAGAATCTGGCCCAGCGCGTTGTTGATCTTATGCGCGCCGGTGTGCGCCAGGTCCTCGCGCTTGAGATAAATCTTCGCGCCGCCCAGCTCGCGGGTCATCTTCTCGGCGAAGAACAGCGGCGTCGGGCGGCCGACGTAGTTCTTGGCGTAGTAGGCGATCTCGGCCTGGAACGCGGGGTCGGCCTTTGCCTTGGCGTACTCCTCGGTCAACTCATCCAGGGCGGGGATGATGGTCTCGGGGACGAACCGCCCGCCGAACTCGCCGCCGAACCGCCCCTGCGCGTCGGCGACGTATTTCGCCGTCTCTGTATCTGCAATCGTGGTTGCCATGTCCGATGCTTCTTTCTGTGCTCTCGCCCTATTGTAGCACCGCCGGCCCTTTTTTGCAAATGCATGAGAACAGTTTGGCCGTTCGTGGTACAGTTTGTGGGATGGGAGGCGATGTTGTGAGCGATGCGTTGGATGCGGCAGGGATCACCGACGGGGGGTGTCGAGAGTGCGCGGCGGCGGTTTGGCGGCATCGGGTGCTGATCCTGCTAGTGACGTTGATGGAAATTCGGGCACTCAACGTGATGCACGGCGACTCTGAGCTTCAGTACTCGGCCGCGGCAGACGGCGTGATCCTCGGAACGCCCCACTGGCGGGCCTACCAAAATCGGCTCCTGGGGCCAGTGCTGGTGGCCTTGCCGCAGTTCACGCTCGGCGGCTCCTATCTCCACTGGTATGAAGCCGTCACCGCCGCCCTCCTCCTGACGGTGAACCTAGTGGGTCACTTGTCATGGGCGTAGCCTTTCGGCCTGGACCGCCGCACGGGCCGGAGCGTGCAGGCGCCGGAGCCGCCCAGCGCGTGCCGCCGCTGCCGCGCCCGCTCTCGCCGGGCCTGGCGCTTGCCGCCCCACACGAACGGC
>JAFAZD010000288.1 GCA_019239955.1 Armatimonadota bacterium | reverse complement strand
CCGTCATCCGCATCGGCGATGTGCCAGGTCTCTTCCACGATCCGGCCCTGGCGGAAGACCAGTTGGTAAACCACCGGATACGTCCAGTCGTGATTGCGGAAGACCGCGTTAGCGGTGACGATCCGACTGCCCCCGGCTCCGCCCTTTTCGCGCACGTTCTGGACCTGCACCTGGAGCGGCGCGCGGGCCCGGGCGAACCGGCTCCAGACCGCCTGGATGGCCGGAGCGCCGACGTGGTCGCCGTCGAACGCGCCGCCGTCCCAGTGGAGGACCGGGGCGGGGCCGTAGCCCGCCATCACTCCGGCCACGTCCCCCGTGGCGATGGATTGCCAGTGGTCCCGGGCCAGGGCCGAGGCGTTCGTCGCAGAAGCGTTCCTCTGGGTCGCAGATTCGAAGGCAGGGCGATTTGGAATCACCGCGGCCGGACCGCCCTGGGTTGGCAGGATGGTGAATGCCAGGGTGATGCCGGCCAGGGCGGCCGGCGAAACAATTTGGTTCAGGTGCGTCTTCATGGCTTTCCTTCCAATGTCGTGTATCATGTCCCGTGAATGGGACGGTTTGAGTTGAGAGGTCGTCGAACAGCCTGCGCTTGTGTGCTTCCTCCTCTCCCACACGTCATGCCTCAGCCGCCCAGCAGCAGCTCCCCGCCCCAATATCCGGCGGTGGCCATCAACCCGGCCGCGGCCAGCGAGACGATCAGGTAGACGCCGAAGGCGCGGCACGAGGCCCGATCCCCTACGACCACGCGCCAGACTGCCAGCCCCACCATCAGGGCGAACGCCGGCCAGACAAACAAATGGTGCCGGGCCAGCGTGCCCTGGCCGACCGCCTCCCAGTTCGTCATCAGCAGCCCCGACAGCACGGCCGCGAGACAGGCCAGCGCGCCTAGTAGCAGCGCCCAGAACCCCGCCGCGCGCAGGTCGCGGCTGTGCGGCCCCCGCCGCCAGACGGTTCCGGCCAGGTCGAAGAGCGCGGAGGCGATCATCAGCGCGATCGGAAAGTGGGTGCTGCCCCCGTGCAGCTTTGTCCAGAGTGAAGCGTCCATCGTGTTCCCGCGCCTCCGTTAGCGGACGATGACCTTGGCAGTCATCATCGGGTGGACCGAGCAGAAGTAGGCGTATGTGCCCTTCGCACGAAACGTATAGGAGAACGTGTCGCCCGTGTCCAGGGCGCGCGACTTGAAGAGCAGGCGGGTGCTGACGACCGTGTGCGGCACGTCGTCATTGTTGCGCCAGGTCACCTGCGTGCCCGCCGGCACGGTCAGCACGGCCGGCGTGAAGCGGAAGTTGTCAATGGCGACCTGCACGGTCTTCCCGGCTGATGGGGCCGCCTTGGGGGCGGTGGCCGGACTGGGTCCGGCGACGGGCCCGCCGACCGTGGCGCTCAGGAGCGCGGTCCCGGCGAGCAGAGTGAGAGTGGCGGGTATAATCGGTTTCATGGTTGCTCCTTGGGGGCGGAAGAGAAGGCGGCCGCCTCGGCCGCCTGTAGCGGCGAATCGACCAGGGCCAGCGCGTGCCGGCCGGGGACGTTCGTGACCTGGGTGATGCCGAGCACGTGGCGCAGTTGCCCCGGCGGGACCGTCATCGGCCCCGGTGCGGGGGCCGTACCGGGGGCAGGCTGCGGAAAGGCGGTGGACATGGCCGTGTGGAAATGAACGTTACCTTCGACCTTTTGCAAGGTCTGGTGGATGTGGCCGTTGAGCACCGTTACCGACCCGAACCGCTTCAGGTACGAGAGGGCTTGCGCGCCGTCGTCGGTGCCCCAGCCCCATGGCGGGTAAACAGTCCAGAGCGGAATGTGGGCGAAGACGACAATCGGCGTGCTGGCGGCCAGTCCCCGCACGTCCTGGGCCAGCCACTCGAGCTGCGCTCGTCCCAGATCCCCCAGGCCGCCCGCCTTGAGGTTGAGGACATTGACCAGGCCGATGAAATGCACCCCGCCGTGGTCGAAGCTGTGCCAGCCGTCCCCCAGAGTGCCCTTGCCGTAGCGCTCCCGGAACTGCTGCCCGTTGTCGTTGAGGACGTCGTGCTCGCCGGGCACGTAGAAGACGCGGCCCGTTGTGGTCCTGGCGCCTTTGAGGACCTGCTCGACAATGTCAAACTGGTCCGGCTTGGAGAGCTGCGTCAGGTCGCCCGTGTGCAGAATGAACGCCGGCGGTTTGGGCAGCGCGTTGATCTTGGCGACCGCCTCCTGCAGCGTGGCGGTCACGTCCTGGTTGGCCGCCTTGCTGAAGCCGATGTGGCTGTCGCTGATCTGGACGAAGCTGAGTTCCCCGGAACCCGCTCCGGGCGCGCTGCCCGCCGCCGTGCCGAGCGACGCGCCGAGGCTCTTGGAGGTCAGTATCCCGCCGCCGACGGTGCAGAGCAGGCCGGTGCCGGCCCAGGCCATGCACTTGAGGAAGCCGCGCCGGTCAATGCCGTCGTCGCCGTGATCGTGGACGATCAGGTCTTTGGGGTCCGTGTGATCTGTCATCTGTGTTTCTCCTTTTCCTTCCGCCGTTCGGGGCGTCGGAAGCGCCGTTCATCCCCTCAGACCGAGCCAGGGCCGGGTTTATTCCCGCACGATGGGAGAGGTAGAGAATCATTTCCGTCGTGCCGACGCCGATGCGCGGAGGGAATAAAAAGCATACAGAATCGGTCATGATAATAGGAGATGCCGGCGCACTGTAAGAACGGCGCGGTGGGAAGGCACCCGATTGCAGTTTCTGAAAACAGCCGCACGTTTCGAGGACACCGTCCTGCCGCACCTGGGTGCCGCCTACAACCTGGCGCGCTGGCTGATGCGGAACGACCAGGACGCGGAGGACATGGTGCAGGATGCCTGCGTCCGCGCCTACCAGTCCTTCGGCGGATTCCGCGGCGGGGACAGCCGCACCTGGCTGCTGCGGATCGTGCGCAACACCTGTTACACGCAGCTCCGGCAGAACCGCGCGCACGAGCCGGCGGTCTCCCTTGACGAAGACCTGCACCACCTGCCGAGCGAGACCCCTGGCCCGGAAGCCGTGCTGCTGCGCCACGTTGATGCCCAGATGCTCCGGCAGGCCATGGAGGAGCTGCCGGCTGAGTTCCGGGAGGTTCTGGTCCTGCGCGAGCTGGAGGAGTTGTCTTACAAGGAGATCGCCGACATCGCCGCCGTCCCACTCGGGACGGTCATGTCGCGCCTGGCACGCGCCCGCAAGCGACTGGAGCAGGGCCTGAGACGCAACGAGGAGTCCGATCGTGAACTGTAACGAGGCCCAGGCCATCATTGACGGCTATGTGGACCGGGAGCTGGACCTGGTGACCAGCCTGGAGATGGAACGCCATCTGGAGACCTGCGACGCCTGCTCCCAGGTCTACGCGAACCGCCAGGCGCTGCAAGCGTCCATTCGCAGCGGCTCCCTCTACCACCCGACTCCCGCGCATCTCCCGAATCGCGTCCTGGCGGCCGTCCGCCAGGTGGACCGGGCGAACACCGCCCGCCGCCCCGATCCGTCCCGCGTGAGACCGACGTTCGCCCTGCGCTGGGGTTGGCTCGCCGCCGCGGCCTCCCTCGTCATCGTTGCCCTCGTGGGCTGGAGCCTCGGGCGGCTCTCGTCGGTCCCATCCACGGAGGATCGACTGACGCAGGAGGTCTTCGCCAGCGACATGCGCTCTCTCATGGCGGCGAACCAGGGGATCGAAGTCCGCTCCTCCGACCAGCATACGGTCAAGCCGTGGTTCGCCGGGAAGCTGGATTTCTCACCCCCCGTCCAGGACTTCGCCGCGCAGGGCTACCCGCTGGTCGGGGGCCGTCGGGATTACCTGAATAGCCGGACGGTCGCCGTCCTGGTCTACAAGCGCCATGCGCACTGGATCAACCTGTTCCTCTGGCCGTCCCCGCGCGACGCTGCGACAGAAATGGGGACAAGCCAGGGTTACCACCTGTTCCACTGGGCCAAGCATGGGATGGCATACTGGGCGGTCTCCGACCTGAACGCCCACGAGCTGCAGGAGTTCGTGCGCCTGATCCAGTCTGAGGCCTGACTGCGTCTTGACCTTGTTCTGCGGGAACGGCTATAATCCCCGCATGGAACCTGACTCGCCGGGCATTGACCTCCACGCCCACACGACTGCCTCCGACGGCAGCCTCTCCCCGACCGAGTTGGTCACCAAGGCCGCCGATCTGGGGCTGGCGGCATTGGCGGTGACAGACCATGACACGCTGGGCGGGCTGCCGGAGGCGGCGCAGGCGGCATTCCGGCGCGGGCTGACGTTCGTGCCGGGGGTGGAGCTGTCCGTGGAGGACTCCGAGGGGCGCTTTCACCTGCTGGGGTACTTGTTTGACTCGGAAGACGCGGCCCTGCATGACACGCTGGCGCGGCTGCGCGAGAGCCGGGCGCGGCGCAACGCGCAGATGGCGCAAAAGATGGCGGCGCTGGGGCTGCCGGTGACGATGGACGACGTGCGGGCCGAGGCGGGCGAGGACGCCGAGGTCATCGCGCGGCCCCACTTCGCGCAGGCGCTGATCAAAAAGGGCGTGGTCGGCTCGGTCAAGGAGGCGTTCGACCGGTATCTTTCGACGGGTAAGCCGCTGTACCTGCCCAAAGACGTGCTGACTCCCGCCGATGCCATTCGGCTCCTGCACAACGCGGGCGGCATCGCGGTAATGGCCCATCCGGGGCTGATCGCCCTGGGCGACGACGCGCTGGCCCAGCGCATTGAGTCCCTGGCGCGGGACGCGGGGATGGACGGGATCGAGGCGTACTATTCGCAGCATAGTCCGGCGCAGACGGCGCGGTTTCGGGCGCTGGCCGAGCGGCTGGGGCTGGTGGTGACGGGCGGCTCGGACTTCCACGGCACGGCCAAGCCGCACGTCCCGCTGGGTGTCGTGCATGAGGGCAAGCCGGCCCCGGCGGACCTGCTGGACGCGATGCGGGCGCGGACGAGAAGGCCCCCCAGCCCCCAATGATGGGGGAGCCAGGAGGAGCACGACCATGACACACATGCTGGACGAGATTCGGGAGCAGCCCCAGGTGGTGCGGCGCATCGTGGACGAGGAGTTCCACCGGGCGGAGGCGCTGGCGGCGGAGATCAAGCGGCGGCAAATCGCCTATGCCTACGTCGCGGCGCGGGGCACGTCGGACAACGCGGCCATTTATGGGAAGTACCTGCTGGAGATACAGCAGGGTCTCCCGGTCGCGCTGGCCGCGCCGTCCGTCTTCACGCTCTACGACGCCGTGCCGCACTTCGGGCCGAACGCGCTGGTGCTGGGCATCTCACAGTCCGGGGCCGCGCCGGACGTGATCGCGGTGGTGCGCCGGGCGCGCGAGGCGGGGGCGCTGACGGCCTGCATCACCAACGAGCCGGATTCTGAATTGGCCCGGGCCGCCGAGTACCCCCTCTTCATCGGCGCGGGCGAGGAGGTCGGCGTCGCGGCGACCAAGACCTACACCGGGTCGCTCGCCCTGCTGGCCCTGCTCTCCACGGCGCTGGACGAGAGCCACCCGGAGCGGCTGGAGCACCTGCGGTGGGCGGCCGACGCGATGGAGCGGACGCTGAGCCTGGACGACGCGCTGCACCATCTGGTGGAGAAATATCGGGGGATGCGGGACTGCATCGTGCTGGGGCGCGGCTACAACCACGCGACGGCGGCGGAGGTCGGGCTGAAGGTGACGGAGACGTGCTACGTCAGCGCGCAGGCCTTCTCGGCGGCGGACTTCCAGCACGGCCCCATCGCGCAGGTGGCGAGCGGCTTCCCGTGCCTGCTCTTCGCGCCCGACGGCAAGGCGTTCGCCCCCATGGCGCAGCTCGCCGAGAGGCTGCGGGCGCAGCACCCGGCCCTGATCTGCTTCGCGCACGACCCCGCCTTCCTGGCGCGCAGCGAGACAGCGGTACGCATCCCCGCGCCCGTCGCCGAGTGGGTCAGTCCCCTGGTCTACGTCGTCGCCGGCCAGCTCTTCGCCTACTGGCTGTCCGTCGCGCGCGGCAACGACCCCGACGCCCCGCGCGGGCTGGCAAAGGTGACGCAGACGGTGTAAGGCCCCCACCCCGGCGCATTCGCGCCACCCCTGCCCCGCAAGCGGGAGAGGGGCCAATCACTTGAAGGCTCTGCCTCTTGTCTAGAGGCACTTGGCTGCAAGTCACTGACCCCTCTCCCATTCCTATGGGGGAGGGGTGCCCGATGAGGGCGGGGTGGGGGCCTCACCCTAGCCGCTTCACCAGGTCCTCCCAACGTTCCGTATCAAAACGCACCTGCCAGGCGAAGGCGCGGCCCCTCCTGTCATAGTAGACGGCCATCGCCGCCTTGGGCAAATTCTTCGGGTCGGTCGCCAGCAGTTCCCCGGCGAGGGCGGCGTCCTGAACGTAGGCGACGCCGTGCCGTCCGGCCATCTTCCACAACGTCCCCCCCGCCAGAACCGGCTCATGGACCACGCGCACCGGCTCGGCTGTGGGTCTAGGCGCGGGCTTCTTCACCGGCGTAGGTTTCGTTCTCGCGGTTCTTTGTTTCGCGGCGGGCGGCATCGCCGGGGCCGGTTGAGGCGGGACGGGTCTCGTTTTCGCACTTTTGGCGGCTTCACTTTTCGCGCGCGCTTTCGGCACGGGCGCTTTGGCAGCGGGCGGGGCGGGCTGGGTTCTCATGGGCGGCGTCCTCGGAAATGGGATGGTCTCGTTTTCTGTTTTGATTTCTTCAGCAAGGCGGCGAGGTCATGGGAGCGGTAGGAGAGCCAGATTTTGACGCCGTACCAGTCGGGCGACGCACCGGCGCTCTCGGCGGCGACGGACGGTGCGCCCGGCAGGGCGGCCAGGCGCGCCGTCAGGTAGCGGTTCCAGGCGGACGCGCGCCCGTCTTCCAGGCCCGCGCCGCAGAGGCGAAAGCGGGCGGAGACGGCGGCGGCCGGCGGCGCGGTGAGGGCGGTCAGCTTCTGCGCGGCCAGAACGTCCCGCCAGCCGCGCTCGAAGCCGCGCACGTCCGCGCCGTCGGGCAGGGGGACATCAAAACGGAGTTCGCACAGGTCGTCTTGCACAGGATATTATAGCAAACATTTGTTTGCCATGTCAAGGTTTATTGCCCCCTCCAAGCCGGGTATTCTGGCGCGGAAGGAGCAATTGCAATGGAACGACGGACACTGGGCAAGACGGGGCTGGAGGTCAGCATCCTCGGCTTCGGCGGGGCGGAGATCGGGGGCGGCGAGGCGTCGCTGGCGACCGTGGAGAGGCTGCTGGGCAGCGCGATTGACGCCGGGCTGAACGTCATTGACACGGCGGAGTGTTATGGTGAGAGCGAGGAAAAGATCGGCAAGGCCGTGGGAAGGCGCCGCGATGAGTTCCACCTCTTGACCAAATGCGGCCACGCGGCGGGGATTGACCTGCCGGACTGGGACCGGAAACTGCTGGAGCAGTCCATTGACCGCAGCCTCCAGCGCCTGCAGACCGACCGGGTGGACCTGGTGCAGCTGCACTCGTGCGGCGAGGACATATTGCGTCAGGGCGATGTGATCGCCGTCCTGCAGAAGGCGCGCGACGCCGGCAAGACCCGCTTCATCGGCTACAGCGGCGACCAGGACGCCGCCCTGTACGCCGTCGAGTGCGGCGCGTTCGACACCCTGCAAACGTCCCTGAGCCTCGCCGATCAGGAGCCGACCACGCTCACCCTGCCCAAAGCGCGGGAGGCGAACATGGGCGTCATCTGCAAGCGCCCCATCGCCAACGCCGCCTGGAAGCACGGCGACAAGGCCCCCGGCGGCTACTCCCAGACCTACTGGGAGCGCCTGCAAAAGCTCGGCTACGACTTCCTGGCCGACCCCCGGCAGGCCGCCGAGATCGCCCTGCGCTTCACCCTGAGCCAGCCGGGCGTCCACACCGCCATCGTCGGCACGACCAACCCGGACCGCTGGCACCAGAACGCCGAACTGCTGGCCGCCGGCCCCTTGCCGCAGGCCCAGATCGACGCCATCCGCGCCCGCTGGCAGGAGGTCGGCGGCAGCGACTGGCGCGGCCAGGGTTAAGCAAATGGGGCGCGGCTTGCCGCGCCCCCGCGTCATTCCGGCGTCTCCGCGTCCGGCCCCAGGGACGGCATCTCGGCGAGGAAGGGGGAGCGGGTCAGAGCGCGCGTCTGGTGCTGCAAGGGCCAGGAGAGATAGACGCGGCTCTTGGCGCGGGTGAGGGCGACGTAGGCCAGGCGGCGCTCCTCCTCGATGCTGTCGGCCAGCAGTTGCGTCCTGTCCTCGTCCTGCCAGCGCAGGGAGCGGTGGTGGGGCAGCATCCCGAAGGCGAAGCCGACGACGAAGACGTTCGGCCATTCCAGGCCCTTGGCGCGGTGGATGGTCATCATCTCCACGGCGTCGCCGGCCTCCTCGCCCTCCTTTGGCCTGTTCTGGGCGGCGACGAAGTCGAGGAAATCCTTGGGGGAGGGGAAGGCGCGGGCGGCGACGCACAGCTCCTCCAGGTTGTCCAGGCGCGAGTTGCCCTCGTCCTCGACGTGGCCCTCCTCACGCAAGAGCCACTCGTCATAGCCCAGGGCGCGGGCCGCACGCAGGCGCTCCTCGGCCCCCTCGCCGGCCCCGTGGATGTCCTTGATCATGTCCCGGAAGTCCTTGACCGCCAGCCCCTGCGATGTCTTGAACTGGCCGGCCTGCAGGATTTTGTAGAGCGAGCAGCCCTGGCGCGCCGCCTGCGTCTCCACCTCGGCGACGAAGGCATGGCCCAGAAAATGGGTTGGCTTGCCGAACTTCCGGGACGGGACGTTCAGGACGCGCCGGACGGCCTCGTCCGCCGCCGGGCTGTCGCGCTCCACGGTGAGCTGCAAAAAGGCGCACAGGTCGCGCACCTCCCGCCGCGCGTAAAAGCCCAGCGCGCCCTGCAGCACGTAGGGAACGCCGCCCTGGACGAACGCCTCCTCCAGGGCGCGCGAGTAGGCGTTGGTCCGGAACAGCACGGCGCAGTCCTGCAGCATCGCCCCGCAGGACTGCAGCCCCTTCAGCGTCTCCGCGACCCACTGCGCCTCGTCCTCGGCGGTCGCGTGCTCGTGCCGCGAGGGCGCGTCCCCCTCCCCCTGAGTCGCCGCCATTGCCAGCCGGTACCGGGCGTCAATGCCCGCCCGCCCGATCAGCTCATTCGCGGCACGCACGATGGTGGCCGAGGAACGATAGTTGGCCGGCAGGCGAATAATGGCCCCGTTCGGGTAGGCGCCGCCGTACTGCCCGACCGTCGCCTCCGGCGAGCAGCCCCGGAAGCTGTAGATCGCCTGCCCCACGTCCCCGACGATGAAGATGTTGCCGTGCCCCGCGCACAGCAGCCGCGAGATCTCCCACTGCACCCGGCTGGTGTCCTGCGTCTCGTCAATCAGAACGTATTGGAAGTGGCGCTGGTACTTCTCACGGACGTCCTTGTGCTCCTGCAGCAGCCGCAGTGTCTCAATCAGAAGATCATCAAAGTCCAGGCGGCGCGAGGGCTTCTTCGCCAGCAGATCAAATTTGGCTTGCTTGGCCTGCTCGTAGCAGCGCCAGAACTTGCACAGGGTCTGGATCGCGGAGTCCGCCCAGTCCGGCTCGTGCTCCCGGAACGCCCGCTCGGCCTCGGCCACGTCATGGCCCCGGTTCTTGACGGCGGAGACGGCGGACAGCGCGCCTTTGGGGTCGTAGGCGACGTTCAGGCCGAAGGGCGGGGACGGCAGGCCGCGCGCCATCCAGTCCTTGTCGCCCAGGATCGCCTTGGCGACGCGCACCTGCCAGTTCTCGTCCGCGAGCTGGAAGTAGCCTGCCTTGCCGTACAGGTGCGCCCACTCGTGCTTGAGAATCCGCAGGCAGTGGGCGTGGAACGTGCCGATCCAGAGCTTCTCAACGATGGCGTCCCCGCCCTCGCCCAGCAGCCGGGCCAGCCGCTCCTTCATCTGATCGGCGGCCTTCTTGGTGAACGTGGCGACGAAGAGGCGTTCCGGCGCGGCCCCCTCGGCCAGCAGCCGGGCGACCCGGCGCGTCAGGACGGTCGTTTTTCCGCTGCCCGCGCCCGCCAGCACCAGGCACGGCCCGTCGCCGTGGTGGAAGGCTTGAATCTGCTGTTCGTTCAGGCCCGCCTCCAGCGCCGGCAGCAGGGACTGGGCACGGAGGCGGTGCAGGTCTTCAGTGATGGCGTCGAGCGTGGCTTGCATGGTTGAATCGGCGGCTGAGGGAGGGGCTTGGCATGCCAAGCCCCTGCGACGCCGAGGGACGGCTCACGGGCAGTGCTTGCAGGGCAGGACAGATGGGTCCGCGCCCAGGAAGCCGTGCAGCGACGCGACGTACTCCGGCCCCTGCGCCCGCTCCAGCGCGGTGTGTGCCTTCTGGAAGCGCGCGGCGATGTCGCGCCGCTGCGCCTCGCCGAGCGGCCCCGTGTCACGGAGTAGTTCTTCCAGGTAGGCGATGTGGCGGGTCCAGGCGCGCACGTCCAGCGCCTGCTGCGTCCGCAGGCGCTCCTGATACCAGTCGCTTTCGGTCAGCGCGTCGTAAGTGAACAGGCCCCGGATCGCCGGGTCGTTGATGTCGGCCCCCTCAAAGCGGCCGTCGCGCATGATGTGCAGCAGGGCGCGCAGCGGCGGGCAGGCCAGGTCCACGCCGCTGTCGCGGAAGTAGTGCTCGGCGACGAGGCGTTGCGCGGTCACGATGTTGTCCACGCCGTCCACGAAGGACTCCAGATCCTGCAGCTCCGGGCGCAGCATCTCTTTCGAGAACAGGTCGTTCGGGTTGTCGAAGACGATGCCGAAGAAGGTGCGGACGAAGTGCGCCGTGATGCGCCAGCCCAGCCGGCTCGCCAGCACCGTCTTGCCCTGATGCTCGAAGTCCTCCAGCCTCTCCAGGAAGTTGTTCTCGATCAAATAGCGCGGGTCGCGCTCGTGGACCTCCATGCGCGCCCAGACCTCCGGGACCAGCAGGCTGATGTCGTGGTCCACCCGGAAGTGCGGGCCGACGTACCCGGCGGCGGTGACGAAGCACTCCGTCCCGGTCAGGATGTGCGCGACCAGGGCGTTGTTCAGATCAATGATCGGCGGCAGGGCGTTGAACGGCCCTTTGGTCAGCGCGCCCTCCGACCCGGCCCCGGTCGTGGACGGGGAGCGGCCGGTGAGGCTGCTGATCAGCTCCATGAACAGCTCCGGCGTCTCCTGATAGTGGATCGGGTTGTAAACGGCCAGCGAGCGGATGCGGGCCGCCGCGTCGGGCGGGTTCAGCCGCCGCCCGGGCAGGGTCGCGTTGACCGGCGCGTACAGGGGCTGGTCCCAGGACACCTGCCGGTGCAGGCGCATCCCGGCCTCGCCCAGATAGCCGGGCCGGGCGTCGGTCAGGTCGGACCGCGTCTGCAGGTAGCGCGGGTTCTTGGTCGGCTTACCGTCAACGATGCGCGGATGGGCGCTGGAGACGAAGTAGCCGTCCCCCTCCGCCGCCCGGCGCACCACCTCCTGCATCGGCGGGGTGAATGCGGCGAAGCTGATGGGCGCGGCCAGCAGCGCCCGCGCCTCGGCCGGCGTCAGCGGCTGGTAGTTGGAGAAGAAGTTGTCCGGCCGGGCGAAGTGCGCCTCGGTGAACTTGTCGTAGCCCCGGTGGATCGCCTCGTCGGGCCGCTGGAAGAAGCGGCGCTCCGCGTTCTCCACGAATTTCACGCTCGGCTGGGCGTCGTACCGGGGGTTGGTGTTCTCCAGGCGCGCCGTGGGGACGACCAGGGAGGCGGAGATGTCGTCCTCGGCCTGCCGCTTCTCGGCGGGCACGAAGTCGTTGCGCAGCGAGAACGTGCGCCAGCTCCCGTCCTCGGTGAAGCCGACGCGCATGGAGTGCGCGACCAGCCGCTCGCCGTCGAATTTCAGCGCGTTGCCGGGCCGCCCGTTGACCACGTCCACGCTGAAGTGCGCCCGCCAGTTCTCGCCCATCTCCGGCTGATAAGAACGCTTGACCACGTAGACGAGCTCGCGGATGGAGTGAGGGATCCCGTCGAGCCACTGGTTGTACTCGTCATTGTAGAGGGTGCTGGAGGGTGTCAGCAGCTTGATCACCGAGCCGAGCGAGCGCTGCGGGCTGAGGATCGGGCGGCTCTCGTGGTACTGACCGTCCCGGAACCGATTGCCGTAGTCATGATCGAGCAGCGTGCCCACGGCGTCCATGTCCTTCTCGAAGTCGGCGACGAAGAACGGCCCGTACATGATGGAGTCGGAGACGGACTTGGATATCTCGCTCTTGCCGCCGCCGGAGACGGTGCTGGGCTTGTGCAGCAGCGTCCCCTCGGCGGTGGTCCCGATCAGCCGCCACTGCCCAGAGTCGGCCTCCTTCTCCAGACGCACCTTGAAGCCGGACGGCACGACGTAGGTGATCGCGGGATCCAGCGGCAGGGACTGGCGGCCGCTGAGGTTACGCCAGGTCACGGCCTGCGTGTTCAGGTTGATCTCGACGTTTTCGGGGACATAGCAGATGTCCGGGTAGCGGGCGTCCACGCCGTACCCTTCCTTCTGCAGCTGCATCCGGTCGCCCAGCAGCCGCTTGACCTTCTCAAAGGTGTGCCCACTCTTGGGGAGGTGAGTCGCCACGCTGAACAGCTTGCCCAGGTCGTACTGCGGATGGACCATCGCGCCGCCCGCATGTTCCTCCTCCACGCTGCCGAGCAGGTTGGCGGCGAAACTGATCTGGGTCTTGACCTCCTTCTTGCAGTAGCCGTAGTAGTTGTCCGCGATCAGCGTCACCATCACGCCCGCATGATCGCGCGCCGTGATCTTGAAGGCGTTGCCGCCATTATATCGCTCGTCCTCGGTGCGCCAGCACTGCCCGTCGCGCCGCTGCCGCTCCGTGGCGTCGTCCCAGTGCGGCAGCCCCACCGCCTTCTTGGTCAGCGTCGGCAGGTGCGGGGCCAGGATGACATAGCCGGTGTGCCCCGTCCACCCCTCGATGTCGCTCCCGGCGTCGTTCTCCGGCAGGTGCGGGTCGCCCGCGTTGCCGAAGATGCGCTCCACAAAGTCCAGGTTGCTGACCAGGGTGCCGGGCACGAGGAAGCGCACCTCCGTGGTCTTGCGGGGGGTGACGCCAGGGACCTCCGGGACGACCACGGGGCGCAGCAGCAGCGAGACGAAGGTCTCGGCGGGCCGCTCCGCGCGGGCGGTGAACGGCAGCGTGAGCAGCGCGCGCGGGGGCCGCAGCGCCTCTTCGAGCAGGCGCGCAAAGGCCAGCTTCGGCACGGCCGTCTTGTCGTCGGGCACGGCAGCGCCGCCCTCGGCGACGTGGAACACCCCCTGCGTCGTGCGCCGGTCGCTCTTGGGGTTGTGCAGGACGCCCTGCCCGTTTCCCAGACGATACGACTCCAGGATGTCCGACTGGAAATGGTCCCCGTCTTCCGGCAGGGACAGCTCCCGCGCCATGCCCGCCCGGTCCAGGATGAACGTCTGGCCCAGCCCCGGCAGCGTGATCGGGCGCTCCAGGGACAGGTCGGCGAAGTAGCGGTCCAGGAACGCCTGGGCGCGCCGGTCATTCGGGCTGTGCCGCCCATAGGACAGGCGGACTCGCTCCTTCAGATGGGCGACGACCTCATAGGGGACGCTGAGGCGGGCGAACACGTCGTCCCCGCCCGACAGGCCGCCCGCAACGGCGAGCTTGAGTTTGATGTAGTCGGCGCGCTCCTGCTGGGCGCGCGATGAGTCGCTGGTGTGCTGCATGGTTCGGATTCTCTCAATGGTCGTGATGGGGGCGAAGCCCTCCCGGTTGAAAATGCCGACCGCTGCACTGCGGGACTTGGTTCCGGCGGGAAGAACCTATTATAGCACGGCGGCGTCCGGCGCGTCAAGTTTGAGCGGCGGCTCGGCGGCGGTACAACGTGTATGTCAAGACAGCAAAGGAGGCTTAGTTCCATGCCCGACAAAGATGTGGTGGAAGGCAAGCTCAAGCAGGCCGAGGGCAAGGCCCAGGACGCGCTGGGCGACGTGACCGGAAACACCGATGACGACTTGGCTGGCAAGGCCAAGCAGGTGGAAGGCAAGGTGCAGGAGGGCGTCGGCCGCGTCAAGGACGCCGTGCGCGACGACCTTAACCGGGACCGCGTGTAGTCACTGAACGTGGAGGGGCCGGGGAGTCATCCCCGGCCCCTCCGTTGTGCGTGTGGGAAATCTGTCTCTGATGCCTTCGGCCTCTCCTGATACCGGAAGAGTTGACTTTATGCTGGATTTGACATATAATAGGGAGACATTGGAGACAAGCCGCTCGTCTGGCTCCAGGGTGAGGTGAAGACGCCGCCGTTCTCCAGCAAGGCCCGCGTTGAAGCCGGCTTCTACCTGCGGATGCTACAGCAGGGCGAACTGCTGACCTTGCCGCATTCGTGTCCGATGCCTGTGATCGGGTCTAGGTGCCACGAGCTACGCATCCAGGACACCGGCAGGACATGGCGCATCCTGTACCGTCTGGACGCGGACGCCGTCATTATCGCAGAAGTGTTTCAAAAGACCACGCAGACCACCCCGCCGAACGTCATCGCCAACTGCAAGCGGCGGCTGTCCCTGTACGATAGTCTGGAAGAGGCGTGAACGGAAGGTGTGATGATCATGGATGCAGCAAAGCGCCGGCGGCTGGAAGCCGCTGGCTTCACCGTCGGGGACGCCGCCGAGTTCCTCGAACTCTCCCCGCCGGAGAAGGAGTTGGTTGAGATGAAGATTGCCCTCAGCGCCGCCTTGAAGCGCCGCCGGCGGGAACAACACGTCTCCCAGCAGCGGCTGGCGGAACTGCTCCATTCCAGCCAGTCGCGGGTGGCGAAGATGGAGGCGGGCGATGCTGGCGTGTCGCTCGATCTGCTGATTCGCGCCTTGCTGGTTTCCGGCATGACCCGCGCCGAATTGGCGGACGTTCTCGCGGCGCGGGCGGAAGAGCCGCATACGGCCCGCCTCGCGTTGGCCTCCTAATGACCTCCATTGGGCCTGGCCGGGGACTGCACCCCGGCCCCCGCGCTTGCATGGTCGGGCCGGCTGTGTTATAATGGCTGCAAACAGGCGGGCGCTCCGAGGCGTCCGCCATCCTCCCCCAGAAAGGGTCATCATTCATGAGTGCAGCCAAAGAGTTCCGCGAGTTCATCCTGCGCGGCAACGTCGTAGACCTGGCCGTCGGCGTCGTCATCGGCGGCGCGTTCGGCGCCATCGTCACGGCGTTCGTCAAGGACCTCGTCACGCCGCTGATCGGCATCCCGGGCAAGGTCGACCTCAGCGCCTACAAATTCTCGGTCAACGGCAGCGTGTTCCAGATCGGCGAGTTCCTGAACACCGTCATCAGCTTCCTGATCATCGCCGCCGTGGTGTTCTTCCTGGTGGTCAAGCCCGTCAACTATCTGATGTCCCGCCGCAAAACCGAAACGCCGGTCGCCCCGACCACACGGGAGTGCCCCCGCTGCCTGAGCAGCATCCCCATTGCCGCCACGCGCTGCGCCTTCTGCACCTCCGACGTGACGCCCGCATAAACGCGGAGGGGAGCCGGCGCGTCTGCCCCGGCCCCTCTTATTTCCGGCGGCGGACCTCCAGCGGCGCGACCACGGCCGGCCCCAGCAGCGTCCATCCCAGCAGGGCGAGGGCGGGGAGACGCGCGGCAGCCGCCATGGCCAGCTTCTCCCCCGCGTCCACCGCCTGATCCGCCGCCCCCGATGGCCGTTCCAGCACGGGGCCGACCCGCGCGATAGCCTGCTCGGTCCCCGCGTCCGTCACGTCGTCCATGACGCTGTCGGTGTACAGGGGCAGGGCGACGCTGCACAGCAGCCCGCCCCAGACCAGTCCGGCCAGGGCGGCCGCCAGCCGGACTCGCCCCAACGGCCCGCTTCCGGCGAGGCCGCCGAGCAGCGCGCCGATTACCCCGCCGCCCGCGAAGCCCAGCAGGACGCTGCCGCCGAGCAGCGCCACCCCCTCCACGGGCGGCGCCTCCAACTCGAGCGCCCGGCACAGGCCCATCAGCAGGGGCACCGAGGCCACCACGACCACCACACCCACCAGCGCCTGCCGCACGGCGGCCCAGGCGATACGCCACAGCGAGTCACCGCGGCGCTTCATGGCCGCGCCCCCGCGTCTTTCAAGGCCGCGAGGATTTGGGCGCGACATCGGCCCTCTTCCAGCGTCGGCAGGTACTCGGAGTCCAGCGCGATGCCCAGGGCCGTGCGGCCTGCGCGCCAATGGGCTTTCGGAGAGTCCCCGACACGCACATTCGGGTCCGCTCCCGCCTCAAGCAAAAGCTGAGTGACCGCTGCGTGTCCGTTGCTGACCGCCTCGATCAGCGGCGTGACGCCCACCTCTGAGCGGGCATTAACCTCCGCCCCGTGATCCAGCAGAAAGCGAACGGCTTCCTCCCGCCCTCTCATAACACCCCAATAAAGGGCGGTTGGCCCATCCCCGTAGGGAACAGTCCCGTTGACCTCGGCACCTTCCGTGAGCAAAGAAATCATCTTCTCTATCTTACCAGTGGCGGCCGCTCCACAGAAATGCCACTGACGGATTTGGGCCTGGAAAGCAACCTCCTCTCGCTGCCTTTCGTCTTCCGAGAGGGGCCTCTTTTGCTCCGTGACGGACGGGGTATACGGCACGTACTGGTGTTCCGCCCACATCGGCCAACGCTCCTTGATGGTGTCCAGAAGCCACTCCCCAGCGATGGCGGAGGAGCCTTCGTGCGTGTTGTAGATCACCCAGTCCATGGCCTCGGAGAACCAGTAATGCTCATCCATGCCCCAGGACGGGTCAAACAGAGACAATTCCATCTCGCAGCTGGGTTCGCTGCCATGCTCCCAGAGTTTGTACGCCCGCTCGACGCCGCGTCCGTGCAGGATGCCGCGCAGCACTTCCAGCCCCAGCGCCTCGCGTAGCGCGATTGACTGAACCACCATCACTTCCTCGTCCAGTTCGACCTTCTCGAACGGTATCCAGTAGTTCGTTTCGATGCGCCAGCGCGGCTTGAGGCGTGCCCACAACTCCTCGCGCTCTAGTGCCAGGATGGTGCGGCGATAAGGGAGCGGCTCGGCGGTCAGTGCTGGTTTCGAGGCCATCGCCTGTACGGCCTCCGTAAACCGGACGCGCTCATCCTGCGTGGCCTCCAGGATGGCCCCCTGACGCCAATATTTGGTTAGGGTCGCACGGCTCTCCGCTGTCCGTCCCGCCTCAATCAATGCCCGGCAAATCTCCGCCTGTGACGGGTACTGGGCTGGAACGATGCCCTCCACAGCGACCTGAATGGCCCCCACAGTCGCCCAGCGCGGGTGGAGATGGTGCGCGTCGCACTGAACGCCCTGCTCGCGGTACTTCTGGCTCAGGCCGTGCAGATGCTCGTACCGCTCGATGCAGTACCGGCAGGCGGCGGTGTGAAGAGTCTCTGTGTCGTTCACGGCGACACCTTCTTTCGGGCGTCCTCGGCTTGGCGGCGTTGCCACCGCGTCATGTGTGCGTACCCAATGAGGCTCATCACAAGAACCACAAAAGCCAGACACAGCAGGAGGCCGTCCCACGCGATGCGTTCCCGCAGGAGGAGGTGCCTCGTGGCCCGCGTGTGCGCGGCGGCCAGTTCCCGCCCCAGGACGATCTGGCTCACAATGAGGCCCGCGGACAGCCCGATCTGGAACAGGGAGGGGAGCAGGGAAAGCCACAGCGCCAGGCCACGCCGCTGGGGAAAGATGGCGTGGCGGTCGCAGTAGTCGTTGACGACGGCCAGGCACTGCCGCAGGTCCAGCCCGGTCGCATCGCGCAACTCCCGCACCAGGCGCAGGCGGGACAGGGGCGGGTTGGCGGCGGGCGCGCGTAGCCGCGCCGTCAGAAATTCGTCGTGTTCGGCCAGAGGATTTGCCACGTCCGGCGGCGGGGGCCAGACTGACTCCTGGGGGTCCGTGTGTGCCATGGTACACCAGAGACACGTACCCGCATTTCGGGCCGGGTCAATCGCGGTTGCCGATGACCAGGACGTCAATTCCCCGCACCAGATGGATGAGTTTGTTGATGACGGAGCCCTGAAAGAACTCCTGCCAGGCCGTCCGCCCGGAATGGCCGACGACGATCTGTGTCACCTGGTTCTTATGGGCGTAGTCGGCCAGCGCCTGCGCGACATCCTTTCCCCCGATCCGCTCGATCCGGATGCCCAGCCGGTTCGCCAGCGAGAAGTCGTCCTCCAAGACCTTCTGCTGGGCCAGCGTCGTCTTGGCACCGGCGCTGTAGACGTAGACGGCGACGATGTCCGCGCGCAGCCGCTGGGAGATGCGCCAGCCGCGCCGCAGCAGCCGGCCAGACGGCTTGTCCGGGGAGATGCAGACCTGGACCCGCTCCTGCGTCTGCCAGGGCTGACGCACCCGGTGTTCCTCGCGGTACGTCTGCACCGAACGGTCCACCTGCGAGGCCGCCTCGCGCAAGGCGATCTCACGCAGGGCCGAGAGATTGCCCTCCGTGAAGAAGTTCGCCAGCGCCTGCGGCACCTTCTCCTTGGGGTACACGTCGCCCCGGTTCAGGCGGTTGATCAGCGAGCGCGGGGACAGGTCCACGTTGACGATCTCGTCCGCCAGGCCCAGCACCCAGTCCGGCACCGTCTCGCGCACCTTGACGCCGGTGATCTCGTACACGGCGTCGTTGAGCGACTCCAGGTGCTGGACGTTGAGCGTGCTCTCGACGCTGATGCCCGCCTCCAGGATCGCCTGCACGTCCTGGTAGCGCTTCTCGTACTTGGAGCCGGGGACGTTGGTGTGCGCCAGTTCGTCCACCAGCACCCAACTTGGGCGGCGGGCGATCACGGCGTCGGTGTCCATCTCCTCGAACGTCGCGCCCCGGTACTCGATCTTCTTGCGGGGGACGATCTCCAGGTCGCCGATGGCGGCCTCGGTGTCCGGGCGCTTGTGGGTCTCGACGTAGCCGATCACCACGTCCTGCCCGCGCTCGTGCTTGCGCCGGTTGGCCTCGGCGAGCATCGTGTAGGTCTTGCCGACGCCCGCCGCGAAGCCCAGGAACAGCTTCAGGCGGCCCCGACCCGCGGCCTGCTCCTCGCGCTGCAAGCGGGCCAGAAGCTCCTCCGGCGTCGGGCGGCGCGGTCCGGCCTCATCCGTCGTGGCGTTCTCCTTTGCCATCTTACCCTACTCCCGTCAGGACGGCGTCAATCCAGCGGCGCAGGTCGCCGGTCAATTCCTCCACGCGCAGGACGCCCTGCGGCGGGACGGCGGCCTGCTGCCACACGTAACCCGTCAGGACCTCCTCACAGAGCGCCTGCCAGAATCGGTCGGTCCCAGGGAACTCCTCCCGATTCGTGTGCGCCTTCACCAGTTCCTTCATGTAGTTCGGCAGCAGGACCGTACAGGGATGGCGTTCCCGGCCCGGGCTGACCACCGTGAACGTGTAGAGGGTGTCCTCCCCCGTCTTCAGGCCGCTGAGGGGCTGAAACTCGATGCGGAAGCCGTTCAGGGTCATCGCGCTGTAGGTCGGCGGCGTGCGCCGGGGCGGCTCGGCAGGCTCCGGCTCCGGGTAATAGGGGTTCTCCTCCGGGACCGGAGGCGGGCCGTCCAGGGCGGCCTGGACGGCGCCCCGCAGCGCCTGGATGGTGAAGGGCTTGCGGAGGAAATCCGTCGCACCGGCCTGCTGTGCGTCCAGCACCAGGTCCACCGTGCCGAACGCCGTGATCAGGATCACGCGCGCCTGGGGGGCGCGCCGGCGCATCTCGCGCAGCACGTCCAGACCCTCCATCCCCGGCATCCGCTGGTCCAGCAGCACCAGGTCCCACCCGCCGTCGCCGAACTTCTCCAGTCCCTCCGGCCCGTCGGCGGCCATCTCGACCGTATGCTTGCTCTGCTCCAGCGCCAGCCGGACCATCATGCGGATGTTAGCCTCATCATCAATCAGCAAGATTCGCGCCATCGCGTTGCCCCTTCCCATGTGTTACGCCCTGTGCCCCGGGTTCGGCGCTGACTCTCCGTCCGCTGAGGTACCAGGGCACGTTGATGACGACGACCTGCTGGTCCCCCCGCAGCAGCAGGGCCGCCTTCATCGCGGTCGAGCGCTGGTTGTGCAGCAGGTACTCGTACCAGTGCGAGCCGACCAACTCCGGGATGATCACCGCGATCATCCGGGT
>JAFAZD010000226.1 GCA_019239955.1 Armatimonadota bacterium | reverse complement strand
TAAGGTCAGCAGCGGCAGCGTCTCGAACACGCTAGGGGCGTCCGCGGCGTCTGTGTCATTTCTCCGGCACCAGGCCGTCTCCCAACACAGGCCCGGAATCTGCGTCTCAATCACGAACTCGATGTAGCGCCCGATCCGGTTCATTTTGCGACGCCGGTAAACCTGGGCATAAACCAGAGAGTAGAAGATAAGAACAACGGCGAACAGAAGGACGGCTTTCGTTAACGAAGGAGCGGCCGCATCCCTTCCCAATCCAATGAATGAGACGATTGCCCCACCGATCGTGAGACCCAGCAATGTAATCTGATGCGAATTCTGCTGTTGATTCAGTATCTCTTGCCGTAGCGTCTTGTATTCCTCGAGCATGGCCGCCGAGCGCAAATTCCCGGCACAGTCCGGCATCTCCGTGATTGCAATCTTTGGGTTATTTGCGAGACTCATTTCCGCCTCCTGGGCACGACGCGCCGTCCAGCCGAAGGGATTGGCCTCATAGCAAGCGGCGGTAACCCTAACTGTACGAAGAAGGATCGTTCAGCCGATCTTCTTCGAGAAGAACAAAGCCTCTGATCTTGAATCTTAATACAGGATGGGCAGGCGGGGACGTGACATTCTTTACAGACTAAAAGTGAATTTTGTCACACAGTCCAGCTCCCGCTTCGGGGGAGGTGGCGAGTAGGGGCAGCCCTGGGTGATTGCCCGGCGCGTCGGAGGGGGCCCTCCACCAATTCACGCATTTTTCCCGATGCAAACATTTGTTCCTGTCACCGATAATCCCAACGAGGGGCGTCAGCCCAAGAACATCAAACGCACAGCAAGAGGCACACCATGAGCTCTACTTATTATTCCGGCCCCAAGACGCCCAAAGGCAAGGCCGTCGCCGCCCGCAATGCCACCACACACGGCCTCTTCGCCCGCGACATCGTCTTGACGCACCTGGGCGAGAGTGCCGAGGGCTACGAGGCCCTCCTCGCCCATCTCACCGCCCAGATCAATCCCGCCAACCTTCTGGAGACCCACTACGCCGAGAAGATCGCCGCCGCCTCCTGGCGGCTGCGCCGACTCCAGCGCTGGCAGGCCCAACTGTTTGAGGACCCGCAACTCTCCGAGGACGAGCGCCTGGACAAGTTGGACAAGGTGCTTCGCCATGAGACGGCCCTGCACCGCCAGATCGACACCGCCGTCAAGATGCTGGCCCGCGACGTGCCCCGCCTGTTCCATGCCCGCGCCCGCGAGGCGGCCCTGGCCGAGCAGGATCTGACCGAGCGCGACTGCAAAGAGGACCCCGACCTGGAACTGGAGGTGGCCCGCCAGACACGCCAGAGCCTGCGGTTCGCGCCGCCGCCCGACCTGGACTCGGCGGCCCTGGACAACGTTCACGCGCCCGAGGACGAATCGCAAAATTGTCAAAACGAACCGGCGGAAGTGGAGGAAGAGGAGACGGCGCCGGACATCAACTATGTCCACCCCGATGGCCGCCCGGTGTACCTGGAGCCGAGGGTGTGGAAGAACATCCTGTACTGCCGCGCGCATGGGGAGGAGGCGCAGGCCGAGGAATGGGACCGCCACTACCGCCAGTGCT
The DNA here is from genome assembly GCA_019239955.1 of Armatimonadota bacterium. Taxonomy (GTDB): domain Bacteria; phylum Armatimonadota; class Armatimonadia; order Armatimonadales; family Capsulimonadaceae; genus JAFAZD01. The sequence goes on along the minus strand of JAFAZD010000226.1, from coordinate 17,343 downwards.
ACCTGGAGGACTACGTCTGGGCCGCCCAGGAGGACGCCGAGGACGCCGAAGAGTAGGGCCGGGCCGCCCTCCCGCTCTTCTCTGTCTCCGCCGGAATTGGGGGCCAAGGGGGTGATCTCCATCTACGTCGCCAGCACCGCGCTGTTGCCGGGCGTCTCCACCTCCCGGCACTCCGGCAGCAGGCACGCCCGGATCTCCTCCATTGCCGCCCGCGCGCCCTCCCACTCGCCAACCTCCACCTCGCGGCCCTCCAATTCCGTGTAGGTGGCGAAGAAATGCCTGATCTCCACCAGGCGATGGGGAGGGATGTCGCCGATGTCGCGCGTCTCCGTGTAGAGCGGGTCGGCGACGGGGACGCACAGCACCTTGTCATCCTGCTGGCCCTCCTGCACCAGCCGCAGGAGGCCGATGGGGCGCACCCGCATCAGGCAGCCGGGAAAGGTCGGCTGGTCAATCAGCACGACCACGTCCAGCGCGTCGCCGTCACCGGCCCGGGTGCCGGGGATGAAGCCGTACTCGGTGGGGTAGGCGACGCTCTGGTACAGGACGCGCGAGAGGGCCACGCCCTCCATGTCCTCGTCCCACTCGTACTTGTTCCTGCTGCCGCGCGGGATCTCGATCAGCGCCATCACGCTGTCTTCGCGCAGATGAGGCCGCATGTCTGACTTCTTCATGTGCTTCTCCTGGGAATGCAGGGTGGTATACTATCGCCGGAAAGCCGGGGCCTGAAACCCGGCCTCACATCCCTGATGAGGTATTCCCATGTCGTCCCTGTCCCGTCTGCTGCTGGCCGGCGCGCTGGCCCTCACCCTGTCCTGCCCCGCCGGGGCGAGGATCGCCCGCAAGGCCCCTGCGACCGACCACTTCGTCTTCGTCGCCTACGGCGACACGCGCTCCCAGCCCGACAAGCACCAGGCGGTCATCGCCGAGATCGTCCGCATGCGCCCCGAGTTCGTGCTGCAGAGCGGCGACCTGGTGGCCGTGGGCAAGGATCCGGCGCAGTGGGCGGAGTTCGAGGCCATCACCCAGCCCCTGCGCGACGCCCACATCGCCTACTACCCGGCCCGCGGCAACCACGACCTCGGCCCCTATTTCATCCGCTACGTCCCGAAGCCCATAACTTCGGGAAACGGCTACTATTACGCCTTCACCCGCCATCGCAGCCGCTTCCTGATCGTGGACAGCTTTGAAGACTACTCGCCCGGCAGCGCGCAATATCAATGGCTGGAGGGCGAGCTGGCGCGGGGACAGCGGACGGCGGCCAACGTGTTCGTGATGTTCCACGAGGGCCCCTTCTCCGTCGGCCCGCACGGGCCGACCCCGGAGGCGCAGCGTTACCTGCACCCGCTGTTCGTCAAGTACCATCCCCGCGCCGTCTTCTGCGGCCACGACCACCTGTATTACCGCACCCGGCGCGACGGCGTCAACTACATCGTCACCGGCGGCGGCGGCGCGCCATTGTACGACCCGGAGAACCGCCAGATCGCCATCCCCGGCGATGTGATCGACAAGGACTACCACGCCGTCCGCTGCACGGTGGACGGCCCGCGCGTCACCGCCGTCGTCGAGACCCCCGACGGCCGCGTCATTGACCGCTTCACGCTGGGACCGAAATAGAAGACCCGACGGGGACACGTTTCATTTACTGTTTGTTCGGGAACAAAACACGAGGGGATGATGTCAAAGGAATGTCGAGAAAGATGACAAAAATAGCATCACCGTAGCGAAGAACGTTACAGAAAGTAGAAGGCACTTATGCAGGTGCAGGGACGCACGCTCGCCCCGCCCCCGTCGCAGGACCCGTCGCAGAGGACGCCGCCCAAGGGCGTCACCAAGAAGGGGCTGCTGGCGGCGCTCGGGCCGGGGCTGATCACGGGGGCGTCCGACGACGACCCCAGCGGCATCGCCACCTACTCCCAGGTCGGCGCACAGTTCGGCTTCGGGATGCTCTGGACGATGCTGTTCTCCTACCCGCTGATGGCGGGTATTCAAGAGATCAGTGCGCTGATCGGGCGCGTCACCGGGCGCGGCATCGCCGGCAACATCCGCCGCCACTACCCCGCCTGGCTCCTCTATGGCATCGTCGCCCTGATGCTCGGGGCCAACGTCATCAACATCGGGGCCGACATCGGCGCGATGGGCGCGGCGGCGTCCCTGCTGATCCCCGGCCCAGCCCTGGCCTTCGCGGCCTTCTTCGTGCTGGCAAGTCTGGCCCTCCAAATCATCGCCCCCTATGACCGCTACACCCTGGTCCTGAAGTGGCTGACGCTGGCTCTGTTCGCCTACGTCGCCACCGTGTTCGTGGTGCATGTGCCCTGGGAGCCGGCGCTGCGGGCGACCGTCCTCCCGTCGTTTCCCTGGAAGACGGCCGGCTTCCTGACCGGGATCGTGGCCGTGCTGGGGACCACCATCAGCCCCTACCTGTTCTTCTGGCAGGCGGAGCAGGAGGTGGAGATCGAGAAGGCCAACCCCAAGGACCGCCCGCTGATCCGCGCCCCCCGCCAGGCCCCCGCGCAGATGCAGCGCATCCGGGTGGATACCTACGTCGGCATGGCCTTCTCCAACCTGGTCGCCTTCTTCATCATCCTGACGGCGGCGGCGACGCTGCACGCGCACGGGCTGACCGACGTCCAGACCTCCACCGACGCCGCCGCGGCCCTCCAGCCCCTCGCCGGGCGGTTCGCCTTCCTGCTGTTCGCCCTGGGCATCATCGGTACCGGCCTGCTGGCGATCCCGGTCCTGGCCGGCTCGGCGGCCTACGCCGTCGGCGAGGCCTTGCGCTGGCCCGTCGGCCTGAACCGCGACATGATGCAGGCCAAGGGCTTCTACGGCGTTCTGGCGGCGGCCACCCTGATCGGCCTGGCGCTGAACGTCCACGTCGGGCACTTCCACATTGACCCGATCAAGGCGCTGTTCTGGTCGGCGGTCATCAACGGCGTGGTCGCCGGGCCGATCATGATCATCATGATGCTGATGGCCTCCAGCGGGCGCGTCATGGGCCGGTTCACCATCACGGGGCGTCAGAAATTCTTCGGCTGGCTGGCGACCGCCGCCATGCTGGCCGCCGCCGTCGGCCTGTTCGCCACCTGGGGGAAATAACAGATGCCAACAGAAATGCTCGCTCGAAATCCCGAAGAGTACCACAAGCCGACGACGGCGGACGAGCTGACTGAGCGCAACGTCGCCATCGTCGCGGATCTGGAGAACGCCGCCAAGCAGAAACGCACTCCGACGGACCGCGTCGTGGACGCGATCACCGGCTTCTGCGGCCGCATGACCTTCGTGTGGGTGCATGTGGTCTGGTTCGGTCTCTGGATGACCGTCAACGTGCTGCCCCACATCCCCAGGCGGTGGCACTTCGACCCCTACCCCTGGCCGCTGCTGCTGATGATCGTCAACCTGGAGGCGATCTTCCTGAGCACGTTCATCCTGATCTCGCAGAACCGGCAGAGCCGCCTGGCCGAACGGCGGAGCCACCTGGACTTGCAGATCAATTTGCTGTCCGAGCAGGAAAACACCAAGATGCTGGCGATGCTGGAGTCCATCGTCAAGCGCCTGGACATCCCTGACGGCGATCCTGAAGTGGCCGTGCTGGAGGAAGGGACGCAGCCCGGCCGCCTGGTGCAGCAGATCGAGGAGACCATCGAGCGGGAAGACAAACCCGCAAGGAACCCCAATGGCCGAGCGCCGCGCTAGGGGGCTGAAAAGCTTCTTCGTCCGGCCCCACCAGAGGGCGGCCCCGCCGCCCGCGGAGGGCGCGAATACCGAGCCGGGCGACCTGGTCAGCCAGAACATTGACGCCATCGCGCAACTCCACGCCCACGCCGAGCGCCGCGTCAGCCGCTACCAGCGCGCCATCGAGGCCGCGACGGCGTTCCTGGGCCGGCCCCTCTTTCTCTACCTGATCCTGGCCTTCGTGACGCTCTGGATCGGCGGCAACCTGCTCGCCCCGCGCCTGGGCTGGCCCCAGTGGGACCCGCCGCCGTTCTCCTGGCTGCAAGGCGCCGTCACCCTGGCGGCGCTCTTGATGACCACTGTGATCCTGATCACGCAGAACCGGCAGAACAAAATAGAGGAGCGGCGGGCGCAGTTGGACCTCCAGGTGAGCCTGCTGGCCGAGCAGAAGGTCGCCAAGTTGATCGCTCTGGTGGAAGAGCTGCGCCGCGACCTGCCCAACGTCCACGACCGCCACGACCCCGAGGCCGAGGCCATGACCGAGGCCGCCGACCCCCACGCCGTCCTGTCCGCCCTGGAAGAGACGCTGGAAAAGGTCGAGGAGGAGGTTCACGAATTGGAGGAAGTCATCGAGGAGCAGGAAGAAGGACTTCCGTAGGGACAGGGCGCGTCCTGCCCCTGCGTCGCTTCACACAGGCCGCAGGCTGTCCAGGAACTCCAGACTCTTGAGGTCGCGCTCCAGCCGGAAGCGCAGGGAGCGGCGCAGGGCGAGGCGGGCTTCGCCCAGGCCCTTCGCGTTCGGCAGGGCGAGGTGTTCCAGCGTCTCCCCGGTCCCCTGCTCCGGCGCGTCCAGCGTCTGCAGCAGGGCCAGTGCCTCATAAGACAGGCCGCTGTGGTCGTCGTGGGAGGCCGGGCGGGCGTGGCGGGGGCAGAGCGCGCCGCCGAGTGCGGCGGACAGGGCGAACCGCTCGTCCGGGCCGAACGGCCCCGGCACCGGCGCGTGACAGACGGCGCACTCGTACAGATTGGGCGCGTACCCCAGATCGCGCAGCAGTTGGACCTCAAACCAGCGGGCGACCAACTCCGGCGGCGTCACGGATTGCAGCAGCGTCAGGCCCGCGTGCAGCAGGTCGAACAGCAGGGGGTTGGGCGCGTGCTCTTCCGTGCTGTGGTCCACCAGGTCCGCCAGGTACAGCCCGTGCGCCAGCCTCAGGAGGTCGTGCCGCAGATTGGGGAACGAGTCCTGCACCTCCACCTGCGTGACGATCTCCAGCGACCGGCCCGACGCCAGCCCGAAGCGGGTCAGCGTCAGCACCTCCGTCGCCCCCGACAGCCGCGAGATGGCCTTGCGCGCCCCCTTGGCGATGGCCGAGAAGCGCCCCCGGTCGCGCGCATAAAGCGTCAGGATATTGTCCGTCTCGCCGTAGTGCAGCCGCCGCAGCACAAAGGCGTCCGTCGTGTACGCGGGCATGATACGAAAATTATACCCGCCCGCAAGCCGCCCCGTCCGCGCTTTCTCAGTGAAGCCGGACTTTGAGGGTGAAGGGACCGCGCCAGGGGCCGCCCATCAGGTGTTCGGACAGGGTGATCCGATAGTCGCCCGTCCGCGGCAGGACGTCCTCGACGCCGCCGGGCGCCCCGTCCTCCTGGCCATTGGGGAACCGGAGCATGATCACGGTGGGGCCGCCACGGACCATGCTCAGGGTCAGCGTCCGGCCTCGGTGCGCGTGCAGCACGAACACGACGCGGCTCCGAAACCCGTGCAGGTGCCCATGCACGTAAATCGTGCCGTGCCCGTGCGGGATGTGGATGCGCCGGGGCGCGGCGGCTGCGGGGGAGCAGAGGGAAACAATGGACAGCGACCCCAGCGCCAGGACCAGGAGGAAGCGCCGTACCGTCATCGTTGCGACTGTGTTCCGCATGAGGATCTCCTTCATGGAGCCAATGGCTCAGGCTGCGAATCCCTGGACCGGGGTTCCTTTTCGCTTTCAAGATTCAGACAGAGGGCGTGCTGGGCAGAACACGGCAGGCATTGCAAGAGGATGCCGTGTTTGCATTATAGCAGGGGACACGCTGGCTGTCAAGCGGCCTGTGAGGCCGAAGCGTCGGCCGTGAGCGGGGACAGCGGCGAGTCTCATCAGGTGAGAATTTTTGGCCGGGTGCGGCGTTTTCCCGATCCGGGCGATGTCCTTTCATGGCTGATGCGCTACAATGAGAATATTCGAGTGAGCAGGCCAGACATGAATATCCAGGTTCGGCGTGTAGAGTTCAACGAAGTCGAGGGGCTGCGGGGCCTCTACCGCGAGGAGACGAACTGCCGCATCCTCTACGACTCCATCCTGCCGCGTGGCATGGCCGACCCGTATCTGATCCTCGTTGACGGGCGTGTCGGCGGGTATGGGGGCGCCTGGAACACCACCGACTCCAAAGGTCGGGTGATGGAATTCTACACGCTGCCGGGCGTGCGGGCCGCCGCCCTGCCGATGTTCCGGGAACTGTTGGCCGTCAGCGGGGCCACCGGCATCGAGGCCCAGACGGACATCCCATTGCTCACGCTGATGCTCTTCGACTGCGCCCGAAACGTCACCAGCGAGACTCTTCTGTTCGAGGACGCCGTGACGACGCATCTGACGTGTCCCGATGGGGTGCTGCGGCGAAACGGCCCCGAAGACGCTCCTCACATCTCCCTCCAGGCGCGTGAACCCGTCGGTGACTGGAGGATTGAGGTGGGGGGGACGGCGGTCGCCACGGGCGGCGCGTTGTTCCATTACAACCCGCCCTTCGGCGACGTGTACATGGAGGTCGCCGAGCCGCACCGGCGGCGCGGGTACGGCAGTTATCTGGTCCAGGAGATCAAGCGGATTTGCTACGAGACGGGCAAGAAACCCGTGTCCCGCTGCAACATCTCCAACGTCGCCTCGCGCCGGACGTTACAGAAGGCTGGCTTCCTGCCCTGCGCCCGCCTGATGGTCGGCGAAATTGCCGCCAGAGATTGACTTCCAAACTCGCAAGACGCTTCAGACGCAGGCGAATGGCCGCTCAGAACTGACACGGGAGCGGCCATCCTGCTCGTCCATAAACGGCCGAATGAATGGCCGAGGCGTCCGCGTTTTTCGCTGATTTGGGAGGACAGCACTTTTTGCCGGATGCCGCGCGCCTCGCCCGTTCGGTTGACATGCGAATTGTTTGCGAAGTATAGTAAAGTCGCATTCTTACCAGAAGGGAAGTCGCTCATGCCGGAAGAGGAACGCCCGGACAAGACGCCGCCGGAGGCCCCCGCCGTCAGCCGCCGCCAGTTTCTGAGGGGGGTCGGCGTGGTCGGCGCGGCCACGGCGCTCGCGCCGGGACTGCTGGAGCGCGGCGACGCGGCGGAGACGGAGCGCGACGACAGCCACGCCGCCGTCCAGCGTAGGACCATCCGCCTGGCCCTCAACGTCAACGGCCAGAGGCGCGTCGCCGTCGTGGAGCCGCGCACCACGCTGCTCAACGCCCTGCGGAATCATCTGGACCCCCCCGTGACGGGCCCCAAGATCGTCTGCGACCGCGGCGCGTGCGGGGCCTGCACCGTGGAGATGGACGGCAAGACCGTCTACGCCTGCATGGTGCTTGCCGCCGACGCCGTCGGCAGGAAGATCACGACGGTGGAGGGGCTGTCCGCCAGTGAGGAACACCTGCACCCCGTCCAGGCCGCCTTCGTGGCGCACGACGCGCTGATGTGCGGCTTCTGCACCCCCGGCTTCGTGATGTCCGTTAAGAACTATTTGGACAAGAATCCCCGCGCGACTCCCGCCGATGTCCGCAATGCCTGCGCCGGCAACGTCTGTCGCTGCGGCACCTATCCCCGCATTTTCGAGGCGGCATTGGACGCGGCGCGGCAGATGCGCGGTGGAAAGGAAGCCTGACGCATGGCGAAACGCAAGATCAAGGTGCCCAAAGTCGTCAACGGCATGGAGCAGATGGTGGAGATCGAGGTGGACGACGCCGCCGGACCCCAGTGGGGCGACCGGTCGCAGATGCGCCTGCTGAACCACCACCTGCCGCGCGTGGACGGACCTGACAAGGTGACGGGCGCGGCCAAGTACACCCACGACATCCGCCTGCCGGGGATGCTGTACGGGCGCATCCTGCCCTCGCCCCACCCGAAGGCCCGCGTGGCGAGCCTGGACGCTCGGGCCGCCGAGGCGATCCCCGGCGTCGCCGCCGTCCTCACCTTCCCCAATAAGACCCTGATGTACCAGGGCGACCCCGTGGCCGCCGTCGCCGCCCGTACGCCGGAGCTGGCCGAGGACGCCATCCGGGCCATCAAAGTGCAGTATGAGCCGCTGCCGTTCGTCGTGGACGCCGACGAGGCGATGAAGCCCGGTGCGCCGCAGGCCCACAACAACGGCCCCAACGTGCGGCCCGACGAGTCGCGCGGCGACGCCGACGCGGTGAACGCCCTGTTCGCGCAGTGCGCCGCCGTCGCCGAGGGCGAGTACCGCACCCAGTTCCAGCACCACGCCTGCCTGGAGACGCACGGCGTTGTCGTGGACTACCGGGGCGGCGACACGGCGACGGTCTACTCGTCCACGCAGGGCACGTTCTCCGTCCCCGGCGACGCCGCACAGGAATTGGGCCTGGACGAGAGCAAAGTCACCTGCATCGTGCATCACATGGGCGGCGGCTTCGGCTCCAAGTTCGGTCTGGATCTGCCCGGCGCGATGGCCTGCCGCCTCGCCAAGAAGGTGAATAAGCCCGTCCACCTGATGCTGACGCGCGAGGACGAATTTCTGATGGCCGGCAACCGCAGCGCCAGCATCACGCGCATGAAGGTCGGCGCGGATAAGGACGGCAAGCTGCTCGCGCTGACCGCCGAGCAGCACCGCCTGGGCGGATTGGGCGACGGCTCCCAGCGGGGCCAGCCCTACATCTACCACGCGGAGCACGTCCACCGCACGGTCGATTCCGTCTACACCAACATTGACAGCTCCCGCGCGTTTCGCGGCCCCGGCTGCCCGCAGGCCTCTTTCCCCATGGAGTCGCTGCTCGACGAGCTGGCGGCCAAGCTGGACCTGGACCCGATTGAGATCCGCAAGCGCAATACGGGCGACCCCTTTTACGCGCGCCAGATGGACATCGGGGCGCAGAAGATCGGCTGGGCGCAGGGGCGCAACAAACAGCCCGGCGCGGGACAAAGCGGCATGAAAAAGCGCGGCATGGGCCTGGGCCTGGCCCAGTGGGGCGGTGGCGGCGGCCCCGCCTGCCAGGTGACGGTGAAGATCGCCCCGGACGGCGGCGTGGATGTGTCCGTCGGCACGCAGGACCTGGGCACGGGGACGCGCACCTACACGGCGGCCATCGTCGCCGAGGAGTTCGGCCTGCCCCTGGCGGCGGTCCGGCCCCACATCGGCGACTCGCGCCTGGGCAACGCCAACGCCTCCGGCGGCAGCACCACCGCCCCCTCGCTCGCCCCCGCCGTTAAGGACGCCGCCTACAATGCCCGCATGGCGCTGTTCGCCCGAGTCGCCCCCGCGCTGGGGGCTAAACCCGAAGACCTGATGGCACAGGACGGCAAAGTCATGGCGGCGAACGGCAAAGCCCTGACCTGGAAGCAGGCCTGCGCCGCGCTGGGGACGCAGGGCGTCACCGCGCAGGGCGAGTGGAAGCCCGGCCTGTCCGACGGCGGCGTCCACGGCGTCCATCTCGCCGAGGTGGAGGTGGACACGGAGACCGGCAAGGTGCAAGTGCTGAAGCTGGTCGGCGTCCAGGACTGCGGCCTGCCGCTCAACCGCTCGGGGATCGAGAGCCAGCTCAACGGCGGCCTGATTCAAGGCATGGGCTACGGACTCTACGAAGGCAAAGTCACGGACCGCGAGACCGGGCTGATGCTCAACCCGAACATGGAGGAGTACAAGCTGCCCGGCGCGCTGGAGATGCCGGAGTTCATCCCGGTCATTGACGACGCCGACACGCGCGGCGTCATCGGCATGGCCGAGCCGGGCACGATCCCGACCGCCGGGGCCCTCGCCAACGCCATCTACAACGCCTGCGGCGTCCGCGTCCGCAGCCTGCCCATCACTCCCGATAAAATCCTGAACGGGCTGGCCGAACTCAACGGGAAAGGGGCATGAGCCGAAGCCATGACACAGGCACAGATGATCTCGCGCCTGGCGACTGAAGTCGCGGCTTTTTAGAACACTGTCCGCCTGCGCGGACGTTCCGGCCCAGCATCGGCGAAGGCCGATAGCGCCTTGAATAGCCGCGACTTCAGTCGCCAGGCTCACCGCCGCGAGTTTACTCGCCCGGCTTCAGTCGCTAGGCGGAACGGAATGACCATGAGGGGTGAGGCGGCCCAATGGAAACACCATGAAAGCATTTGAACTGATCCATCCACAGACGGTGGCCGAGGCGACGCGCCTTCTGGCAGAGGGAGGGTACGATGCGGCCCGGCCCATGGGCGGCGGGCAGGACCTGCTCGGCACGATGAAGGACTACATCCTCACGCCCGACCGAGTCGTGGACCTCAAGCGCATCCCCGGCCTCAGTCGGATCGCGTATGACCCCGCCCAGGGCCTGAGCCTGGGCGCGCTGGTGACGATCACCGAGGTGGAGGAGCACCCCGGCATCCGCCGGCACTTCGCCGCCCTCGCCGAAGCCGCGTCTTCCATCGCGTCCATCCAGATCCGCAACGTCGGCACCGTCGGCGGGAACCTTTGCCAGCGTCCCCGGTGTTGGTATTACCGGAACGAGCACATCGTCTGCCTGAAAAAAGGCGGCTCCAAGTGCTACGCCGCGCCGGACAGCGCCGAGAACAAGTACAACGCCATTCTGGGCGGCGGCCCGTCCTACATCGTCCACCCGTCCGACCTGGCCCCGGTCCTGATGGCCTTCAGCGCCGTCCTGACCATCGCCGGCCCCGGCGGCAAGGCGCGCAAATTGCCGATCGCCGAGTTCTTCACGCTGCCCGGCGAGGGGAGCGTCACGCGCGAGAACGTGCTGCAACCAGGCGAGATCGTCACGGAGGTCTTCGTGCCCGCGTCGCCGCTGGCGTCGCGCAGCACGTACCTGAAATTTCGGGAGAAAAATTCGCTGGACTGGGCGCTCTCGTCGGTGGCGATGGCCCTGGAGACCGATGGCGGCGTCGTCCGCGAGGCGCGGGTCGTGCTGGGTGGGGTCGCCCCGATCCCCTGGCGGGCGAAGGCCGCCGAGGACGCCCTGCGCGGCCAGCCGCTGTCGGAATCGGCCATCCGCGCCGCCGCCGAGGCGAGCACGGAGGGCGCGAAGCCGCTGTCGCAGAACGGGTACAAAGTGCCGCTGACCCACGCGCTGGTCCGCCGCGCCGCACAAGTGCTTGCTGCCGGCCCGCGCCCGGCCTTTGGCGGCGGAGAGGGAGGCATCGCATGAACGACGCCGAGTCCTTGCAGAGCCCGCTCTGCCGCAACCTGCGCAGCAAGAAGTATTTCTTTCTGGAAGCCCTGCCGATGTCCGCCGCCGACATGATTGACCTGAGCAACCACTGCTGGTGTCGCTGCACCCAGCAGGTGGTCGGCCCTGACGGCGACCGGGCGCGGCCCGAAGTCTGCGGCCCCGGCCGCCCGTGTTACGAATCCCATTTCGCGTAGGGAGGAACATCCCCAATGAACAGCAAAATCTTCGCCACGATCCTGGCCGCCGGTGTTCTCGGCGGCGCGAGCGCGCGGGCCGCCACGCCCACCGGCGATTACGTGGAGGCGCGCACGGCCAGCGTCTTCGCCGGGGCCTGCCACTACAGCGGCGAGTACGTGGCCGATGGCCGCGAGGCGGTCATGGCCTGGCACTTTAAAGCCGGCGACTGGCACGGCGTCTCGCTGGCCGGCCTGAGCGCCGTGGCTGTGGTCCGCGCCGACAACAATCTGGCCGAGCCGACCGCCCATCGCGCCACGGCGCTGTTCGTGGATGCGAAGGGGACGCCCGCGCAGCAGAAGGCGCTCGCCGACGCGCTGACCGCGCGCTATGCGTCCGGGTTCGGCAAGGTCGCCTCGGTCGGTGCGGCCTCCATAGCCTTCCGGCACACCGCCGGCGGCTACCGCGTCAGCGCGCCGCAGGTGGCGGCCCTGTCCGTGGACGCGCTGCCCAACCGCGAGTGCTGCAAGCAGCCGAACCTCGTCTGGTACAAGCCGCTGGCCCCGATCACGGACCGCCGGGTCGGCTACACGCAGACGGCGAGCTGCACCGCCCGCACCGGCGGCGACGCCTGGACGCGCGGCAACGAGAACAGCGCCTTCTACGGCACGTTCGCCCTCTGACGGCGCGGCCGGCGGAACTAAACGCGGCGTCCCATCTGTAGAGTCAGGCAGGGCGTCCCCGCCCACACCGAAGGAGGAACGTACGATGACGCCGCACCTGACAAAATCCTCGCGCCGGCCGGCCGCCTGTCTGGCGACCGCCGCCCTGGCCGCCCTGCTGGTCGTGCCCGCCTTCAGCCTCAACCCGCAGCCGTTGCCGCCGGGCCGGGCACGGACGCAGATGAAGACGGCGACGGCTTCCGGCAAGGTTTACGTCTGCAAGCAGTGCAAGGCGTACTACTCGGCGGCCGCTGCCAAGAAGATGGGCTACAAGGACCCGATGGGCCACAAACTCGTGGCGATGAGCAAGGCCCCCGCCGGCTACATGAACGGCGCCAAGATGGGCAACAAGATGTGAAACGGAACGCCGGGGCTGTCACAGCCCCGGCGTCTTTTTTTGTCCGATGCTTCTCCGACACCTTCCCTTCTCCTCTGACTGTCTTTTTGCCGCGCGTTTTCATGAAATCTTCACGTCTGTGCTTTATATTGGTCTTGTCAAGCGCAAGCAGTCCGTGAGATTCTGCGTGATTGCAAGGTGCTGACAGTCTTTCACCAACGGAGAAACGATGATGAAACGCAACGCTTTCACGCTTTTCGCGCTGGCCCTGGTCGGCCTGGCGCTGGCCGCGCCCGCCTTCGCCCAGGCCCCCGACGCCGGCCCGCCACCCGGACCCGGCGGCGGCTTCCCCGGCGGCCCGCCCCCCGGCGGCGGGCCGGGCGGCTTCCCGGGCGGGCCGGGCGGGGGCTTCGGCGGCCAGCGCCGCCTCCCCTTCGCCTTCGGCACCGTCAGCGCCGTGGACGCCGCCGCCTCCACGATCACCCTCACCACCCAGGGCGGGGCCACCCAGACCCTCAAGGTCGCCCCCGACGCCCAGATCGTCACCCAGCAGGCCGTCACCGTGGCGGACCTGAGGGTGGGCGACCGGGTGGCGGTGCAGGGCGCGCCGACGGGCATCACGGCCTCGCAGGTGACGGCGGGGGCGCCCCCGGCGGGGCTGCCCGGCGCGGGCGGCTTCGGCGGCGGGGGCTTCGGCGGGCGCGGCGGCAACGCCGCTGCGGGGGGCGGCACTGCGGGGGGCGGCGCTGCCGGGGGCGCGCCCCTGGGCTTCGCCACGGCGAGCGGGACGGTCAAGGCGCTGCCGACGGCCAAGGACGCGCACCTGACGCTGTCGCTGAGTTCGGACGCGGTGCTGTACGTCAAGATGGCCGAGGGAGCCAAGGTGGTGCGGTGGGCGAGTGTGGCGCTGTCGGGCATCAAGAGCGGGGACCGGGTGGTGGCGTCGGGGCAGACGGGGGATGACGGGACGCTGACGGCGAGCGTGGTAGGGGTGAACATGCCCCAGGGGGGCCCCGGCGGGGGCTTCGGGGGGGGCTTCGGGGGCCCCGGCGGCGGCTTCGGGCGGTACGGCGCGCCCGGCGGGGGCTTCGGCCAGCAGGGCGGCTTCGGCGGCCGTCGTCGGCGCGGCGGCGGCAACGGCGGCTACGGTGGGCCGGGCGGTGGCAATGGTGCCCCCGGCGGGGGCTTCGGCGGTCCCGGCGGGCCTCCCCCGCCCGGCGGGGACGGTGGCGCGCCCCCGCCTCCCGGCGGCCCTGCCCCGGACGGACAGTGATTCAAGCAACGACCTGTTATGGAACAGGCCCCGGCAGTCTGCCGGGGCCTGACTTTGTGTGCCGCTGAGAGACAGCCAGCCTCTCCCTTGCAGGCCATTCGGTACTGTCAGGGATAGATGCCCCGGATGCGGATGGCCTCGGCGACCCGCCCGACGCCGACGGCGTAGGCGGCGGTACGCAAGTCGGTCTTGTGCGTCTCGGCGGCGGCCCAGACCTCGGCGCTGGCGCGGGAGAGGATGCGGGCGAGGCGCTGGTTGACCTCCTCCTCGGTCCAGAAGAAGGATTGCAGGTCCTGCACCCACTCAAAGTAGGAGACGGTGACGCCGCCGGCGTTGGCGAGCACATCCGGGACGACCTCGATGCCGCGCTCGCGCAGGATCAGGTCGGCGTCAGGAGTCGTCGGGCCGTTCGCGCCCTCGACGACCATGCACGCCTGAATCTTGTCGGCGTTGGCGCGGGTGATCTGGCCTTGCAGGGCGGCGGGGACGAGGATGTCGCAGGGCAGCTCCAGCAGGGCCGCACCGCTGATAGGATCGGAGCCAGGGAAGCCCAGGACGGAGCCGCTGCGGGCGGCGTGGGAGACCAGCGCCGGGACGTCCAGGCCCTGCGGATTGTGGATGCCGCCCCGGACATCGGAGACGGCGACGACGCGCGCCCCGTGGCGGTGAAAGTAGCGGGCGGCGGCCCCGCCGACGTTGCCGAAGCCCTGCACCACGACCCGCTGGGCGTCCAGCGTCTCCCGCCGGCGCTTCAGGGCCTCCTCCGTGACCAGGACGACGCCCAGGCCGGTCGCGTCCAGGCGGCCCTCTGACCCGCCGATGGAGACGGGCTTGCCGGTGACGACGGCGGGGACGGTGTGGCCCCGATGCATGGAATAGGTGTCCATGATCCAGGCCATGATCTGCCCGTTCGTGCCCACGTCGGGCGCGGGGATGTCGGCGTCGGGGCCGATCAGGGGACTGATCTCGGTGGTGTAGCGGCGGGTGAGGTCTTCCAACTCGGCGGGGGAGAGGGATTTCGGGTCGCAGACCACGCCCCCCTTGGCGCCGCCGAACGGGATGTTGACCAGGGCGCACTTCCAGGTCATCCACATGGCGAGGGCGCGCACTTCGTCGAGATCGGTGTCCGGGTGGAAGCGCAGGCCGCCCTTGGCCGGCCCGCGGCCGGTGTTGTGCTGGACCCGATACCCAGTGAACATCCGCGTCCCGCCCCCATCCATTGAGACGGGGAAGTGGACGGTCAGCTCGCGCTTGGGCTTCTGCAGGACGCCGTGAATGCTGTCGTCCAGGTTCAGGACGCGCGCGACGTTCTCCAACTGCCGCAGGGCGTTCTGGTAGGGGTTGGTCTCTTCGGCCACCGTCGTCATTTTCTCCGGCAAATCTCTGTCTCCTTGCAGTCTGTTGCCCCCATTGCAGCATCGGCAGCAGAAGCCATCAGAACATTCGCCATGCGCCCGCCAAGTCCCTCCCCCAGTCCCAGCGCCCCGACCCGATGCAGGGTACGCTGGATTTGTTCTGATGACCGATTTGCTTGATTTATCGAAACTGTTGGAGGATTATATGCCCTTCCGAATGAGCTTAGGATATTCGCCATGTCTGCGTCAAGTCCCTGCGCGTTGACGGGGGTTTGGGAAAGTGGGGTACAATGGGCGCAGCACTATCCCCGCGTCCCAGGAGATTTCCGTTTTGCCGCAAGATGACCCCACCCTCGCTGTCGTGATCCCCGCTGGGGGCGGGGGGACGCGCCTGTGGCCGCGCAGCCGGCAGGCGACGCCCAAGCAGTTCCTGGACATCGTCAGCGAGCGCACCATGCTCCAGGAGACCGCCGACCGGGTGCGCGCGCTGGTTCCCCCGGAGCGGCTGTTCATCATCACCAATGCCCGGCACGTCGCGCCCGTGCGGGAGCAGCTGCCGGACGTGCCCCCGGAGAACATCGTCGGCGAGCCGCAGGGGCGCGACTCGGCCCCGGCCATCGGGCTGATGGCGGCGGTCCTAGAGACGCGGCTGGGGCCGGACGCCGTCATGGCCGTGCTGCCGGCGGACCATGTGATTCCGCACGACGAGCATTTCCGCGACATCCTGCGTCTGGCCGCCTCGGTGGCGCAGGACGGCTGGCTGGTGACATTGGGCATCCCGCCGACCGGCCCCGACACCGGCTTCGGCTATATCCAGAGCGGGGAGACCATCCGGGAGGAGCAGGGCCTCGCTGTGCGACGGGTGCGGCAGTTCAAGGAGAAGCCGAAGCGGGACGTGGCCGAGCAGTACCTGCGCGAAGGCGGCTACTTCTGGAACGCGGGCATGTACATCGTCACGGTCGGCACGCTGCGCGCACTGTACCGGGCGCACCTGCCGCAGATGGAAGCTGGCTTCGCGCGCATCGCGGATGCGCTGGGGACGCCTCAGGAGGAGCAGACGCTGCGCCGGGTCTTCCCGACGCTGGAAAAGGTGTCCATTGACTACGGCATCTCCGAGAAGGCGGAAAAGGTCGCGGTCGTGCCGGCCGACATCGGCTGGAACGATGTCGGCTCGTGGGCGCGGCTGGCGGAGGTGCTGGCGGAGAGCGGGCACGAGGCGGAGAACATCGTGGTCGGGCAGCACATCGGCGTGGACACGCAGGGGGCGCTCATCTACAGCCCGCACCGTCTGATCGCCACCATCGGGCTGTCGGACATCATCGTGATCGACACGCCCGATGCGACGCTGATCTGCCCCAAGTCGCGGTCCGAGGATGTCAAGCAGGTCGTGGAGGAGCTGAAGGCGCGGGGGCAACACGAGCTGCTGTAACATTGCCGCAACTTTCGGCGCTTTCGCCTGTCTAACCCGGTAGCATGAGAGACCGAGGAACTGTTCGATGAATGTCCCGATGGCGGACCTGCCGGCGCAGCACCAGGCGCTGAGGACGGAGCTGTCCGCCGCGTTTGACCAGGTCCTGACGAAGTGCCAGTTCGGCCTGGGCGAGAACGTCGCCGCGTTGGAGCAGGAGATCGCCGCGCTATGCGGCGCGAAGCACGGCCTGGGCGTCAACTCCGGCACGGACGCCCTGCTGCTGGCGCTGCGGGCGCTGGGGGTGGGGCCGGGGGATGAGGTCATCACGACGCCCTTCACGTTCGTGGCGACCGTGGAGGTGATCTGCCTGGCCGGCGCGACGCCGGTGTTCGCGGATATTGACCCTCGCACTTTTAACCTCGACCCCGAACAGGCCGCCGCCAGAATCACGCCGAAGACGAAGGCGATCATGCCGGTCCACCTCTTCGGGCAGTTGGCGGACATGACGCGGCTGACCCAGATCGCGCGGCGGCACGGCCTGCCCCTGATCGGCGACGCGGCGCAGGCCATCGGCGCGACCCACCAGAACAGGCCCATCGGGGCGTGGAGCGACCTGACGACGCTGTCGTTTTTCCCGACCAAGAACCTGGGGGCCTGCGGCGACGGCGGCATGGTGCTGACGGACAGCGACGAGCACAAAGAGGCCGTCCGGCTGCTGCGTTTCCATGGGTCGGGCGGAGGCTACTTTTACAAGACCATCGGCTACTGCTCGCGCCTGGACGAGCTGCAGGCGGCGCTGCTGCGGGTGAAGGCGCGGCGGCTCACGGCCTGGAATGAGGCGCGGCGCAAGAACGCGGCACTCTATGAGGAGCGTTTGGGGGACCTCGCCGGCCGAATCTCGCTGCCTTGCACCCTGGAGGGCAACCGGCACGTCTACCACCAGTACACGCTGCGCGTCCCCGACGGGCGGCGCGATGCGCTGCAGAAGC
>JAFAZD010000103.1 GCA_019239955.1 Armatimonadota bacterium | reverse complement strand
TCGTAAGGGCACGGGCGAACTCCACCTGCACATCGCGCCCGGCCTGGATGGTCAGTTTCTGGACCTCCAACTGGATACCGGCCTCGGCGAACTCCTGGCGGTTCTCCAGTCCCTGCCGCTCCACATTCACGTTCTCGCGGGCGACGTCCACGGCGACCATCTGCTGGGCCTTCTCGCCGCGCGCAATCAACTCCTTGGCCTGGGCGTCGGCCTGGGCGAGTTGCAGTTTCGCCTCGGCCTGCTTGGTGGCGGCCTGCTGGTCGGCCTCGGCCACAGTGACGCGGGTGAACGCCTGGACCTGCGCTTCCGTCTGGAGGCGGATCTTGTCGCGCTCGATCTCCTGCCGGGCGGCGATCAGCTTCTTGTTGGCGTCACGTTCGGCCTCGGCGATCTGGGTGACGCTCATCACCTCCTGGTTCGCCTTCTCCTGGGCGGCCTGAGCGATCAGGGAGCTCTCCTCGGCCTTGGCGCGCTCGGCCTCCTTCTGGGCGACGGCGATCTGCTTGAGGCGCTCGGCCAGGGCGACGGCCTGATCGCGCTCCACCGCGGCGCGCTGCAGCTCCTGCTCGCGGGCGATGGTGGCCGCCTGCACGGCCTTCTCCTGGGCGACGCGGGCGACCTCGACGGCCTGCTGACGCTGAATCTCGGCGGCCTGCACGGCCTGCTGCTTCTCGATCTGGGCGGTCTCCACCGCGCGCTGCTGGGCGATCAGCGCCTCCTGGCTCTCGCGGTCCTTGGCGGCCTGAATCTTGGCGATCTCCGTGCGCTGGGCGGCCTCGGCCTCCGCCTGCTGGCGCTCCAGCTCCAGGATCTGCTGGCGCGTCTGCACGTCGCGGTTCTTGCGGGCCTGCTCGGCGGCTCGCTCCAGGTTGTTGCGCTCCACCATGGCCGCCGCCGTGATCTCGGTGATCTTGCGCTTGCCCTGGGCGTCGAACACGTTGTTGTCCGAGAGTTCCGACGGGTCGGTCTGGTCCAGCTCGGAGATGGTGACGCTCTCCAGCAGCAGGCCGTTGGCCTCCAGGTCCGACTTGACGTGCTCCTTCACCCGCTCGGCGAACTCGTCGCGCTTGGTGTGGATCTCAAAGAGGTCCATCTGCGACGCGATGGCGCGCAGGGCGGAGACCAGCTTCTCGCTGACCAGGTTCTCCACGTTCTCGGCGTTGACGGAGTTCTCTCCCAGAGATCGGGCGGCGTTGAGGATGTGCTCGTTGTCCGCCTGGACGCGGATGTAGAACTGGGCCAGGATGTTGGAGCGCAGGTTGTCGTGGGTGATCAGGGCGTTGCCGCCCTTGGGGTTCACCGCCAGCTTCATCGTCTTGAGATTGACGGGCACGACGTTGTGAATCAGCGGGATGACGAGCGCGCCGCTGTCCAGGATGACGCGGGAGCCGCCCGCGCCGCCCGTGATGACGAACGCCTCGTCCGCCGACGTTTTTTTCCAGAGCGATGTGATCAGCAGGAACACGCCAGCGATAATTACCAGCAGCCCCACCACGCCAAAGATGAACTGGCTCGGTCGGGCGAGGTGCGGCAGGAAGTTTGGCCCGATCATCAATGCGGCACCGACGAGCATTAACACAAATCCCATCATCTTGTCTCCTTCACGTTTCTCTACTGTATCATCTCTTCCACGATCACAAAATCGCGCGCGGCGTCGTAGTCCATCACCAGCACATGGTGGCCACGCGCGATGGGTGTCTGGCCGGGGGCGGCGCGGGCGGACACGTCGTGCAGCGTGCCGTAGGCGTCGTAGACATGCACCCGCCCCCGCGCCTCGTCCACGGGAAAGGCGACCGTGCCGGTCAGCCCGCACAGCTCCACCGTGCCCGTGACAAAGGTTTCCTCCGGGGGCAGCAGACGCAGGGCGGCGGCGGAGATCAATCGGGCGGTGCCCAACGCGCCGAGGGCGGCCAGCCCAAGCGCGGGCGGGACGAAGGCGGCGGGAACGCGCAGGGTCGATTCCAGCAGGCGCGTGGCCCAGAAGCCGAACAGCCCCCACCCCAGCAACGCGCTGCCCCACAGGAACGGGGCGGGGACGCGCCCGACGCCGAAGAAGGCCAGCGCCTGCCGCGCCGCCGTCGGCCTGCCCGCCGCCGTATGTCCGTGTGCGGCACACCCTCCATCGGCATGATGACGGCCGCCCCCCGGATGATCGCCGTGATGATGGCCGACGACGGGATGGTGGCCGTGGCCGCCGCCCATCTGGTGATGCCGTCCGCCGCCGCTCAGGGCGGACAGCAGGAGCAGCAACAATGCCGTCCCGCCCGGCAGCAGATAGATCAGGTAGTACCACTGCATGTAGTTGCCAGCGTTCATTTCGCGCCTCACCCTGCAATTCCTCAGACACGGGACATTGTGAAAAGTTGCACTGAAGGATCTTTTTCTTGTCATACAGGATAAAGAAGACGGACCGCGTCAATGACTGGAATGAAATTCAGGGTTGGTCAGGGAACGGCAGGCGCAGACAGCAGGAAGAGAGGCGCAGCAGCATCAAAAAATGGGAAGAGGTCTCGGCTCATGTGTAATTAGGGCATCTCTGCGGTAAACTGAGGCGTGATTGGCTTTCCCTATGTGCCTGTTGGGCCTGAACCAAGTGCGTAGGCAGAGTGGTGGGCTGGCG
>JAFAZD010000093.1 GCA_019239955.1 Armatimonadota bacterium | reverse complement strand
CGCCGGCCGCCGCGCCCGGCGACACCCTGATCTACAACGGCCAGCCCGCCGCCCGCGCCGGGATACTGCGCGAGGCGCAGCGTTGGCTGGCCGCTGGGCGCCTGCCCGACCGGCCCGCCGCCGCCGGGCCCACCGCCAGGAAATCCGCCGCCCGGGAAGCCCCCGCCTGGGAATCCGCGCCCGGGGAAGCCGCCCGGCCCCTGCCCAGGGAACTGACCGGGCGCCTCGGGCGCCGGCTGCTCGGCGACGCGGACCGTCACCTGGAAGAAGCGGCTCTTGTCGGTGAGATCGCCCAGGTCCGCGGGCGTGTTGAAGGTGATCCGGGCGCCCTGGTAGGGCCCGGGCGTCGTGACCTTGAGCGCGTGGCCGCCGGCGGCGAATGCCTGCTCCGTGCTGTCGGCCACGTCGCCGCCGCCCCAGTTGGCCAGCGTCACCCCGGCCTGGGCGGGGGGCTGGCCGTTGTAGATCAGGGTGTCGCCGGGCGCGGCGGCCGGCGACGGCGCGGCGGGCTTGACAGGGAGCACCGGCAGGCTGGGCGCGGTGTGCTTGCGCGGGGCCGTATGGTGTTTGGGGGCCGCCGCGTAGGCCAGCAGCGCCGGGCAGAGGCAGACCCCCAGGGTCGCGGCGAGGGTGCGGCGCGTGTTACTCTTGAATGTCAGCATGGACGTGGGTGTTCCTTGTTGGAGTTAGGGCAAGGCACGGTCAGTCAGTAGATGTCGCGAATCTGGACGCGCTCGATGTGGGTGGCGCGGCCGGTGGCCGGGTCGGCGTCCACCACGACGCCGCAGAGGACGACGGGGCCCTGGGCCACCTCGAAGCGGGCCGGCATCTGCGTGACGAACTTGCGCACGATGATCTCCGGGTCCATGCCCAGGACCGAGTGCTGCGGCCCGACCATGCCGACGTCGGTCAGGTACGCGGTGCCGCCGGGCAGCAGGCGCTCGTCGGCGGTCTGCACATGGGTGTGCGTGCCGACGACGGCGCTGGCCCGGCCATCCAGGTAGTGGCCGAAGGCGGCCTTCTCCGATGTCGCCTCGGCGTGAAAGTCGAAGAACGAGACCGCGGACTGGCCGCGAAAGGAGTCCAGGATCGTGTCCGCCAGGCGGAACGGGTCGTCGAGCGGCTCCATGAAGTGCCGCCCCAGCAGGTTCGCCACGCCGACGCGGACGCCGCCCCCCGCCGGGAAGACGCGGAACCCCCGGCCGGGCGTGCCCGCCGGGTAGTTGGCGGGGCGCAGGAGGCGCGGCTCGTGGTCCAGGTAATCGGCAATCTCGGGTCGGTTCCAGGCGTGATTGCCGAGCGTGATGACATCCACGCCGCTCTTGAGCAAGGCCCGGACGATGTCGGGCGTGATGCCCAGGCCGGCGGCCGCGTTCTCCCCGTTGGCGATGACGAACTGCGGCGCGTACATCTCCCGCAACGTCGGCAGCATCTGCTGGGCGGCGTCCCGTCCGGCCTTCCCGACGAGGTCGCCGAGCATCAGGATACGCACATCAGTCGCTCTCTTCTAAATGCCCAAAGACCTGTTGTTGAGGCAACGCTACGTGGTTGCACTGGGCCGCCCCTATTTCGCGTAATTGATGGCGCGGGTCTCCCGGATCACCGTGACCTTGATCTGGCCGGGGTATTCCAGCTCCTCCTCGATGCGCTTGGCGGCGTCGCGGGCCAGCTTGTGCGCGGCGGCGTCGTCCACCACCTCCGGGCGCACCATCAGACGAATCTCGCGCCCGGCCTGCACGGCGTACGTCTTCTCGACGCCGGGGAACGAGTCGGCCAGCGCCTCCAGCTTTTGCAGGCGCTTGACGTAGCTCTCCAGCATCTCCCGGCGCGAACCCGGGCGGGCGGCGGAGACGGCGTCAGCGACCTGAACGATCACGTCCTCGGCCGTCTCCATCGGAATCTCGTTGTGGTGCGCGCCCGCCGCGTGCGCCGCCGCCGGACTCTCGCCGTAGCGAAGCATCAGCTCCTGCGACAAGAGGGCGTGGGGCATCTCGGCGTCCGGGACCACCTTGCCCAGGTCGTGCAGCAGACACGCGCGCTTCGCCACCGTCACATTCGCCCCCAATTCGGCGGCGATGGACGCGCCGAGCAGGCAGACCTCGATGCTGTGATCCAGCAGATTCTGGCCGAAGGACGTACGGTAGCGCATCCGGCCCAGCAGCTTGATGACCTCCGGGTGCAGGCCGGTGACGCCCGACTCCAGCACGGCCCGGTCGCCGGCCTCGCGCATCATCCTTTCGACCTCGTCCTGGGCCTTGGCGACGCTCTCCTCGATCCGGCCCGGATGGATGCGGCCATCCAGGATCAGGCTGGTCAGGGCGAGGCGGGCGATCTCGCGGCGCACCGGGTCGAACGCGGAGAGCACCACGGCCTCGGGCGTGTCATCAATGATGACGTCCACGCCGGTCAGCGTCTCGAAGGCGCGGATGTTGCGGCCCTCGCGGCCGATGATACGGCCCTTGACGTCGTCGGACGGCAACTCGACGACCGAGACGGTGCTGGCGCTGACGTGGTCGGTGGCGATGCGCTGCAGGGCCA
>JAFAZD010000333.1 GCA_019239955.1 Armatimonadota bacterium | reverse complement strand
AAAGGGCGGAGCCGGGGGCAGTCGGATCGTCACCGCTAACGCGGTCTTCCGCAATCACGACTGGACGTATCCGGTGGTTTACCAACTGGTCTTCCGCCAGGGCCGGATCGTGGAAGAGACCTGGCACATCGCCGATGCGGATGACGGCCCGGTCCAGAATCTGCCCGCTTAGGCGGCCCACGCGGGGAGAAAATCTTAACGGATCGGCGCTCGGACGGGGCTTCATGGACGGGGCCCCGTCCCCGGCGAGGCCGCCATCGGTCTGTCCCTCTTCCCGTGCTATAATCCTGCCATGTCCGCCGACGTGACGCTGCGCCCCGCCCGGCCCGCCGATGCGCCCCAGGCCGCCCCGCTGATTTATGCCGCCGGGCCGACCCTGTTCAACCTCATGTTCGGCCCGTCGCCGCCGGACGTCCTGCGCCTCTTCGGGCGGCTGTTCCCCGTGCCGCGCCACCCGTTCAGTTATGACCGCGCCCTGGTCGCCGAGCAGGACGGGCGGATCGCCGGCATCGCCCTCGCCGCCCCCGTCGCCGCGCGACGGGCCGGCGGATGGCGGCTGATGTGGCTGCTGCCCCGCTTTCGCGGCGTCCTGCCCCTGCTGCGCCGGTGGCCCGACCTGCGCGACATCGGCAGTTGCATGAGCGCCCCGCCACAGGATGTCTACTACCTGGGCATCCTCGCCGTCACACCCGAAATGCGCCGCCGGGGCGTCGGCTCCCGGCTCATTGAAGAGGTGCATCGCCAGGCCCAGGCAACCGGCGCCCCCGGCGTCGCCCTGCACGCGGAGGCGGACAATCTCGCCGCCCTCCGCTTCTACGCCCGCCATGGCTACATCGAGACCGAGCGCCACCTGGCCCCGCCGCGCCTCGCCCGCAAAAGCATCACCGGCCTCGTCGCGCTGCGCCGTACTCTGCCGTGAGAAGGACTAACCCTGCCGCTGTCGCGGAACCTAACCCCGGTCGCAAGCGACCTGCCCCTTCCCTGTCAGGGAAGGGGCCAAGAGACAAGGCTGTTGCCAAAGCGATCCTCCCTCCTTCCCTTCCCTGGCAGGGAGGGGACAGGCGGCTTGCCGCCAGGGGTGGGTTTCCTCAGGGTATAATCATCCCATCACCCAACAAGGACGCTTTATGAAAGACTCCCGCGTGGCGAAACTGGCCGACGTGCTCGTCGGCTACTCTACCCGCGTTCAGCCCGGCGAGCGCGTGCTGATCGAGACTTACGACATCCCCGACGACGTGACCACGGCCCTCGTCAACCGGGTCGCCGCCGCCGGCGGCCTGCCCTTTGTGACGGCCAAGCGCAACGCCGTCCTGCGCGCGCTGTATCAGAACGCCACCGAGGAGCAGATGCGGCTCACGGCCCGGTTCGAGCGGGCGCGCATGGAGGAGATGAACGCCTACATCGGCGTCCGGGGGGCCGACAACAGCGCCGAGCACTCCGACGTGCCCGACGACAGGATGAAGCTGTTCCGGTCGCTCTGGTGGCACCCCGTCCACTCGGAGACGCGCATCAAGAAAACCAAGTGGGTCGTCCTGCGCTGGCCGACGCCCTCCATGGCCCAGCAGGCCGGCATGAGCACGGAGGCGTTTGAGGATTTCTACTTCGATGTCTGCACGTTTGATTACGCGAGGATGGATGCCGCCATCGCGCCCCTGAAGGCCCGCATGGACGCCGCCGACCGGGTGCGAATCACCGGGCGGGACACCGAGCTTGATTTCTCCATCAAGGACATCCCGACCGTCCCCTGCACCGGCGAGTTCAACATCCCCGACGGCGAGTGCTTCACCGCCCCGGTCAAGGACTCGGTCAACGGCGTCATCGCCTTCAACACGCCCACCATCTCCCAGGGCACCGTCTTTGAGGGCATCCGACTGGAGATGCGGGACGGCAAGGTCGTGGAGGCGACGGCGGCGGGCGGCCTGACCGACAAGCTGAACGCCATTCTGGACACTGACGAGGGGGCGCGGTACGTCGGCGAGTGGTCCCTGGGCTTCAACCCCCACGTCCTCTCGCCCATGAAGGACATCCTGTTCGACGAGAAGATCGCCGGCTCCTTCCACTTCACCCCCGGCGAGGCCTATGAGCAGGCCGACAACGGCAACCGCTCCGCCGTCCACTGGGACATGGTGTTCATCCAGCGCCCCGAGTTCGGCGGAGGCGACATCTTTTTCGACGGCGAGCTGATCCGCCACGACGGCCTGTTCGTCCCGGACGACTTGCAGCCGCTCAACCCGGACAACCTGAAAGCGACGTAGGAGATCATGGGCAACGACTTTGCCGCCGGCGCGGCGGCGGTCAACATTCCCCACATCGGCGCGGATTACTGCGCCCGGCACGGTGAAATCCTTGATCCGCCGGAGTGGCCGCAGCAGATTCGCTGCCTCGTCCTGGCGTGGGGGGAGGACCTGACGGTCCTCTTCAACGCCGACTGGGGCGCGTGGCCCAGGCTGATCCCGGAGACCCGCGAGATCGTCGCGCGGCTGGCGCCGGGATGCTCGGTGGAAACACTTTGCTTCGCCACGACCGCCAGCCACAATGTTGACTTTGACGGCATCCATTGGACGGCTCTGGATCCCAAGGACAAGCGCCATGACCCCGTCCAGCGCGCCCAGCTCCTGGATGCCATCCGCGACGCGGCGGCCCAGGCGCTGCAAACCCTCCGCCCCGCCAGTGTCGCCGTCGGCGAGGGGACGTGCGAAGGGCTGGCCGTCAACTTCTACACCGGCGGCGAGCCGGTCGACTCGACCGTCCCCGTGCTGCGGTTCGCCGATGCCGAGGAAAACCTGATCGCCGTCCTGGCCGGCGTCGCCTGCCGCACGGACGACCGGGACCGGCACCTCTCGGCGGGGCTGGCGGGCGCGATGGCGGCCACCGTGCAGAAGGTGTATGGCCCCGTCCCCGTGTTCTACTTCAACACCGGCAGCAGCGACCAATACCCGCTGGCGGCGGACCCGCCGATGGAACTGCGGGAGCAGGGAAGGGCGGCGATCCAGGAGGCCCGCCACCGCTGCTCCGTCCGCGAGTATGGCCGCCTGGGGCGCCTTCTGGGCGGCGAGGTCTGCAAGGTCCTCGCCCGGTTGGAGGTCGCGGGGGAGCCGCTGCTGGCGCAGAACGAGCGGTGGCGGAGTACGAGCTGGCGCAGGACAGCCCCCGGCCTGCGCCTGGACGATCCGGTCGTGCGCGTCCAATCCGTCCCGGTCCGCCTCTGGCACCGGCCCATCCCCTCGGCGGCGGAGTGTGATGCGCGCGTTCAGGCTCTGGAGGCGCAGATGAAGCCACTGACGAAAGCGCTCCCCTATGAACCACGGCACTATGCCCCTTATCCCCTTGATCCCGAAGACACGGGAAGCGATCTGCATCGCCTGATGGAGCTGCACTCCGAGCGCAGCTACTGGGCCGGCGCGGCGGGACGCGCCAAGTGGGAGGCGCGTTACGGCAAGGCGCGGCAGACGCACGGGGAGGTCAAGATCATCGCGCTGGGGCGTGATGTGGCGCTCGTTTGCTTTCCGGGCCACCTCAGCCCGGCGGCCATGCGTCCGCTCAAGGACCGCAGCCCCTTCCCCGTCACGCTCTTCTGGGGAGAGATGGGGCCGTGGAACCTCGGCCACCTAATGTTCGAGGCGCAGGGGAGGCTCGGGGGCGTCCATTACGGCAACTGCGACTACGCGCAGGAGGCGATTGACGCCATGAATGCCGTCCTCCTTCAGCACCTCCACGCCCTGCACGAAGACCTCCCGCCCCTCAACCCGGATCGTCTGAAAGGCGTTTGAACAATCTCGGCTCTTCCGCCGTCAGTAGGGACGTGACCGGCCGCGACGACGCGGCCCGAAACAGACCATGATCGGAGAAAATGAATGACCATCAACATCAGCCGCCTCGCCGCCACCGCGCTGCTCGGCGTGACTCTGCTGCCCGCCGCCGTCCAGGCGCAGACGCCGCCGCCCGCGCCCCCGCACCGGCCCGGCGTCAACGCCCGCCTGCGCCACCAGGATGCCCGTGTGGACCAGGGCGACGCCAGCGGCCAGTTGACCCGGCGTGAGTCGCGCCGCCTGTCGCGCCGTGACGCCCGCATCGCGGGGCAGGCGGCGCGTGATCGCTATCTGCACAACGGCCACCTCACCGCCGGCGAGCACCGCCGCCTGAACCGTGAACTGAACCGCACCAGCCACGCCATCTACCGCAAAAAGCACAACGACCGCACCCGCTAATGCCGCCGTTTCCGAGCGTCAGGCCGCCCCGCCATCTTGATCGGTGGGGCGGCCTGTTCGTTGTCCGGGACAGGCCCGTCAGCCGGCATCTCAGTCCGTTTTTGCGCCTGAACCGCCGACGCGATTCCAGGGGGCGAAGGCGTTGGCGACGCCGCGCAGGGCGGGCGCGAGGCCAGGGTAGTGGCGCAGCAGGACGGTGGACATGGTGTTGTCGTCAATCCACTGCATCCCCACCGGGCTGTAGACCTCCGGCGTGAAGTCGGTGGTGAAGAAGCGGTCGCTGTTGAGGCGGCGCGAGGC
This sequence comes from Armatimonadota bacterium, assembly GCA_019239955.1. Classification (GTDB taxonomy): domain Bacteria; phylum Armatimonadota; class Armatimonadia; order Armatimonadales; family Capsulimonadaceae; genus JAFAZD01. Next base: position 620 of record JAFAZD010000333.1, on the reverse strand, counting down.
CATCAGGATGAAGATGCGGAAGGCCGTGTCGCTGAAGCCGAACCCTTTCGGGGGCTGCTCGGCGAACAGGCCGACCATCAGGTCCACCCGCTCGATGTCGCCGTCGTAGACGCGGCGAATCTGCTCGGCCCACTCTGGGTTGGGCGTCAGCTCCTCGAACGTCCGGGCCGGGCGCAGGTGCAGCAGGCGGCGGAACTGGTTGTACCGGGGCACGCCCAACTCGCGGGTGCGCAGCACGTCCAGCGCCGCCATGTCCATCAGAAAGCCGTCGGGCCGCTCGAAGCGCTGGAGCGACCGGGGGTAGTTGTGCAGCGTGACCGCGCCGGGGTGGGCGACGCCGAACGAGTAGAACAGGTCGGTCATGGAGACCTGTTCCAGCACGTCATGCGCGCGCAGGCCCGCCATCTCCGGGAGCGTGCATTCCCGCAGCAGTTCGTCCGTGGCGGCGGACCGGAACTGGTAGTCATCCGGAATCAGGGGGTGCATCCGGTAGACGGCGACGAACTCCTCCGTGATGGAGTACGGCACCCCAAAGTGATCGGTCTGGGAGCCGGGGATGCCGCTGATGACCTCGCTGCCGCTGACCCGGCCCAGCAGCTTATGGATGTGCTCGCCCAGAA
>JAFAZD010000172.1 GCA_019239955.1 Armatimonadota bacterium | reverse complement strand
GACAACATGCGCCAGGTCGCCGTCACCGAGGGCGACAAGGTGGAGGCCCAGGTCCAGTTCGGGTGGTCCGTCAACGGCTACGGCGTCGGCGATCTGGTGAGCCGCGTCAACGGCTTCTCCGACGCCGAGGTGGACCGGCTGATGCGGGAGTACGAGGAGACCTATGACCTTGCGCCCGACGTTCGCACGGCGGGGCCGGCCAGGGACCGGGTCCGCGAACAGGCGCGGATCGAGCTGGGCCTGCGGGCGTTCCTGACGGACGGCGGCTTCGGCGCGTTCACGACCACGTTTGAAGATTTGCACGGCCTGCCGCAGCTGCCCGGTCTCGCCGTCCAGCGCCTGATGGGTGACGGCTACGGGTTCGCGGGCGAGGGCGACTGGAAGACGGCCGCGCTGGTGCGCGTCATGAAGGTGATGGCGAGCGGCCTGGCCGCCGGCACGTCCTTCATGGAGGACTACACGTACCACCTGGAGCCGGGCAACGAGCTGGTGCTGGGCGCGCATATGCTGGAGATCTGCCCATCCATCGCGGCCACGCGGCCCCGCATCGAGGTCCATCCGCTCGGCATCGGCGGCAAGGCGGACCCGGCGCGTCTGGTCTTCGACGGCGCGTCCGGCCCGGCGATCAACGCCTCGGTGGTGGATTTGGGGAATCGCTTCCGGCTGATCATCAATGAAGTGGACGCCGTGAAGTCGGAGAAGGCCATGCCGAATCTCCCAGTGGCGCGTGTCCTCTGGAAGCCGCAGCCGTCGCTGCGCGTGGCCGCCGAGACTTGGATCCTGGCGGGCGGCGCGCATCACACCGGCTTCTCCCTGGCGCTCACCGCCGAGCAGATGATTGACTGGGCGGAACTGATGAGGATCGAATACCTGTTAATCAACAAGGATACCAATTCCCTTGCGTTCCGCAATGAGCTGCGCTGGAGTGACGCGGCCTGGCGGTGCAGATAAGAGTACCCACCGCCGGAGAACCCCTTCCTGTCGGCAAGCCGCCGACCCTCCCCCTGCGAGAGAGGGTGAAAAGACCCCCTCCGGCTCCCCCTCAGAGCAGGGGGAGGTGGCGGGCAGGGAGGAACGACCGGAGCGACGGAGGGGGCTCCCCGTCCCTTCCCTGGCAGGGAAGGGACAGGCGGCTTGCCGACAGGGTTAGGTCTCCTCCCGGTAAGGAACAACACCATGCATGCGATGAAGTTGACGGGTTTGCGGCGGATGGTCATGCAGGATGTGCCGATGGCGGCCATCGCCCGCGACACCGACGTGCTGATTCGGGTGGCCCGCGTGGGCATCTGTGGCTCGGACGTGCATTATTTCGATGAGGGCGGCATCGGCACACAGCGCGTGGAGTATCCCTGGGCGGTGGGCCACGAGGGGGCCGGCGTCGTGGAGGCCATCGGCGCGGCGGTCACGCGCGTGAAGCCGGGGGACCGCATTGCCTTTGACCCCGCTCTGCCGTGCGGAGAGTGCGACCAGTGCCGGGCGGGCCGGCCCCACACCTGCCGCGCCCAGAAGTTCCTCGGCTGCCCCGATCAGATCGAGGGGTGCCTCGCCGAGTACCTGGTCATGCCGGAGCGGAACTGCTATCCCATTCCGAACACGATGACCTGGGACGAGGCCGCCATCGTCGAGCCGCTCTCCATCGGCATCTACGCGCTGTCCCTGGCCGGTGCGATGGACGGGGCCAAGATCGGTATTCTGGGCGCTGGCCCCATCGGTCTGAGCGTGCTGCTACCCGCACGGGCGCAGGGCGCGAGCCGCGTCTACATCACCGACAAGATCAATGCCCGTCTGCAAGTCGCCTCCCGCGCCGGGGCCGACTGGACGGGCAACCCAGACTCCGATGATGTGGTCGGGGAGATTACCCGCCGCGAGCCGGAACTGCTGGATTACGTCTTCGAGTGCAGCGGCTCGCAGGACGCCATGGACCAGGGCATCGAACTCCTCAAGCCCGGCGGAAAGCTGCTCTTGATCGGCATCCCCGCCGGCACCAACCGCGTCTCGTTCGACATCAACCTGTTGCGGCGCAAGGAACTCATCATCCAGAACGTCCGCCGCCAGAACAACACTGTTCAGCGCGCCATTGACATGATCGCCGACAAGGAGATTGACGTCAACGTCATGGTCACGCACCATCTCCCCTTCGCGCGGACGCAGGAGGGCTTTGACATGGTGGCCGACTATCAGGACGGCGTGGTGAAGGCGATGGTCACGTTTGATTAGGCGTGTCGCCGCTGAGGGCCTTCGGCCGAGTCTCCGCCTTCGCGGAGACAAGTCCGTGTCCGCGAAGGCGGACAATCGGCGTCGTCGCCATCGAGCGGCGAATTCATTCGCTGGCTCTGTGGCCGACCAGTGAGGGAGAAATCAGTGTCGCAATATGCAATCGGCTTGGACTACGGGACCAATTCGGTCCGGGGGCTGCTCGTGGATGTCAGGACGGGGGAGGAGATCGCCACCAGCGTCTTTCCCTACCCGCACGGGCAGGCGGGCATCCTGCTCGACCCGCGCGACCCGGACCTGGCGCGCCAGCACCCGCAGGACTACCTGGACGGGGCGCTCGCCGTCATCACCGAGGTCTTGCGCCAGGCGGCCTCACGGCCCGGCTTCGCGCCCGGCCAGGTGATTGGCCTGGGCGTGGATACCACCGGGTCCACGCCGATCCCTGTAGACGCCAACGGGACATCCCTCGCCCTGACGCCGCGCTTCGCCGGCAGCCTGTCGGCAATGGCCTGGCTGTGGAAAGACCACACCGGCCACGCCGAGGCGGCGGAGATCACGGCGCTGGCCGAGCAGATCCGGCCCCAGTACCTGGCCAAGTGCGGCGGCACCTACAGCGCCGAGTGGTACTGGGCCAAGGTGTTCCGCTGCCTCCGGGCCGATCCGGACGTGTTCGACGCCGCCCATACCTGGGTGGAACACGCCGACTGGCTGCCCGCCGTGCTGACGGGGGAGACGCGCCCCGAGATCCTCAAGCGCGGCATCTGCGCGGCGGGGCACAAGGCGATGTTTCACCCCGGCTGGGGCGGCTACCCTGACGAGGAGTTCTTGGGGCGGCTAGACCCGCGCCTGGTCCGCCTGCGGCGCACCCTCCCGGACCGCGCCTTCCACGTCGGCGAGGCGACGGGCGGCCTGAGCGAGAAGTGGGCCGAGAAGACCGGCCTGGCCGCCGGCATCCCCGTCTCCGTGGGGGCGTTCGACGCCCACCTGGGCGGCGTCGGCTCGGGCATCCAGCCCCATGTGTTGGTCAAGAACATCGGCACCTCCACCTGCGACATGATGGTCGCGCCACTGGACGCCGACCCCGGCGACATCCCCGGCCTGTGCGGCATCGTCCCGGAGTCCATCCTGCCCGGCTTCTACGGCCTGGAGGCCGGCCAGTCCGCCGTCGGCGACATCTTCAACTGGTTCGTCAATGGCATTCAGCCCGCCGGCCAGGGGCATGAGGCGCTGACGGAAGGCGCGTCCCAGCTTCAGCCCGGCGAGAGCGGCCTGCTGGCCCTGGACTGGCACAACGGCAACCGCACCGTGCTGGTGGATCAGCGCCTGACCGGGGCCGTCTTGGGCTTGACGCTCCAGACCACGCCCGCCGAGTTGTACCGCGCGTGGATCGAGGCCACGGCGTTCGGGTCCCGCGTCATCATGGAGCGGTTTGAGGAGTACGGGCAGACGGTGGAGAGCATCATCAACTGCGGCGGCATCTCGGTGAAGAACCCGCTGGTGATGCAGATTTACGCGGACATCATGGGGCGTCCCCTGGCGATCTCCCGCAGCGCGCAGACCGCCGCGCTAGGAGCTGCCATCGCTGGCGCGGTCGCGGCCGGGGCTTTTGCGTCCTTCGCCGAGGCGACGGATGCGATGACGGCCCTGCACCCGCGCGTCTTCCAGCCGGACCCGACCCGGCGGCGTGTCTACGACCGGCTGTACGCCCTCTACCGCCGTGTGCATGATGCGTTCGGCGTGAGGGGGACGCACGACGACCTCTCCGATGTGATGAAGGAGCTGCTGACGATTCGGGACGAGGTGCGGCATGTCTGACCATTCTCTTGACCAACTGAAAGAGGCGGTCTACGCGGCCAATATGCAATTGGTGCGGGCCGGCCTGGTCGTGCTGACCTGGGGCAATGCCAGCGGCGTGGATCGGGGGCGCGGCATCGTGGCGATCAAGCCGAGCGGGGTGGCGTATGACGCGCTGCGCCCGAAGGACATCGTTTTGGTTTCGCTGGAGACGGGCGAGCCGCTGCCGGGCGAACGTCTCCGCCCTTCCTCGGACACCCCCACCCACGTCTGCCTCTACCAGCGTTTCTCCGGCATCGGCGGGATCGCCCACACGCACTCCCGCTATGCGACCAGCTGGGCGCAGGCCTGCCGGGAGATTCCCTGCTACGGAACCACCCACGCCGACACTTTTCATGGTGTGGTGCCGCTCTGCCGCCCGCTGACGCCGGAGGAGATCAACGAGGGCTACGAGTGGAACACAGGCGTGGCGATCGTCGAGCATTTCGCGGCCAACGACCTTGACCCGCTGCACGTGCCCGGAACGCTGCTGCCGTTCCACGCCCCCTTCGCCTGGGGCGCGACGCCGGCCCAGGCCGTCGAGCACGCCATCATCGTGGAGGAGGTCGCCGGGCTGGCCTGGCGGACGGAGCAACTCAACCCCCAGGCCGTCACGACGCCGCAGTCCATCGTGGACAAGCATTTCCTCCGCAAGCACGGCAAAGACGCCTATTACGGGCAGCCCAAAACGTGACTCTCCCCTCCCAACTGCGGGTATAATGTTGCCGCATGAGCCGACACCGATTTCATGGCGACCCGGCGCGGTTTGAGGCCGTGGCCGATTTCGTCGCGGAGCGATACTGGCGGCGGGTCCAGTACGTCGCGGATGTCGCGGGGGGCCAGGGGATGCTGAGCCGCATCCTCTCCAAGAAGTACAACCTGGAGAGCGAGGTGGTGGACCCGCGCGGCTGGGTGCTGAAGGGCGTCAAAAGCCAGGCGCGGGAGTTTGACGCTGCGACGGCCCGCTACTATGATCTCATCATCGGGCTGCACTGCGATGAGGCCTTGCGCGAGGTGGCCGCCGCCGCGCTTGTCAGGCCGGTCCTCTTGATTCCGTGCTGCAATTTCTGGTCGGAAGAGAGGCTGGGTCAAAAAGAACTGCTGGCGGCCATCGAGGAATATTATCAGGGTCATTCGGTCCGGTTCGAGCGGGTAACATTCCCCTTCAAAGGACCAAAGAACATCGGACTTGTCTCGGAGCCGCCCGCCTAACAGGGATTTATGAACGTCGCCCGCATCGCCCCCCCGGAGCCTTACAAGGCCCTCATTTTTGACTGCGACGGCACGCTCGCCGACACCATGCCCACCCACGTCAAGGCCTGGGTGGCCTCTTACAAGTCCTTCGGGATAGACATCGCCGAGCAGCCGTTCTTTGACATGGGCGGGCTGCCCAACCGTGCCATCATTGAGACGCTGAACCATGAGTTCGGCTACGCGCTGGATGTGGCGCAGACGCAGGAGGAGAAAGAGCGGCGCTATCTGGAGATGCTGCATACGGTGAAGGAGGTCAAGGCCGTCGCGGACATCGCGCGGGCGCATCACGGGCAGGTGCCGATCGCCGTCGCCTCCAGCGGCCTGGGCCGCGTGGTGCATCAGACCCTCACCGCCATCGGCCTCATCTCGCTGTTCGATGTGATCGTCACCGCGGACGATGTCACGCACGGCAAGCCGGCGCCGGACCTGTTTTTGCTGGCCGCGCAGCGGCTGGGGGTCGCCCCCGCCGACTGTATCGTCTACGAGGACGGCGATCCGGGCCTGGAGGCCGCGCGCCGCGCGGAGATGCGCGCCGTGGACGTGCGCGTGCTGTGGCGGAACGATGATGACACCGGTACGTAAGGCCGTCATTACGGCGGCGGGGCGCGGCACGCGGCAGTATCCGGCGACCAACACGGTGCAGAAGGAGCTGTTTCCCCTCGTGGACGTGGACGGCTACGCCAAGCCGACCCTGCAGATCATCGCCGAGGAGGCCGTCGCTTCTGGCATTCAAGAAATCTGCGTTGTCGCCAACACGACCAACGCCGAGCCGATCCGGCAGCACTTTCACGGGCTGACCGAGGCGCAGAGGGCGGGGCAGTTTGCCGGCAAGGACTGGGCGTGGGCCCTCTCCGACGCCCTGGATGACCTGGCCCGCCGCCTCACCGTGGTCGTGCAGGCCGCGCAGGAGGGCTACGGCCACGCCGTCTACCAGGCGCGGGAGTGGGTCGGCGACGAGCCGTGCGTCGTGCTGCTGGGCGATCACGTCTACCGCTCCCACACCGATGAGCGCTGCGCCCGGCAGGTCATCGCCGCCTACGAGCAGTACGACTGCCCCGTCTCCTCGGTGGCGCGCACGCCGGAGTCGCTGATCACTCGCCTCGGCACAGTCGCCGGCAGGCCGCTGGGGGGCACGCCGCCGGTCTACGAGGTGGCCGCGATGACCGAGAAGCCGGCGGTGGAGGAGGCCCGCGCGCGCCTGCGGACGCCCGGCCTGGCCGACGGCGAGTACCTGTGCTTTTTCGGCATCCACGTCTTCCCGCCGGCCATCTTTGACTGCCTGGAGCACCTGCTCCGGCACGACATCCGGCGGAAAGGCGAATTCCAGCTCACCTCGGCGCAGGCACTGCTCTTCGAGCGCGGGCGCTACCTGGTCAGCGAAGTGCAGGGCGAGCGCTACGATATGGGCGTCCCGGAGGGCCTGATCGAGACCCAGATCGCCCTCGCCCTGGACTCGCCCTACCGGAAACAGGCCATCGCCCTTCTTTCACACGCCCCCGGAGGGATCGGCGATTGAAATCGCCGCTCATGGCGAAGATGCCAAGTGTCCGCCTGCGCGGACAGAAGGGTCTTGTCCGCGCAGGCGGACAATCAGCCGAAGGCTACGGAGCGGCGATTTCAATCGCTGGCATGATTTGTCCGAACTGTCCCAATGGGCGCAACGGCTTCAGGCCATGTCGCAGACCGGCCTGACCTACGCGACCGATCCTTTCGACCGGCGGCGATACGAAGAGATGCGCGAGATTGCCGCCGAGATGATGGCCGCCGTGATGGGCGCGGAGTCGGGGGCCATCGCCGCCCACTATCGGCTGGAGGACGGCTACGCGACGCCCAAGATTGACGTGCGCGGCGTCTGCGTTCGGGATGACGCCGTGCTGCTGGTGCGGGAGCGGTCCGACGGCCTCTGGACGCTGCCCGGCGGCTGGGCCGACGTCGGGGACACCCCCAGCCGCTCGGTGGAGCGCGAGGTATGGGAGGAATCCGGCTACACCGCCCGTGCCGTCCGGCTGCTGGCGCTGCTTGACCGTGGCCGCCAGGGCCATCCGCCCATCCCGTACCACGCTTACAAGGCGTTCTTCCTGTGTGAGATCACCGGCGGCTCCCCGGCGACGGACCATGAGACGGACGCGGCGGGCTTCTTCCGCCCCGCCTCCCTTCCCCCGCTGTCCGCGGAGCGGGTGACGGAGGCGCAGATTCGGCGCTGCTTTGATCTCTCTCGCCACCCGGAGTGGCCTCCCGATTTCGACTGAAATTTGACCTTTGGAGGATATGTCCGATGTCAACTGCGATTACCAACGTCCAGGCCCGCCAGATCATCGACTCGCGCGGCAACCCCACCATTGAGGTGGATGTCTATCTTGAAGACGGCACGCTCGGGCGCGCCAGCGTCCCCTCCGGCGCGTCCACCGGCGCGAACGAGGCTGTCGAGCTGCGCGACGACGACAAGAAGCACTATGGCGGCAAGGGCGTCCTGAAGGCCGTCGAGAACGTCAACGAGAAGATCGCCACCGAGCTGATTGACCTGGACGCGACCAGCCAGGTCGCCATTGACGAGCTCATGATCCACCTGGACGGCACGGACAACAAGGGCCATCTCGGCGCGAACGCCATCCTGGGGGTCTCGCTGGCTGTCGCCAAGGCCGCCGCCAAGTCGCTCGGCCTGCCGCTGTACCGCTACATCGGCGGCGCCTCGGCCCGCCAGCTGCCCGTGCCGATGATGAACATCATGAACGGCGGCAAGCACGCCGATTCCAACGTGGACATGCAGGAATTTATGGCGATGCCGGTCGGCGCGTCCTCCTTCTCCGAGGCCCTGCAGTGGGGCGTGGACGTGTACCACGCCCTCAAGGGCGTGCTGAAGGCCAAGGGCCTCGCCACCGCCGTCGGCGACGAGGGCGGCTTCGCCCCGAACCTGCCCTCCAACGAGGACGCCATCAAGGTCATCCTGGAGGCCATTGACAAGGCGGGCTACAAGCCGGGCGAGCAGATCATGATCGCCATGGACCCGGCCTCCTCCGAGTTTTATGACAAGGGCTCGTATGTCTTGAAGGGCGAGGGCCGCACCCTGAGCGGCGACGAGATGGTGGACTACTACGCCAATCTCGTGGAGAAGTACCCCATCATCTCCATTGAGGACGGCTGCGCCGAGGACGACTGGGCCACCTGGCGCAAACTGACCGAGCGCATCGGCCACAAGGTCCAGCTCGTCGGCGACGACCTGTTTGTCACCAACACCAAGTTCCTGCAAAAAGGTATCGAGAGCCACACCGCCAACTCCATT
>JAFAZD010000087.1 GCA_019239955.1 Armatimonadota bacterium | reverse complement strand
GCCGGGAGTTGGCGCGCTACGGGCAGCAGGCGTGGGTGCGCCACGAGGCCGGGCTGCGCATCACGGTCGTGGGCGACGCGAGTCTCTCGGATGATCTGGGGGGGGACCTGCTCCGGGCGCTCTCGCCGGAGAGCGAGGCGCGGCTGGCGCGGGGCCTGGACCGCGACTTCGGCGACGGTCCGCCGCAGGCCGCGCCGCTGCGGCGGCGGGGATGGGATTACGCCCAGATCGCCGCCCTCCATCTGTACCTGCAGGCGCACCCGTACCAGAAGGCGGCGGTCGCCGGCCGACTGCAGCACGGACAGGACTGGCCCCGGATCGCCGCCGACCTGCACGCCGACACGACACGACTCGATGAAAATGCGCGCCGCTGGATCGCCTCCACGCTGAACGTCCCCTAGATTGAGGAGTACCCCGTTGACAAGTCTCTCGCCTTTCTATCGCTCACACAGGCTGGCGCTGCCGCTGACCGGCCTGCTGGCCCTACTGCCGCTGGCCGCACGATCCGCACCCGTGAGGCGGCTGCCGGCCGGCACGATCTCGACGCCCCCGACCACCCAGCAGCAGAAGTCCATGCTCACGGAGATGCAGGACGCCTTCACCAAGATCGCGGACACGGTCGAGCCGACCGTGGTGAACATCAAGGCCGAGCGCCTGCGCCCCGACGGGACGGCGGACGGCGACGACGTTCCCCAGCCCCTGATCCCCCGTTCCGCGCCTCGGGGGCGGCACCTGCCGACGCCGGGCGTCCCCTCCCCGCCGCGCCGCCTGGAGGCCACCGGCTCCGGCGTGATCGTGCGTCCGGACGGCTACATCCTGACCAACGACCATGTGGTGGAGGGGGCCAGCGGCGGCCTCGTCACCGTGACTCTCGCCGACGGGCGCGAGTTCAAGGGCCGCGTCTTCCCCGACTATCGGAGCGACCTGGCGGTCGTCAAGATTGATCCGGGCCCCACGCCCCTGCCGGCCGCGACCTTCGCGGACTCCTCGGCGGTCAAGCCGGGCCAGTGGGCGATCGCCGTCGGCAGCCCATTCGACCTGCAAAACACCATGACGGTGGGGGTCATCAGCGCGACGGGCCGCCAGCAGGCGATCTCCGGCGACACGCCCAATTCGGGCCGCTATTACCCGGACCTGATCCAGACGGACGCCGCGATCAACCCCGGCAACTCGGGCGGCCCCCTGTTCAACATCGACGGGCAGGTGGTCGGCATCAACGTCGCCATCGAGTCGCCCGTGGAGGGCAGTGCCGGCGTCGGCTTCGCCATCCCCAGCGACATCGCCCAGCAGGTGATGGGCGCGCTGATCTCCCAGGGCAAGGTCGTCCGCGGGCAGCTGGGGGTGGTCCCGGTGGACCTGACGCCCGCGCTGCAGGACAGGTACGGGCAGAAGCAGGGCGCGTTCCTGCGCGACGTCAGCCTGGACAGCCCCGCGGGCAAGGCCGGTCTGCAGGCGGAGGACATCGTCACCTCCTACGACGGCCGGCCGATCACGGGCGAGGTCAGCCTGCGTCTAGCGATCTCCGCCACCCCGCCGGGCAAGTCGGTCGCCATCGGCTACGTGCGGGACGGGCGCCCCGCCACCGCGACGGCGACCATCGCCGCCGCACCGGTCTCGCCGGAGGACGCGCCGGCGGCGACGCCCGCGCCCATGCTGGTGAAGCCGAGGCTGGGGCTGACGGTGCGCGACCTGGCGGCGCATGACCGCCAGAGCCTAGGCCTGCCGCCGACCACGACGGGGGCTCTCGTCACGGGCATCGAGGCGGGCAGCCCTGCCGAACTCGCCGGATTGGGAACGGTCGGCCCCCCGGGTGGCATCGTCGTCCAGCGCGTGGGCAAAGCGCCGGTCAGCAGCAAGGCGGACTACGACCGGGCCGTCGCCGCCCTCCCCGCCGGCACCACCGTCACGCTGGTCGTGCTGTACCCGGAAGAGAACCAGCTGCATCAGTCGGCCTTCTTTGTCCGGCTGTGAAAAAATCCGCCGGGACCGCTTGACAACGCGGCCCCGGCGGGGTATACTCTTCCTGTTGACGCGGGGTGGAGCAGTCCGGTAGCTCGTCGGGCTCAATCCGCGGAGTCAACTTGAATACAAAGCTGACGGGAGACATTGCGGAACAGGCCGCCATACTTCAGGCATTGAAGCGCGGCTGGGGAGTGCTGAGACCGATAGGGGATCGTCTTGCTTACGATCTTGTCTTCGACGTTGGAGGCACTCTCGTCAAAATCCAGGTGAAGTCGGCGTGGTTGCATGAGCCCTCTGGCAATTATGTGACCGACAACCGCCGAACAAAAACCAACCGCCGCATTATGCTGCGTGAGGCGTATACGACCCAGGATTTTGATTTCGCCCTTGTCTACCTGCCGGACCTAGAAGTCTTCTATGTCCTTCCAGTGGATGTATTCATCGGCTACGGAAGTGAGATCCACTTCGTTGAGGCCGACAAGCGACAGCGAAGACCACGATCCGCCACATTTCGCAACGCTTGGCAGTTGATTTCGCAATGGGCAGCGCGTGAGGTAACTTGCGCGTGTTCACCTGTCAAATTCGGGGAAGCCGCTGGCGGGGTAATCCCGAGCCAAGCTTCAGCGACCGAGATCGCTGAAGAAGGTGTAGAGACTTAATGGCAGGCCCCTTGCTGCAAGGCAAGGGTGAAGAGAAAGTCCAGACCACAAACCGGTTCACCGGGCAGCGAAAGCTGTAGTGAGTACGCATAACCCGAAGGTCGCAGGTTCAAGTCCTGCCCCCGCTCCCATTAGCCGTCTTATTGTGAACCTGCACTCTCTGGGTTCTCAGTTGGGCGGCTTTTCCACGTCCGGCCCCCCTCCCCTCTTCAACCCCCGCTGTGCCGAGGCCGACCTGTTCGGCCGACCGGCGGCAGGAGGCGCAAGCACATCCCCTGGCCCTACCGTCAGGAGGGGCACGAGCCGGGGCCGTGACGCGCGTGGAAAGCGGTCGGACTTCTGTTGCCCAGTGCCGACCCGACCGCGCTTACCTAAGCAGCAATGGCAAAACCCTCGCGGGCGTTGTCGTTTGCATTTACATGCCGACTCGATCACGGCGATGTCCAACCGGCGTCGCATCCGGGGTACTATGGAGCGATGGGATACCCGATGCACCTACGGAACTTCCGCCTGCCGGATGTCGATCAGAGCAGCATCCAGGCGGATCAGGTTGCCTACTTCTCCGTGATCGATCTGCCGTTCCGGTTGAGGCTGGGCCGCTACGGCCGCAGCCCGATGTCTCCCGACGGCGCGGTCGAGGTCGCCTGGCTGAACCGCGTGGACCTGCCCCGAAGTCAGAGGCTGACGACGGAGCAGTTGCCCCTCCTGCGGGATCAGGACCGACTCAACACCCGCCTGATCGTGATCGAGAACGTCTTCCGCGTCCAGCCGGACGAGGTCGAGCAGATCCGCGGGGAGGCGACCTTCCCGCTCACGACCGAGGCCGCCCAACTCTTGACGCGGGAGCCGGGACCTCAACTGCTGGTCTTTCCCAATCACGACAGGCCGCTGGCAGCCATTCGTCGGTTCATCGACCTCTACCATGCGTATTGCCCTCCCGAATACTGGGGCGACGACATGGTGCGGCCAATCTGGATGCATGATTACTACGCGCGGGGCATCGTCTTCGGCGTGTGCCTTCGGCCGCAGGGAGTGCCCCTGCCCGACAGATTCGCCAAGGTCTTGCTGCGCTCCGACAATCCCTTTGCCCTAGCGGAACACAAGGACCTGAGCGTTACGTTCCGCCGGGACGCTCCCCTGTCCCAGCGGCGACGCCTCCTCCGGGGCCTGCGCGATGGCGAGGACCCGTCGCTCGCCGACCAAATGCTTCTTCTCAGCCACTCCTACCACGAGCAGCATAACTTGGAGATGGCGGTGATTACGGCGGTGGCGGCGTTGGAGGCGGCGATGTTCGTCTTCGCCCGGAAGCGGCTGGAACCCAAGCTGGGTAAGTCCCTAGCGGAGACCTTCATCCGCGAGCAGGGCGCATACATGCTCGTCGAGGCTCTCCCCCGGCTCCTGTTCTCGGAGAAGAACCTGCCGGAAGAAAAGGTCTTTAAGAACGTCAAGAATGCCATAAACGCTCGTAACTACATCATGCACGGCAAATTGGATAAGAGCGGGAAGCCGAAGCATCTGAGCATGGGGCACCTGGGCATTCCCATCATGGCCTGCAAGGAACTGCTCCGAGCCTTCCAGAGCGAGTCCTAACTGCTTTCTGGCAATCATCGTGCAGGATATGTCCGGCGCGGCTTCGGGATCGCCTGACGGGGGACGCGTTCGGGGACGGCCCAACATGATTGTGTCAGGTATAATTGCGGGAGAAATTATTGAGAGGGTGCATTTATGTGGGTTGTTCCTTTGGTCTCCGGTAATGGACAAGTTCCTGCCGTTAATCTGGATACGGCGCAAAGCCTTCAGGTGGGGCGGGCCGGATTCGGACAGGACCCCGACCGGCTGGCCGTTTATGCGGTATTCGGTCCGGGTGAACGCGACCGGCTCCCGTTGGTCGAGATTCCTATTCCCTCGGGCGGCAGTGAGTCGGATGGGCATGAGGTGGCTAAGAGCTACATCAATCGTATAATTGACGCTCTCAACCACAGCATCATAGTTCTGGATTTTATGGCTAGCTGAGATTGTTCCGGATCGGTCAGGCCGTCCGGTACTCCGGCAGCGCCTGCTTGTGCATGCTGCTCCGGGCGATGGCATAGGTCAGCATGATGCCACCGAACAGCGTGATGCCGACCGTGCAGGCGATCTGGCGGCAGTTCCTGGCGGTCTGGGAAGCGGCAACGGATGAGGAGTGGACACAACTCATGCCTATGCTGGCTGAGCGGGTCACGCTGACCGAGAAGGGGCGGGGCCGGGTGCGCCTGTCATTCCGGGCGAACGACCCGCACTCGGAGAACGGTTCGGGCGCGTCTGCCGGGTTCGTATCTGACTGCACACCCGCTCCCAACCCTAAGGCCGCTCGGAGACGAACTCTCCGAGCGGCCTTTTCGTGTTTCCTAGTGCCATTCATGGACAGACAGACGAACAGCGGGAATCGCAAAACTATATGAAATTTGGGTATTCATATACTTGACGCACCGGCGTACATCCGGCCCCTCTCATGCGCCCGTGGAGTCTTGTTGTCAATCAGAAATTGAAGCCACATGGCCTGCTGAGGCCAATGATTTTGGCTGCGGTGTGTCAAGTATATGAATACCGAAATTTGCTATAATGCAACGATGAGAAGCGCCAACCGCCCTGTCTCAGAGGACAGACCCGCCGAGAAGAAGCCCGTCCGCTGGATGGGGTCATCGCGCAAGGACTTGACGGAGATGCCCGAAGACATCCAGGATGCCTTCGGCAAGGCGCTCTTGCAGGCCCAGTTCGGCGGCAGGGCGGCCAGCACCAAGATCATGCAGGGCTTCGGCGGCGCGACCGTGCTGGAAATTAGGGAGGACGAGGACGGCAGCACCTACCGCCTAGTCTACACGGTGCGCTTCCCCCGATACGTCTACGCCCTGCATGTGTTCCAGAAGAAGAGCCGCCACGGGGCCGAGACGCCCAGGCAGGACATTGACCTGATTCACACCCGGCTCGCGGCGGCGGACGCGGACTACCAGGAACTGACGGCGGCGGAGCAGGCACAAGCACCCGGAAGCGTCACGCCTGACAGGGAAATCAAAAGGAAACCACATGGAAAACGAGACGGCTGAGAACGAGCGGGTTGAGCCGGTTGAGGTCTTCGTCGGCAGCGACAACGTGTTCGCCGATCTGGGGCTGCCCAACGCGGAGGAGCGGCAGGCCAAAGCGACCATCGCCATTGTGATCGAGCGGCTGATCGAGGAGAGCGGCCTGACGCAGACGGAGGCGGCGCAGCGGATGGGGCTGACGCAGCCGGAGGTGTCGCTGATCGTCCGGGGACGACTGAAAGGCTTCACGCTGGAAAGGCTGCTGCAAGGGCTGCTGGCGCTGGATCAAGACGTGGACATCGTGGTGCGCCCCAAACGTCAGTCCGCAGGGCAGGCTCACTTGCAAGTCGCCTACGCGCGGGTGGCGGCGTAACACAGCAAATCCTGTGGGTGGCCTCTTTGTTCATCCCACCTTTACTGAATACACGGGGGCGATCAGGTCTTTGACCCGCTGCACGGCCCGTTCGGAGTAGGCCCTGTGCTGCTGGGCATCCAACCGAAAGTACAGCGGCTGGATCTGGTCGGTGTAGGGGGATGGGTTCTTGGGCATAACGGCAGTTCCAGAGGCGGGCATCATCACGAACGCCGCTCAGGATTATGATACCGCGTAGACCAGCCGCCACGCCAGGGGTTGACAGGTTCCGAAGAGCCTGGGTCGCGTCTAACAAGAGGGCACAAACTAGCACGAGGGGGCCGGAGGATGAGCCTCCGGCCCCCTCGCCTTGCGCCGCATTACGGCAGCGGAATCTCCTGAGGCTGCTCCTGGGGCTGGGCGGGCGTCTCGCCGAAGTTGGAGGGCCGCTCGCGCAGGGTCACGCTGACGATGCGGTTCACGCCGTTGCGGGAGACCAGCAGGGCCAGTGTGCTGCCGATCTTCTGCTTCTGGATGATGTTGTCCAGGTCGTCCTTCTTGACGATCTTCTGGCGATTGGCTTCCAGGACGACGTCGTAGGTCTGCAAGCCGGCCTGCGCGGCGGGCGTGTTCGGGAAGACCTGCAAGACGACTGCGCCGCTGTCGCCGGTCAGCGGGATGCCGAGCTGCGCGCGGTCGTCCTTGGACAGCGTGCTGAGGGCGGCGTACTGAACTCCCATGTAAGGGCGGACGATCTTGCCGTGCTCGATCAGCTGGGTGGCAATCCTGCGGGCGGAGTTGATCGGGATGGCGAAGCCGATGCCGACGTAGGCACCGGTCGGCGAGTAGATCGCCTCGTTGATGCCGATCACGCGGCCGTTGATGTCGGCCAGCGCGCCGCCGGAGTTGCCGGGATTGATCGCGGCGTCCGTCTGGATCACGGAATTGAGCGAGTGGCCTTCGGCGGCCAGGCCGGTGCGGTTGACGGCGGAGATGATGCCGAGCGTGACGGTGGTGCCGACATCGAGCGGGTTGCCGACGGCGATGGCCCAGTCGCCGACGCGCAGGTCGTCGGAGTTGCCGAGCTGGGCGACCGGGAGCTGCGTACCGCCGGTATTGATCTTGACGACGGCAATGTCGGTCACGTCGTCCGTGCCGATGACGCGGGCGTCATAGCCCTTGTCGCCGACGTTGACAGTGACTTTGCTGGTGTTGGCGACGACGTGGTTGTTGGTGAGCACGTAGCCGTCGGGGCTGATGATGACGCCTGACCCCGCGCCGCGGGGCGCCTCGCCCCCGCCGTGCGGGAGGTTTGGGCTGCCGAAGAAGTGGCGGAAGAGCGGATCGTCATCGAACGGGCTGCTGACGGCGGCCATTTGGACGGCCTTGCCGACGGTGTGGATGCTGACCACGGCCGGCTCCAGTTTGGCGGCGGCGATGGCGACGGGGTTCGGGTCGCCGCTGTGGGTCACGGGCGGCACGACGCTCAGGGAGGCCAGCACGGCCTGCTTGGACTGCCGGTCCGCACCGGGCAACAGCGCGGACGGATCGCCGAACGTCTTGAGCGCGAGCGCGCCGACGACGGCGCCCGTGACCAGGACGGCGGTATACGAAAATGCTTTCTTCATGGTTTCGTTCATGGACCTCATCAGAAATTAAGGGTGTGCGCGCATGACCTTGAGCAGATTCGCCATCTCGATGGCGGCGACGGCGACGTCCGCGCCCTTGTTGCCGGCCTTCGTGCCGGCCCGCTCCAATGCCTGCTCGATGGTGTCCGTGGTCAGGACGCCGAAGAGCACCGGCACGCCGGTCTCCAGGGCGGCGGCGGCCAGGCTGGACGCCATCGGGCCGGCCACGTAGTCGAAATGGGCGGTCGCGCCGCGGATGACCGCCCCCAGGCAGATGACGGCGTCGTAGCGGCCCGACTTCGCCATCTGCTGCGCGGCCAAAGGTATCTCGAACGCGCCGGGGACGAGGGCGACGGCGATGTCCTCCTCCGCCGCGCCGTGCCGCCGCAGGGCGTCCAGCGCCCCCTCAAGCAGGCGGTCGCCGATCAAGTTGTTGAAGCGGCTGAGGACCACGGCGAACCGCAGTCCCTGCGCGATCAAATTACCCTCGAACGAGTTCATATACGCAAGTCTTCCGCAAAAAGTTCAACAAAGTCGTAGGGGCATGGCGTGCCATGCCCCTACGCGGCGGCCTCGTCCACGGGCGGCGAAAGGTCAGCGAGGCCGTCGTGCAGCAGGTGGCCCATGCGGGTGCGTTTGGTCTCCAGGTAGCGGCGGTTGGCGGCGTTGGGGGCGACGAGGAGCGGGACCCGCTCGACGATCTCCAGGCCGTAGCCCTCGATGCCGGCGCGCTTGGACGGGTTGTTGGTCATCAGGCGCATCCGGCGGACGCCGAGGTCGGACAGGACCTGCGCGCCGAGGCCGTAGTCGCGCAGGTCCGGCTTGAATCCCAGGGCCACGTTGGCCTCGACGGTGTCCGCCCCCTGGTCCTGCAGAGCGTAGGCCCTGATCTTGTTGAGGATGCCGATGCCGCGTCCCTCCTGCTCGATGTAGAGCAGGACGCCGCGCCCGGCCTGGGAGATTTTTTCCAGCGCCATGTGCAGCTGGTCGCCGCAGTCGCAGCGCAGGGAGCCGAGCAGGTCGCCGGTGACGCAGGAGGAGTGGATGCGGACGAGGGTGTCCCGGCCGTCGCCGATGTCGCCCATCGTCAGCGCGACGTAGGGCGCGGGGTCGTACTCGCTCCGGTAGCCGTGAATGACGAAGTCGCCATAGATGGTCGGCAGCCGCGCCTCCCCGACCTTCTCGACCAGCTTCTCCGTGCGCCGCCGGTACTTGATCAGGTCGGCGATGGTGATGAGTTTGAGGTCGAACTTGTGGGCAAGCTCCGCAAGCTCCGGGAGGCGGGCCATCTCGCCGCTGTCGCCCATGATCTCGCAGATGACGCCGATAGGATGGAGGCCCGCCAAGCGCATCAAATCCACGGCGGCCTCGGTGTGGCCGGCGCGCTTGAGCACGCCGCCGGGGCGCGCGCGCAGGGGCTGGACGTGGCCGGGGCGGTTAAAATCGGTGGCCCGGGCGTGCGGGTCGGCCAGCTTGCGGATGGTGAGGGCGCGTTCGGCGGCGCTGCTGCCGGTGGTCGTCCCCTCGCGCGCGTCCACGGTGATGGTGAAGGCCGTCCGCATGGATTCGCTGTTGTCGCGCACCATCTCGTCGATCTGCAAGGCGAGCAGCCGCTCCGGTGTCATCGGCACGCTGATGATGCCGCTGGCGTGCCGGATCATCAGCGTGATGGCCTCATGCGTGACGTGCTCGGCGGCGATGACGAAGTCGCCCTCGTTCTCGCGGTCCTCGTCGTCCACGAGGATGACCATCTTGCCCGCCTGCAAGTCCTCCAGGGCCTCTTCGATTGTGTTAAAACTTGATCTCGGCATTACGCCTTCCAGCGCGTTTTCCTAGGGGATGAACGGCTACGGTCTTGGTCTCTACCACTGTCTTAATGGAATGGGCGAGGCGTTCTGCGTCGTCCTTGCGTCGAGCGAATACGTCCTGTAACTCCCGCAAAGCCTGGGCCGAAGTCATGTCGCCTTTGGGCATGAGCCGGGGCAGCCAATACAGAGCTTTGTCTACGGCGACGGGGTCTGTGTCCAACTTCTTGTCCAGCGTCGAGATGACCCGGCGGAAGCCCAGTTTGGGGACGACGCATTTCAACCAAATCGGCCTGTTGAAGCCCATCTTCTAATAAAGCCTGAAAGTAGCGCGGCGCCTGCAAGGTGGAGCGAGCAATCTGCAACCCCTGTATCAGATCGTAGCCCAGGAGTTGCTAAACGGCCTGAAAGCGCACGTCCTCCGGCAGTTGACGAAGTTGCTGTGCCAAAGCCCGCTCCCGCCTGGTGTCGCGGGGCCGTTCATGTACTCTTCGATGTTTACGCCCATGACATCACTCCGCCGGAATATGAGCAGGCTTCCTCGAAACTAAAACCGCCCCGGCTCAAACAACTCCAAAGGCAGCCCGGCTTGATCGGCGGCAGAGGCCGAGGGCCGATAGTGGCCGGAGGCGTTGTTCCAGCGGCACCAGTCTGTCCGAGGAGCCTTATCAGTCCCAGTCCGCGAGCGTTGCGCCGAGGAGCGGGCGCTCTTCGCGGGACAGGTCGGCGAGGCGGGCGGGGGTTTCGGGGCGGGCGTGGTCGCCGCCGAGCATCTTCTCGACGTACTTGCCGATCACGTCCGTCTCCAGGTTCACCGTGTCGCCGGCGCGCTTGACGTGGAGGTTGGTGTGCTCCCAGGTGTGCGGGATGATGGCGACGCTGAAGGTCTTGTCGTTGGCCTCGACCACGGTGAGCGAGATGCCGTCCAGGGCGACGCTGCCCTTGCGGACGATGTAGCGCATCAAGTTCTGCGAGGCGGTGACGTAGATGTAGTAGGAGTTGTCCACCTCGCGGATGCTGGCCACGGTCCCCACGCCATCCACGTGCCCCTGGACGATGTGGCCGTCGAACCGGCCACCCACGGCGAGGCTGCGCTCCAGATTCACGGGGTCGCCGATGGCGAGCGCGCCGAGCGCGGTCTTTTGCAGGGTCTCATAGACAGCATCGAAGGCGACATGGCCGGGGGCGGCCTCCACAACGGTCAGGCAGGCGCCGTTGACGGTGATGCTGTCGCCGATCTTCGTCCCGCCGGTGACTGTCTCCGCCCCGATGGTGAACCGGGCGGACTGTGCGCCGCGCTCGATGGCGCGAACCGTGCCGACTTCCTCGATAATTCCTGTGAACATAGCCGCCTGTCCTATTTCGCCCTTCTCAAGCCTACGGGTTATTCTCATTCTACCCGAAACGCGCGTCAATGACGAGGTCGGGGCCGCAGCGGCGCGTCCGCCACTCGCGGACGGGCAGGGCGTCCGCCATGCGGGCGAAGCCAACGCCGCCAACCGGGCCGGGCGCGTCACGCCCGCAGACGATTTTCGGCGCGACGAAGGCCAGCCAGCGGTCCACGAGACCGGTCGCCAGAAGCCCGGCGGCCAACCCTCCGCCACTCTCCACTAAAACACCGATGATGTCGTCCTGGGTTCCCAGGCGGCGCATCAGGTCAGCTAAGTCCACGCGGCCCCCGCCCCCAATGTCGTCGGAGCCGGGAAGGTCGGATTCGCAGACGAGGACGCGGCAGCCATGCGCGGCCAGCGCCTCCCGCCGTTCAGTATCGGCATGAGCGGTGGTGGCAATCAGGGTCTTGCCGTCCTCGGCGGCACGGCGGACGACCTGCGAGTCCAGGGGCGTGCGGCAGCGGCTGTCCACGATGACGCGGAGGGGATCGCGCCCCGCCCGGTGGCCCAGGCGCGTGGTGAGGGCGGGGTCATCGGCAAGGACCGTGCCGACGCCGGTGAGGAGGGCGTCGCAGCGGTCGCGGAGCTGGCGGTGGACGGCCTTGCGGGAGAGGGGCGACGTGATCCACCGAGAGTCGCCCGTCACGGCGGCGACCTTGCCGTCCAGGGTCATGGCGGTCTTGAGGACGACCCAGGGCAGGCCGGACGTGCGGTGCTTAAGGAAAGCCGCGTTGAGCGCCCGCGCCGCCGTCTCCCCCACCCCGACCGTCACGTCCACGCCGCCCGCGCGCAGGCGTTCCAGGCCGCGCCCGGCCACGCGCGGATCGGGGTCGGTCAGGGCGGCGACGACGCGGGCCACGCCGGCTTGCCACAGGGCGTCGGCGCAGGGGGGTGTGCGCCCGTGGTGGGCGCAGGGCTCCAGGGAGACGTAGGCCGTCGCGCCGCGCGCCCGCGCGCCGGCCTGCCGCAAGGCGTAGACCTCGGCGTGCGGCATCCCCGCCTGCGGGTGGTAGCCCTCACCGACGACGCGCCCGTCCGGGGCGGCAAGGACGCAGCCCACCATCGGGTTCGGGCTGGCGTGGCGCCCCAGGGCCGCCAGCCGCAGGGCGCGGCACATGAACTGCTCATCGCGGCTCGCGTTCATGGGTATTTCGCTAGATGGTCGCGGGCCGCCTGAGCGATCTGCCCATGATCCAGGGTCAGCACCTGCTGCCATTCGACACGGGCCTCCGCTTTTTTGCCCTCGCCGATGTACGCCTCCCCCAGATTTTCATGGGCGACGGGGTCGTTGGGGTTGACCCGGAGGGCGCGCTCGGACCAGGAGAGGGAGGTCTGCCACTGCTTCTTATTCAGATAGCAGTCGGCAATGTTGTCCATCGTGTTGCCGTCACTGGGGAAGGCCGCCAGCACGCGCAGACCGGCGGCGATGGCGGCGTCATACCGCCCGTTCTTGTCCTCCAGATCCAACAGGCGGCGGTCCGCGTCAAAGGGATTGGGGGCGGTGCGGGCCGTGATTTGGTACTCCGCGATGGCGGGCAGTTCCCGATGGGTCATCGCCAGCACCTCGCCGAGGCCGTAATGAGCATCCGGATTGGCCGGGTCTAGCCGGACGGCGAGACGCATCTCCCGCTCCGCCGGGGCCATCTGACCGGAATGCTTCAGCTCCCAGCCGAGGTCGTAGTGCCACTCGGAGTTTTTGGGATCGAGCCGCAGGGCCGCCTGATACTCGGCGATGGCTTGAGTCGAGAGTCCCTGGTCATACAGCGCCTCGGCGAACTCGTGATGCAGGTCGGCGTCGTTGGGATCGAGGCGGACGGCGGCCCGATATTCTGGGATGGCTTCAGATGGGCGATGCCGTTGTTTGAGAGCGGCGGCCAGCGCCCAATGCGCGTCGGCGTCGTTGGGCGCGCGACGCGCGGCGGCCCGCGCGTCGGCGATGCAGCGGTCCGTCAGGCTCCGAGCTTGATCCTGAAAGCCGGCCTCCTCCAGATCGTC
>JAFAZD010000055.1 GCA_019239955.1 Armatimonadota bacterium | reverse complement strand
CGCCTTTCTGGTGGGCGTCGGCCTCTCCTATGCCGCCGGCTATATCGGCATGGGCATGGCCGTGACGGGAAACCAGCGCACGGCCAATCAGGCGCTGTCCACCTATAAGGGCGCGCTGGAGACGGCCTTTCGGAGCGGCGCGGTGGCGGGGATGATGACGGTGGGCCTGGGGCTGCTGGGGGCGACCGTGATCTTTCTGATCTACCAGGGCGACGCGATGAAGGTGCTGGTCGGCTTCGGCTTCGGCGGCAGCCTGGCGGCCCTGTTCATGCGCGTCGGCGGCGGCATCTTCACCAAGGCGGCGGACGTCGGCGCGGACCTGGTCGGCAAGGTGGAGCAGGACATCCCCGAGGACGACCCGCGCAACGCGGCCACCATCGCGGACAACGTCGGGGACAACGTCGGCGACTGCGCGGGCATGGCCGCCGACGTGTTCGAGTCGTACCTGGTGACGCTGGTGGCGGCGATCATTCTGGGGGCGGCCGTGGCGGCGCAGTACGGCGCGGCGCTGGCCCTGCCGCTGATCCTGTTCCCGCTGGTCATCCACGGCGTCGGCATCGTCGCCTCCATCTGCGGCATCGCCTCCATGCGGGGCAAAGAAGACATCAGGCTGGACCCGCTGGTGCCGATCAATCGGGGCTTCTGGACGACGGCGATCATCGCGGTCGTCCTATTTTCCGTCGCGGCCTTCGTCCTGCCGGGTCTCAAGGACGGCCTGACCTTGACCGACCCGGCGACCGGCCAGACCCAGACCTACGCACCCTGGTACTTCATCGTGGCGACGGGCGTGGGGGTCGTGCTGGCGCTGGTGATCGGGCGGCTGACGGAGTATTTCACGGGCACGGACAAGCGGCCCGTGACCGAGGTGGCGAACGCGGCGCAGACAGGGCCCGCGACGCTGATCTTGACGGGCTTCTCGCTGGGATTAGAAAGCGCGACCTGGGGCGTCGTCTCCATCGTGGTCGCCCTGTTCGCCATCGTCCTGCTGTTCGCGGGCAACGCCCTCCTGGCGGCCTACGGGATCGCGCTGGCGGGGCTGGGGCTGCTGACGACGACCGGCTACGTGCTGGCGATGGATACGTTCGGACCGATCTCGGACAATGCCAACGGCATCTTTGAGATGTCCGGGGCGCTCAAGGAGCAGGCGACGGGGGCGGCGGTGGACGGGCACCAGGTCGTCGCCAACCTGGACGCGGCCGGGAACACCACCAAGGCGCTGACCAAAGGGTTTGCCATCGCCACCGCCGTAATCGCCGCCGTCGCCCTGTTCCGCTCGTTCATGGGCGAGGCCAAACTCAGCCTCGCCGCGTTCAGCCTGGGCGATCCCCATGTCTTCATCGGGCTGCTGATCGGCGGCGCGGCCCCCTATCTCTTCTGCTCGTTCGCCATCAACGCCGTGTCGCGCGCCGCGTTCCAATTGGTGCAGGAGGTCCGCCGCCAGTTCCGCACGATGCCGGGGATCATGGCGGGGACGCAGACGCCGGACTACGCCCGGTGCGTCGCCATCTCCACGGCGGCGGCGCAACGCGAGCTGCTGGGGCCGGGCATCCTCGCCATCTGCCTGCCGATCCTGGTCGGCTTCGGCCTGGGCGCGCCCGCGCTGGGCGGGTATCTCGCCGGGGCCATCGTCAGCGGGCAGCTCATGGCGGTGCTGCTGGCGAACTCCGGCGGCGCGTGGGACAACGCCAAGAAGAAGGTGGAGGACGGCCTGTTCGGCGGCAAGGGCACCGACGAGCACAAGGCCGCCGTGATCGGCGACACGGTGGGTGACCCGTTCAAGGACACGGCGGGGCCGGCGCTGAACCCCTTGATCAAGGTGATGAACCTGGTCGGCGTCCTGATCGCCGGCGCGGTCGTGTCCCCCACCCTGCCGATCAGCGTCCGCATCGTCATCATCGTGCTGACGGCTGGCCTGCTGACGGGCGCGATCCTGTTCTCCAAGCGCGGCGGCGATGTCGGCCTCGCCCCCCAATCCCCAATCTTGGGCGAGAAGGAGGGGCATGGGCCGGTCGCAGTGCAGACGCAGACGCAGGAGCAGACGCTGAGAAAGTAGCCCCCCGGCCCCCAATCCTGGGGGAGCAGATGGGCGTAGGGGCAGCCCGGCGGGCCGCCCCTACGTTGTTTTTGCCAGTGCCGCCAGCTTGTCCAGATAATTGGTCGCCGTCTGGACGAACTGGGCGTGGGACCAGGTGAGGGGGGCGACGGAGAGCGGCTGCAGCGTGTGGGGGTGGACCTGCTCGGAGAGGACGCCGGTGCTCAGGGCGCAGAGGGTGGCCCACTCCAGCAGGTCCAGCGCCCCGCGCATCTCGGCCTCGCTTTTCGCGGTGGCGATGTACCAGTCCGCCAGCCAGAGGGTACAGATGATCCAGGGGTTGCCGGGGACTTTTTCGAAGTCGTCGGAGACGCGGAAGTAGTAGTCACGCTCGTAGCGGGCCAGGCCGCCCGCACCGGCCCTCACCCAGAGGTGGCGGCCCAGGGCGTGCATGGTGGCGACCATCTTGGGGTCGTCGGGCGGCAGGACGCCGAAGAGGAATAGGGCGGAGGCGGAGGAGTCGACTGTCAGGTCGCGGGCGGGGCCGCCGCCCGCGTCGGTCGTCACCATGCGGGCGAAACGTCCGGCGTCCTCGTCCCAGAAGTGCGCGAGCAGGGCCTCGCTGACCTCCTGGGAGGCTCTGTGGAACGTGTCGGCGGGCTTGGCGTCGCCGAGCAGGCGGGCGATGTCGGCGGCGGCGGCGAGGGCCGCCGCGACGGCGGCGGTCGTCCAGATGTGCGCGCCGCGCCGCTCCTCCCAGATGTCCCATGAGGGCAGGGGCAGGCGGGTCTTCGTGTCCCGGAAGCCCGCCATGAATTCGGCGGCGGGACGGGCGAGGCGGCGGTACATCGCGGCCAAAAAATCCTTGTCCCCGTACTGCTGGTAGTGGTGCCAGAGTCCCCAGACCACCAGCGCCGTGCCGTCCTCCTGGAAGGGGATCTCCGGCTGGCCGTCCACGATCCAGGGGTGCCAGGAGGCCCCGACGGTGCCGTCGGGGCCGTACTTGTGCATCAGGGCCGCTCGGTCTTTGGGCAGAACGCGGGCGCAGAACTCGAAGAACGGGCGACTCATCTCACGCAGCCCGACCCGGTCGAGGGCGTAGGAGACGAGCGCCCCGTCGCGCGGCCACATGTAGGAGTAGTGGGCGCGGGCGGTCTCCATGATGTCGCTGTCGTTGGAGGCGAGAATCGCCCCGCGCTTGTCCGCCTGGGTGCGGATCAGGAGCAGACTGCGGGTGAACAGCGCGGCGACGCGCGGCGGGAGTCGGTCCAGGTCGGGGCGGCAGTCGGCGGCGAGCGCCCGTCCGTGCGCCGCCGTCGCGGCCAGCGCTTCGTCAAACCCCTGCGTCTGGAGCGCCGTCTGCAGGGCGGCGGCCTCCTCCGCATTCTCATGCGCCGTCATCCAGACGCGCAGGGTGCCCCGCCCGCGTCCCGGAATCGTGAGGCGGTAGCTGACGACGCTGTCCACCGAGCCTTGCGCGATGGCGTTCATGGAGAGCAGGCCGTCCTCGGCGTCGCGCCACGTCCCCTCGGCCCCCCGGAAGCCCTTCTCGCCGCAGGCGTACTGCCAGATGCCCTCGCCCGTCTCCGCCGCTCCCTTCCCGACCTCGCCGCCGAACAGGAAATAGCGGTCGCGCTTGTAGTGGATCATCGCCCGGTGCCAGGGATGATAGAACGCCGTGTCGCCGATGTCGCTCTCGTCAATCCGCAGGTCGTGGGCGAAGAACAGGCGCACCTGCCGCGCCTCGTCCGCGGTGTTCTCGACGGTGAAGCGCTGTAGAAAGATGTTCCTGTCGTGCGCGACGGCCTGGGCGACCGACAGGCGCACGCCCAGCCCGGTATGCCGCAACACGCAGTCGGTCACCAGCGTCCCCTCGGCGTAGGCGACCTTGCGGTCCCAGCCGCCTTCGTCCAGCCAGGCCAGCGCGCCGCCCTCGGTCCAGGCGCCGACGCGGCAGCGATGCCCCCCGACGTGGTTGGCCCAGCCGACATAGGGGTAGTAGATGTCCCGAACAAAGAGGTTGTGGTCCAGGTTGACGAGCAGTTCCCCGTTCCCCAGCACGATCTCGCGCGGCATCAGCGTGTGTCTCTCCTCTGCCGCTCAGTCTACCCGTCCGCTCCGGGGTTCGTCAACCGAAGGCGTTATTTCGTTACTTGCGGGCGAGTCTCTGTTCGGTCTGTCACCGGTGCTGACGTGATTCGGCATGGACTGACTCCTGGAACGCGAAAAGGCGGCCTCCCTGCCCGGAAGACCGCCGCCGATTAATGTCCCTCGTACCCGAAAGGGGAAGCCTTTCACGTCCTCCGGCGACGCCGGGCCATCACGCCGACCAGCGGCAGGCCCAGCGCCCACGCGCCCGACTCCGGGACGACGGCTCGGTCCAATTGGCCCGCGATGTACCGATATCGCTTCACTCCCATCTAAAGAAACGTACTGCCAGGTAAC
>JAFAZD010000006.1 GCA_019239955.1 Armatimonadota bacterium | reverse complement strand
GCTGGTAGCGCGAGTCCGAGGAGAGGCGGATGCGGTCCGAGTGGTTGTCCAGACTGGCGTGGACGGTGGCGAGCGTGAAGGTCAGCAGGTCGCCCATGCGGAAGTCGGCAGAGAGCCAGCGTCCGCCCAGACGGCGGCGCAGGTCGGCGGCGTCGTGATCCAGCACGCCGTCCCACTCCCACTGCCTCTCCCCTCCCTCTATCTGGGCGGCGTTCGCGCCGTTGACGCAGTAGGCGTCCACGTCGCGGCTCAGGTAGTCGGCGATGGCGTCGCGCCGATGATGCGAACCTTCCAGGACGATCAGGCCGCCGTGATCCATCGGGATGTCGCCCAGCGGCGTCCAGGCCGTCAGCACGTCAAAGGTGCCGCGCCCCATGTAGACGATGTCGGCGTGGGGCGAGGAGTTTTTGCCCGGTGCGGCGGCGCGCAGCCAGGTGAAGTCGTAGTGGCGGACCGGCTCGCCGAAGAAGCGCGCGTAGAAGTCCATCATCGCGCCGGAGTAGAGCACGCGATCCAGTGCCGGGTTGCGGAGGGCCAGATCGGGCCGGAAGATGAGGTCGGAGCCGGGGCGGGCGACGGCGTCCTGGGCGGGATGGGCCGGGTCGAGGTGGCCCTCAGTGGCCAGTCGGTCGGTCAGCGCGCGACGCGCGGCCAGGACTTCGTCCCGGTCCAGCAGGCCCGGCAGGAACAAGTAGCCGTCCTCCTCCATCCGAGCCTGGAGCGCCCCAGTGTCATGCAGCAGATGGTCCGAGCGGCGCAGCGCGCCGAACGCCCCCGGCGACGTGTCCAGCTCCACGCCGCCGGCGGTCAGTCGCGGCATCGTCAGAGTCGTCATCGTTTTCCTCGCCTCCTGGCTGCTATTATACACCCCGCGAGCCGTCCTCGCAACGGCGGGCCGGCACGTTAGGATGTGGCGCTGCGTCGGTAGAGGAGGCGGGCGTTTCGCTCCAACTGGGGGTTAAGGGGATCAAGGTGGGAGGCCTGCGCGTAGTGGCCGTAGGCGAGCCGCAGGTGGCCCTGGCGGTAGGAGACGTAGCCGAGCAGGTCGTGCGCCTCCTTGTCCTCGGGGGCCTCCGCGCAGTAGCGAGTCAGCGCCTGCTCCGCCCCGCGCGTGTCGCCCAGGCGGTAGCAGCAGCGCCCGATGTGCTTGAGGACGATGACCCAGTGCGGCGCGAGCGCCAGGGTCCGGCGGTAGGCGGCGATGGCGGCCCGCGGCTCGTCCAGGTAATCATGGCAGACGCCGAGGGCGTAGAACGTGGGCGCATCATCGGGCCAGTGCCGCGCCGCCCGCTCCAGGTGCGGCAGCGCCTCCGCGTGACGTCCTCCCTGGACGTACACCAGCGCCAGCAGGTAATGCGCGTGGGGGTTGTCCGGCTCCAATTCGCAGAACGCACGGGCGTGGGCGGCGGCCTCGCCGAACTCATCCCGCGCCAGCGCGCGCTGCGCCCCTCGCTCATGCCGCATCGCCTGGAATTGCCGCGCCAATCGGGTGAAGAGGTTCATCGTTGCGCCGCCTAACCCATAGGGAATGCCATGATTATGAACCTTGCAGCCGGCGGTGTCAAGGCCATGTGCCGCTTTCAGTACCCGAACGTGTCCTTGAGATAGCGGCGGCTGATGGCGACGCTGTCCACCGGGTCAATCGCCGTGGAGTCCTGCTCGATCATCACCCAGCGCGCGCCAGTGATGTCGGGCAGGACCTGCATGATGGCCGCGAAGTCCACCTTCCCCTGCCCCAGCTCGATCCAGCCGGCGTCGTTGAAGTCCTTGAAGTGCAGGTAGCCGATCCGGTCCTTGTGCCTCACCAGGTACTGGGCCGGGTCCTCGCCGCCCTTCTGCACCCAGGCCACGTCAATGCAGAAGTCCACCGCCTCCGGGTCCAGGCCCTCCATCAGCAGGTCCATCCCCGACTTGCCGCCGTCCACCTTCTTGAACTCGAAGTCGTGGTGGTGGTAGTGGAAGCGGACGCCCTCATCGCGCAGCTTGCGCCCGGCCTCGTTGAGCAGCGGGATGGCCTGCCGGTAGTCCTCGGCGGTCAGGTCGCCCCAGCGCAGCAGGCCGGAGTTGCACAGGTCGCTGCCGCCGACGCCCCGCAGGTACTCGACCAGCGGCGTCACGTCCTGCAAGGCCCGCAGGCCGGTGTGAGAGCCGCCGTAGACCAGCCCCCGCTCGTCCAGTTTCTGCTTGTACAGCGCCGCGTCCCTCGCGCCGCCCTCCACGGCGGCATAGCCCGCGCGGGCGATGCTGTCCAGAATCACGTCCGTCTGGGTATTAATGTCGTACTTGCCGCCGAACACGATGAGTTGCGCGCCGACCGGGGGAAGTGCCATTGGGGTCGCTCCTTGCGAAAAGTGATGTGCCTCTATTCGCCGCCCGCGCCGGACATTCCTACCGTAAGGCCCGGGGGCCAGGCGACTTCGCTGGCGGGGTCGTGTCAGCAGGATGTATAGCCGCCGTCCACAATCAGGTCCGTTCCCGTGGCGAACGCCGAGGCCTCCGACGCCAGGTACCAGACCGCCCGCGCCACGTCCGCCGGATCGCCCACCCGGCCCAGGGGCGTCCTCTCCAGCCACGCCTCTCTCCAGTCGGCGCGGCTCATCCCGCGCTGTGTCATCTCCGTGCCGATGTAGCCCGGCGAGACGGAGTTGACGCGCACGCCCCGCCCGGCCCACTCCACAGCCAGCGACTTCGTCAGCATGACCACGGCGGCCTTGGAGGCGTTGTAGGCGGCCTGCGGCTGCGGCCAGTTCACGACCGAGCCGGACATGGACGCGATGTTGACGATCGCCCCTCGGCCTCGCGCCAGCATCTGCCGCCCCACCGCCCGGCAGCACCAGAACACGCCGTTGAGGTTGACGTCGAGCACGCGCAGCCAGGCGTCGTCGGGCATCTCCTCGGCGGGCACGTTCACGGTGATCCCGGCGCTGTTGACCAGGATGTCGATCCGGCCGAATGTGTCCATCACCCGGGCCACCATGCCCTCCACGCTGGCCGGCAGGCGCACGTCGGTCTCGACCTGTAGGGACGCACGCCCCAGCGCGCGCACGCCGTCCGCCGCCGCCGCCCCAGGGCCCGAGGCGATCTCGGCGATGGCCACGTCCGCGCCGGCCCGCGCCAGTGTCCGCGCGGCCTCAAGCCCGATGCCCCCCCCGCCCCCGGTCACGATCGCGACACGTCCACTCAGGTCAAACGGGTTGTTCAGGGATAAGTCGTTCATGAGTCATCCGCGCCGAAGCGCCCTCCCGCGTTCCGAAGACAACGGAGATATTTCGGGCCGGTCCAGGCAGCGCGCCAGGATAGTGCCCGGCCGGATGCCGGATTTTCCCGTCCCCAGGCGTGCCGGCAGGCTGAAGATGGATCGCTGTGCTCAGGCTTTGCCATACCAATCATTATACAAAGCGATGGAGAGCGGCGTCAATCGCAGCGGGAAACGGCGGGGTACAATAGGGGCAACACACTGTTGAGGAATGCCCATGTGCGGACGATTCACACTGCATCACAGCGCCGACGAGATCGCCGAGCGGTTCGTGGCGGAGCTCCTGCCCGATTTGGAGCCGCGCTACAACATCGCGCCGACGCAGCCGGTCACGGTCGTGACGCAGAACGGCGCGCGACACCTGGCCCAGTATCACTGGGGCCTGATCCCCTCCTGGGCCAAAGACCCCAAGATCGGGAGCCGCATGATTAACGCCCGCGCGGAGACACTGGCCGAGAAGCCCGCCTTCCGCACCGCCCTGAAGCGCCGCCGCTGCCTGATCCCCGCCGACGGCTTCTACGAATGGCAGGAGGCCGACAACCCCGCCGAGGGCGGGCGAACGCCCATGTTCATCCACCGCAAGGACAACGCCCTGTTCGCCTTCGCCGGCCTGTGGGACGAGTGGCACACGCCGGACGGCTCCCCGCTGCGCTCCTGCACCATCATCACCGGCACGCCCAACCCCCTGATCGCCCCGATCCACGACCGGATGCCCATCATCCTGCGCCCCGAGGACGAGGGCCGCTGGCTGGACGGGTCCGTGGCCGACACGCAATCCCTGCTCTCCCTGCTGGCCCCCTACCCCGCCGACGAGCTGGAGACCTACCCCGTCTCCCGCCGCGTCAACACCCCCACCGCGGACGACCCGGCACTGGTGCAGCGGGCGTAGGGCCGAAGAGTTCGCCAAACGCCGTTTAGGAAACCCGCCGTTGCGCGTATAATAATGCCGCGCTGAACACTTCGCAGCCATTTAGGAAGGACCCCAGCCCATGAGTGAGAACACGAACGGCCAGGGCAACGGCCAGAAAAACGAGGCCGCCAATGACGCCGCCCCGGCCCAGGACACCCTGACGACGCGCCAGGGCCACCCCGTCTACGACAACCAGAACCTTCGCACGGTCGGCAATCGCGGCCCGGCGACTCTGGAGAACTATCACTTCATCGAGAAGCTCAGTCACTTCGACCGCGAGCGCGTCCCGGAGCGCGTGGTCCACGCGCGCGGCGCGGGCGCCCACGGCTACTTCGAGGCCTACGGCGCGGTCGGCGACGAGCCCATTGCCAAGTACACCCGCGCCAAGCTCTTTCAAGAAAAGGGCAAGCGCACCCCGCTGTTCGTGCGCTTCTCCACCGTCATCCACGGCGGCCACTCGCCGGAGACGCTGCGCGACCCGCGCGGCTTCGCCGTCAAGTTCTACACCGAGGACGGCAACTGGGACCTGGTCGGCAACAATCTCAAGGTCTTCTTCATCCGCGACGCCATCAAGTTCCCCGACTTCATCCACTCGCACAAGCCCGACCCCGTGACCAACCGGCAGGACCCGAACCGGCAGTTCGACTTCATCAGCCTGACGCCGGAGTCCATGCACATGATCACGTTCGTGTTCAGCCCGTGGGGCATCCCCGCCGACTACCGGCACATGGAGGGGTCCGGGGTCAACACGTACAAGTGGGTCAACAAGGACGGCGAGGGCGTGCTGGTCAAGTACCACTGGGTCCCGAAGTTGGGCGTCAAGAATCTCACCCAGGCCGAGGCCGACGCCATCCAGGCGACCAACTTCAACCACGCCACCCAGGACCTCTATGATGCCATCGCGCGCGGCGACTTCCCCGAATGGGAGCTGCAGGTCCAGATCATGTCCGACGGCGAGCACCTGGAGCTGGACTTCGACCCACTGGACGACACAAAAATCTGGCCGACTGACCAGTTCCCGATGCGCCCCGTGGGCAAGATGGTGCTGGACCGCAACCCGCAGAACTACTTCGCCGAGGTGGAGCAGGCCGCGTTCGGCACGGGCGTCCTGGTGGACGGCCTGGACTTCTCCGACGACAAGATGTTGCAAGGCCGGACGTTCTCCTACTCGGACACCCAGCGGTACCGGGTGGGGACGAATTACCTCCAGTTGCCGATCAACGCGCCCAAGACCCACATCGCCACCAACCAGCGCGACGGCCAGATGACCTACGTGGTGGACAACGGCGGCGAGAACCCGCACATCAACTACGAGCCGAGCAGCCGGGGAGGACTCCAGCAGGCCGAGCCGGCGGGCCAGCCCCACACGCCCGCCGTGCAGGGCAACCTGGTCCGCCAAGCCATTGACCGCCAGAACCCCTACAAGCAGGCCGGCGAGCGCTACCGTGCGTTTGAGGACTGGGAGCGCGACGAGCTGATCTCCAACCTGGTGGGGGCCTTGAAGCAGTGCAACCCGGACATCCAGGAGCGCATGGTGCATCACCTGACCCAGTGCGACGCCGACTACGGCCGCCGCATCGCCGAGGGCATCGGCAGCGCCGAGCTAGTCCACTCTTCCACCGGCGCGTCCGGCAACGGCCATCACGGGGCCACCCCGACCCCGGACAGCATCACCGAGCCGCAGGCCCAGCAGGTCGGCGCGCACTGATGCACCAATGATGTAGGGGCGACCCACCGGGCCGCCCCTACTTTTCTTTTGCCACTACCCGTTCTTCATCAGCGCATACAGCCCTGCCTGAGCAGGCTGGGCGGGGTCGTACAGCACCGTCACCGGCTGGCCGATCTCGAACCGCTGCCACTGCTCCCGGCTGATCTGCTCCTCGTACTCCAGCGCCTCCCCCGGCGACTCCCCGGCGGGCACGGTGGCGTAGCCGTAGCGCAGGAAGTAGTGCGGCGTGTCGCCGACCTCGGCGTACTTGTGGATGATCGTGCCGACCGCCGCCACGCCGTCGCTCAGCAGCCGGGTCCGCAGCCGCCGCCAGTGCGACAGCATCTGCATCAGGCGCACACTGACGCCCATGACCACCAGGCCGCAGAGGGTCAGGAAGAATCCCTTGCCGAGCGGGGACGGCCTCCAGAACAGGGCAACGGACCGGCCCCGCCAGCGGGCGACCCGCAGCGGCAGACGGTCGCCGATCCGCACCACGGGCGGCGGGGCGGGACGCGCCTTCGTCCCGATGCGCGGCGGCGCGCCCGGGTCGCGCGGCGGCTCCGGGCTGATGCGGGCGAAGCGCCGCACGAGGCTCCCATCAAAAGGGTCAACATACTCGTACTGGAGGCCGGACGGGCGCGCCGGATCGCCCGGAACCATCCCCGGCTCCATGCGAACCGCGACCACCCGTGCCGCCACCGCCCGCCCGGAGGCCGCCACCCAGCCCAGTCGGGCCGCCTCCAGAATGGCGCGCGCGCCGAAGACAAACAGCAGCGCCGCCAGCGCCCCCGCCAGCGCCAGCAGCGCCTGCGTGCGCCACGGCAGGCGGACCGCGCGCGGCGGCGGCCCGGCGATTTCCGGCTCAATCTCGTGCGCGATGACAGCTTCCACAGTTTTTCCTTCCACGACTTAATTCTACTCGGAAAACGCCTGAATCTGAATGAGCACGGCGTCCGCATCCTCCACGACGCCAGCCCCCGCTGCCAGCAACTGCTCCCAGAGCGCCGCCGCCGCGCCGCCCGTGAAGTCGCGCGCGGCGAAGGGGCGACCGGCGGGCTGGACGCAGAGGACGGGCTTGCCGGCGTGGAGGGCGGAAAGCGCGGACTCCAGCGTCGCCAAGTTTTGCGGGCCGAAAAGGACCTCCGACAGCACCACAACATCGGCCTGCGCCGCCAGTCGGCTCCCCTCCGCGATCACCGCCTCGGACAGCGGGGAGAAGGGCGCTTCGCGGGGATAGGGGACGCCCAGTGCTTCGGCGGCTTCGGCGTCCGTGTCGCCCGCGCTGAGGCCGCCCGCCGTCACCGCGAAACCACGCCGCGTCAGCGCGAACAGCAGCGGCGCGCCCGTGCCGCCGCCGCAGAGCACATGGACTGTCCGCCTCACGGCCGGGGCCGCGTCCGGCCCCGCCTCCGGGAGTGGCAGCAGGAACGGGCGGCCCGTGACGGGGTGGCGGCGCACCCAGACGCGCGCGCCGTAGACCTGCAGGAGATTGGCCGGGGTCAGGACCTCGTCCGGCGTCCCCTGCGCGGCGATCTCGCCCCGGTGCAGCAGGATCAGCCGATCGCAGTAGGCCGCCGCCAGG
Organism: Armatimonadota bacterium; assembly: GCA_019239955.1. Taxonomy (GTDB): domain Bacteria; phylum Armatimonadota; class Armatimonadia; order Armatimonadales; family Capsulimonadaceae; genus JAFAZD01. The sequence continues at coordinate 20,068 of JAFAZD010000006.1, read as the reverse complement.
TTCAGGTCGTGCAGGACGGCGAGCACGGCCTTGCCGTGCGCGTGCGCCAGTCCCTGGACCAGTGCCAGCGTCAGGGTCTGGTGGCGCAGGTCCAGGTGGGCCGTCGGCTCATCGAGCAGCAGCACCTCCGTCTCCTGCGCCAGGGCGCGCGCCAGCAGCGTCCGCTGCCGCTCGCCACCGGACAGGGTCGTGACCGGCCGCCCCGCCAGCGGCTCGATGTCCGCGCGGCGCAGCGCCTCCCGGACGGCTCGCTCGTCCGCCGGGGTGGGCGCGGCGAACGGGCGGCGCGGCAGGCGCGGGGCGCGGCCCATCTCCACCACCTCGCGCACGGAGAAGTCGAAGGCGATGGGCGCGTCCTGCGGCACGACGCCGATCTGGCGGGCCGACTCGCGCGCCGAGACCCCATGATAAAGGTCCTGCCCGGCCAGCATCACCACGCCGGGGGCGGGCCGCAGCGCCCGCGACAGTGTCCGCACCAGTGTGGACTTGCCCGCCCCGTTCGGCCCGACCACGCCGATGAGTTCCCCCCGCCGTATCCCCAGCGTGAGCCGGGCCAGCACGGGCGGGGCGTCCGGGCCGTACCGGACGGTGACGCCGCGCGCGTCAAGCCGCCCCGCGCCGGGCAGGCCCATTTCGTCTTTCACAAATGCCCGCACAATCTGATGGCGTCAACTCCGGCAAATCTGGGTATAGTGACCAGCAGGACCAGGAGGAAAATTGCGCCTCTGCGCCGAACACTGCCAGGCCTGCGCTCTTGTTCGACACCGTCCGGCGACCGCCTCGGGGGGCACCGGCTGAACCGCCTTCGGCACCCCAGGGCAGAGCACATCCTATGGCCACCGCCGATCATTTCTATTTCGCGTCGCCGGAAGAGGACGTCAATCCCCTGACGCCCCATCCCCCGGAGGGCGCGGACTCCGGCGGCTACGCCGACGACCTCGCCTCCTACATCAACCGCCTGACCCGCACCAAACTACTCACCGCGTTGGAGGAGAAAATCCTCTCCCGGCGCGCCCAGGGCGGCGACCTGGGCGCCAAGGAGCGGCTGATCGAGGCCAACATGCGCCTGGTCGTCTCCATCGCCAAGAACTACATCGCCAGCGGCATCCCCCTGGAGGACCTCATCCAAGAGGGCGCCCTGGGCCTGATGACGGCCACGGAGCGCTTCGAGCCGCGCATGGGCTACCGCTTCAGCACGTACGCGACGCAGTGGATACGCCAGAGCATCGGGCGCGCCGTGGACAACAAGTCCAAGGCGATCCGCCTGCCCGCCCACATCTCCGAGAGCCTGCGCAAGATCGACAAGTCGCGCGCCGAGCTGCAGCGCGCCACGGGCCAGGAGCCGACGGTCGAGGAGATCGCCCGGCACACCGGGCTGTCCATGCGCAAGATGAACTCGCTACTGCAGACCACGCAAGACCCCATCTCGCTGGACATGACGGTCGGCGACGACAGCACCGCCCTGGGCAGCCTGATCCTGGACCGCGCCGCGCCCAACCCGCAGGACGAGCTGATCGCCCGCGAGATGCGCGACGAGATCGAGGCGATCCTGAACACGCTGGACGAGCGCGAGAAGATCATCATGCGCAAGCGGTTCGGCTTTGACGAGGACGACAAGTCCGTGCTCCAGCAGATCGGCGAGGAGCTGAACATCTCCCGCGAGCGCGTCCGCCAGATTGAGGGCCAGGCCCTGCGTAAACTGCGCGCCGCCGCCCGCAAGAAGCGCCTGCGCGATTATCTGCAGGCCTGATCATCCCACACCGCTACGCCCGCACGCCGGCATCGTGCGCCAACTGCTCCTCGTAGCGCCGCTCCTCCTCCAGCGCCTCCTCAAACGCATGGACCATCGGCGAGTCCTCGCCCTGGTGCTTCTTCAGCACGTCCTCCACGACCGGCGCGACCGGCGATGCCCCCGGCAGGGGCGCGGTGGATTCGGCGTAGCGGCGGTAGAGCAACGCGCCCGTCGCGCCGACCGCCAACAGGGTCAGCAGTTTCGTGACTTTCATGGGAAACCTCCGGCTCATCCAAAAGTACGTGCCAGGAGGAATCTACCCCTGCCCCTATGTCCGGCAAACTGGCCGCCTCAGCGGATATGCAGGAACTTGTGCGTTTGCAGCGACAGGCGTAGCCGGTCGGGGTGCGCCTGCACGGCCCCGATGCACAGCGACATCGCCGCCGGGTTCAGCGCGTTGGGCTGCACGAATGTTGGCCGCCCATGCGCCGCCCCGTCCAGCGCCCGCCGCAGATCGTCCTCGCCGTCCACGACGTACTTGAACTCGGCGGCGTGACGCTCGTACCAGGGATGGAGCCGCCCGCCCTGGGGCTGCTTGGGAGACACCGTGATATGATCCACCCCCCAGCCGGGCCGGGGCCGCGTTCCGTTGGTCTCCATCTGGATGCGATACCCCCGTATGTGGAGCGCGTCGCACACAGATTGAAGGTCGTGCAGCGTCGGCTCCCCGCCCGTGAAGCAGACCCAGCGACACGGCCCGCCGACTCGCTCGATCTCCTCTACCAGCCCCTCCGGCGCGTACGTCTCCTGTACGCGAAAGTCCGTGTCGCAGAAGTCGCAGGCCAGGTTGCACCCGGCCAGCCGCGCGAATACCGTCGCCTGCCCCGTCCGCAGCCCCTCGCCCTGGAGGGAGTAAAACACCTCCACGAGCGGCAGCCGCCCCGTCTTGGCGACGCGCATCGCCTCCCGCGTCGCCTCCGCCGGGTCCGGCGTCGCCCCCCGGTACGGTTTTTCCACTGTCACCCGCGCCATGCCCCTCATTATACCCCGCCCTAGCGAACAGGAGGACAGCGGGGGCGGGGTGAACCCGTAAGAACCGGCCCGACTGGATCGTTGCCCCCAAACAAAGACTTGCCCGGCAAGCCGGATATTGTATTGCCGAGCCGCAGAAAGATCATCTTCGTCCATGGCTGCTTCTGGCACGGACATCCCGGCTGCCGGCACGCCGCACGCCCGACCAGCAACGTCGAGTTCTGGAACAAGAAGATCGATGCAAACATCCGGCGTGACACGGCGGCACAACAGGAACTCGCTGCCATCGGCTGGCAGAGCCTGGTCATTTGGCAGTGCGAAATCCGGGATCAGGATGTCCTAAAGGCACACCTGCAACAGTTCCTCACAGATGCTGGTTGCACATGAATTGCAGAAATGTATCAGCATAACCTTAATGTTCTTTTATGTACGTTAGTGGTATTATATGTGCAGAGATGGTATAGTATGTCAGGAGGTGTTTTTATGACTGTCAGTTATGCCCCTGATGATTTACTGACGGTAAATCAGGTGGCGAGTCTCTTGCAGATGAAACCACGTGTCGTGCGAAGGCGGATCAAAGACAAACTATTGCCGGCACGCAAACCGCTCGGCGGTCGCTCGTGGCGCATTCGTCGCGCTGACGCCCTGGCGCTGCTTCAGGAACCGTCCCCCACCCCGCCCGCGCCGTCGCCATTGATCGACCGGCTGGGGACGCCGGAGGGCCGCGCCCGCGCGCTCGCCATGCTGGAACGGCTGGGGGAGGACTGGGACGCGGAAGAGCAACGCGCCGCGCTGGAGACGCTGCAACAAGGGCTGGCGCGGCATCCGTTCCAGTTGCGCCGCTGGGACCCGGAGACCGGGCAACAATGGGAGGAGGCGTGAGCGCACCTGCCCCTTCCCCGCGTCTGCACGCCGTGCTGTTGGACACCGGGCCCCTCGGCCTGCTGGTCCACACTAAGGCGGGTCCCGATACCGTCGCCTGCCGCGCCTGGACCGCGACACTTGCCGCCGCCGGGGCGCGCGTGATCGTGCCGGAGATCGCGGACTACGAACTCCGGCGCGAGCTGCTCTTGGCGCGGCTGACGCGCAGCCTGCGCGCCCTGGATTTACTGGCGGAGAGCCTGGACTACCTTCCGCTGGACACCGCCGCCATGCGTCAGGCCGCCAACTTCTGGGCTCAGGCCCGCCAGGCCGGACGGCCCACGGCTGACCGCCACGCCCTGGACGCCGATGTCGTCCTCGCCGCCCAGGCCGTCACCCTCGGCTACCCGCCCGGCGGGGCCGTCGTCGCCACCGGCAACGTCGGCCACCTGGCCCAATTCATTCCGGCTCAACACTGGCAAGACATCACGCTCTGAAAATCTGAAAATAGGATGCGTGGGTGACGAGCGCCCGCCTATGTGTCCGATCCGTTGAGCCAGATGCTGGTCATCAGCGACGACACGGCCCGATTCGGAGAAGCGAGCGGCGAAGCCCAGAACGCGCTGTTGCTGACGGCGCTGGCCCTACGGGCCTACCGAGTGGAGCACGGAGTCTACCCGGCCACGCTGGACGCACTCATTCCGACCTATCTGTCGCGCGTCCCAGACGACCCCTTCGCCCTCTCCGGCCCGCTCCGCTACAGGCGCGTCGGCGACAAGTATGTGCTCTACAGCGTCGGGCCGGACGGCAAGGATGATGGCGGCAGGCCCATCTTCGACGCCTCCAAGCCCGCGCCCAGGCCGGGGAAGCGTGACCAGCGCCGCTACGTCAAGGAAGACAGCAAGGGGGATATCGTGGCCGGGGTGAACGTCTCCTGAGCGGAGGCGCTACTTGGCCGCGTTGCGCCTGTTTTCCACGCCCGTCAGGATCAGGTCCGTCCCCCGGACCTCCACCCGCCGAACGGTCAGCGACAGGGGGCGGTGCGGGTTGGCGAGCACCTGCCCGGCGATCCGGTCCACCGCCGCCCTGACCGCCGGGGGCGGCAGCCGCCCGAAGCGAGCGTCCGTGACGTTGAGGCGCACCGCCGTCTGCGGGTCGGGCGACAGGGTCGCCGCCACCAGCGCGTTGTCCGTCAGCCCCTTGAGCGTGGCGTTGGCGTGTAAGATGATGCCGGACGGCGGCGTCAGCTCGACGGAGACGGCGTGGACGCCCTTCGCCTCCAGCGTGGCCTTCAGCTTGTCATTGCCGGAGAGAAAGGCGTTCAGGTCTGCCTCGGAGAGTTGGAGTGTGACGAGGTCCTCCCCCTGCGGCCCGCGTACATGGCGGACCGGCGGGAGCGGGCCCGACGCGGGGGCCGTCTGCCTTGTGTCCTTTCCTCCAGGAGTGGGGGCGGGGGGGGCTTCCGGCGGGGCTGGCTCGGTCAGCGCCTGACGCACGGCGTCAATGCGCTGCGTCGCCTGCGCGGCCCGCTGGGGCGTAACCGGGAGGACGGCGGGCGGCGGCGGGGGCTTGGGCCCCAGGTAAAGGTAGAGCGCGCACGCCAGCAGCAGGAGGGGGATGCCGTAGATGACGCCGATCACCCGGCGGCGAAGGCGGCGGCGCTGCGCGCGCTGGCGGGCGGCTTCGGCGGCGGGGACCGGCGGGGCGGGCATGGGGAACCTCTGACTCCCCCCATTACTGGGGGCGGGGGGCCTCAGTGGCCCTCGGAGAAGACGTGGCGCAGCTGCGGCTCCTCGTCGGCGTCCACCAGGGCGATCACCGAGTCGTCCGCCTCGAACACCGTGTCGCCCTGGGGCAGCAGGGCGTTGTCGTGGCGGATCACGGAGATGATCAGGGCGTTGCCCGGCAGCGGCAGGTCCCGGATCGTGCGGCCCAGCACCGGAGAGCGTTGGGAGACGTGGACGGCGACCACCTCGATGTTGCCGTTGCGCAGCGCGCCGACGGGGATGACCTCACCCGGCTCGATCTGCTGCTCCAGCAGGTTGAAGATGATCTGAGTGCTGGAGACGGTGGTGTCAATGCCCAGCTTCTGGAACAGGCCCAGGTTGGCCGGGTCATTGACACGGGCAACGGTGCGGGGCGCGGCGAATTTGGTCTTCGCCATCTGGCAGATGACCAGGTTGTCCTCGTCATCGCCCGTGACCGCCACGACCACGTCGGCGCGCCCGAAGCCCGCCTCGCTCATGACGCGCACCTCGCAGCTGTCGCCCTGTACGACGATCTCACCAAGTTCCTCCGCCAGCATCGCGTGCCGGCGGCGGTCCTTCTCCATCAGCAGCACTTCATGGCCCTCGGCGATCAACTGCTTGGTCAGGTAGTAGCCGACCTTGCCCCCGCCTGTCACGATCACATACATTGCGTTTTCCTCCCCGCTCGCCCCGGAGCTTCAGCCCGCCATCTCCAGATAGGCGCGGTCGGCGGCCTCGACCACCTGCATCACCGGGCCGCTGTCCGGTGTGCCCAGCGCCTCGGCGCGGATGATGCCCGCCGCCAGCGTGGTCGTGCAGAGCGTCGTGATGCCCATCTCGCGGTACGCCTGCGCCCGGATGGGGTCGTAGATGCGCGCGATCACGCGGGGGACGGAGAAGACCTGCCGGGCGACCTGGGAGGCCATGATGTTGGTGTTGTCGCCCTGGGTGACGGCGACGAACACGTCCGCCTGGTCGATACGGGCCTTACGCAAGGTATCCTGGTCGAGACCCGTCCCGATCACCCGCTGGCCCTTGAACTTGGTGCCGAGGCGGCGGAAGGCGTCACTGGTCATGTCCACGATGGTGACGGAATGCCCCTCGCGCGAGAGCTGCCGGGCCAGCGTGGAGCCGACCCGCCCGCAGCCGAGGATGACCACGGACAGGGGAGTGGAAGATGATGGCGTTGGTGCAGACATCGGTGTCACAAATCCTCCGGCGCTGGGCGCGCATACCCGATAGCATACACGCTTGACAGGCATGATGTCAAGCCCCCGCAGGCAAATAGATCGGGGCGGAGAGATTGACAGGCGATTTGGCAGGTGCCACAATGGCCCATAGAGATCGCCTCGGAGACAGATCATGCCCAATCGTTCCCTGTCGGTTCTGCTGCTGTGCCTCCTAATGTGGCCGGCCCATTTGACGCCCGCCGTGGCTCTTCCCGCCCGGCAAGCGGCCACGGAATCGGCAGCGGCTCCCCCGCCGCAGCTGCTGCGCGACATCCCCGCGTTGCAGCAGAAGATCACGGTGGAGGCGACGGACCGGCCGCTGGGCGATGTGCTGGCGCGCCTGTCGCCGACGCTCAAGGTGGACCTGACCGCGCGCCGCGAGGCCGCCGACCAGCGAGTCACGCTCCATCTGACCGACCAGCCGGTTTATTCCCTGATGGACCGTCTCGTCATCCTCCTCAGCCATGACCCGGACAGGCCGCACGGCTACCACTGGGGCCCGCTGGACCGCCCTGCCGGCGCCCGCCCCGTCTTCCAGCTCTGGCGCGACTCCGCCTCCGAGGCCGAGGAGCGGGACGCGCTGGACTACCCGCGCCGCGAGGCCGCCGTGCTGCTGCGCGACCTGCGCAACATGGCGGGGATGACGCCGCAGGAGCGCGCCCAATATAAAGGGGAGGAGCCACACGGATGGGACGATAACGCAGATAAGGTCTACGTCAAGGCGTTCAAGAGCCTGTCGGACGCGCAGATCGACGCGCTGCTGGACGGCGAGGCCGTCCCGCTGGACCCGGCGCTGTTCGCCGCCGACCTCGCCGCCCTCCGACAGCAAAAGCGCGACAGCATGAAGCATGAACAGGAGCTTGCGGCCCTGACGCACACCGCCGACCCCTACCCTAACGGCATCCCCGAACCGCCCCCGCCCGCCGCGCCGCCCACGCTCACCGTGACCCGGCGCGACCAGGATGACGACGAAAGATTGCCGGAGGCATTCGGCCAGTATTTGATTAGTATCAACCTGGATGGCGCCGCAAGCGAGCATATCGTTCTGGACACTTACGACACCAACACGAATCCCGATCCGCGCAGTCTCTGGCCGACGGAGGCGGCGAAAGCGTCAGGCCCGGTCGTTGACCTGACGCCGCTGCTGACGGCCAGGACAGTGACGACCGAGCAGCGCCGGGACGTGGGTTTCACATTGCAGGCTCTCGCCCAGGCGGCGCACATCACGCTGTATCAGGAGGATTTTCTGCGCCGGAGTTCCCAGGTTGAGCAAAGTGATCCGCCGCAGTATGGCTTGCAGACGCTGAAGGGGCCGCTGCCGACTCTGATCGCGGCCATCTGCGCGCACTGGAACTATCAGGCGCAGAAGGTCGGCGACGACTACCTGTTCTGGAGTCGGACGTGGGCGCAGGACCGCGCCGTGGACGTGCCAGAGCGCCTGCTCGCCGAGTGGCGGCGGAAAATGGAGAAGCAGGGGGCGCTGACGCTGGACGACTACGCCGAGGTCGCCGCCGCGCTGACCTGGCCGCAGATCAGGCTGACCTTCAACACGGCCATCCCCGGCACGTCCTTCGCCACGATGGTTCCCCGCACCTACCACGCGCTGCGGGTCGTCGGCCTGCTGTCCCCGGCGGAACACGCGGCGGCCTTCTCGGACGCTGGCCTGCCGCTGGCGGCGATGCCGCCCTGGGAACAGGAGGCGTTCGCCGGCACATTCCAGAAGGAGCTGTCGGACGTGTCCGGTGACCAACTTGATCAGGCGATTCTGACCGTCCAGACGCCGGACGACTCCCACGTCTACGGGCAGCGCGTCGCCTTGAAGGTCGCGGCGGGCGACCAGACGCTTCTGGCAGCGGGGGGAACTGTCTTCACGCCGGAAAAACGCCCGCCCTCCGTCACCCAGAGTCCCTGATTCCCTCGCACCCAACCCGCTTGTTCCCACTCGCCGGAGCGGGTATAATGCGGGCATGACCGCTGTGATACAAGGAATTGATCTGCTGCCGGCCGTCCTGCCGGCGGCGCTGCCGCGGGAGGCGCCCGCCGAGCGGGAGGCGCAGGACGACGTCGGGGCGGGCGGCCCCTACGTGGTCATCGTCTACGACGACGACTGGCACACGTTCGAGCAGGTGGAGATCCAGCTCCAGAAGGCGACCGGCTGCACATTGGAAAAGGCCGAGGCGCTCTCGCACGAGATTGACGGCACCGGACGCGCCATCGTCTTCGCGGGCACTGAGGAGAAATGCGAGCAGGTGGCGGGCATCCTGCGCCAGATACGCCTGCAAGTGGAAACCGACCGGGCGTGACCTCCGCCCCGCTCCCGCGCCTGCTCACGGAGGTCCCCGGCCCGCGCTCGCGGGAGCTGGCGCGGCGGCTGCGGCGCGTCGAGAGTCCCCACGTCACCTACCTTTCCTCCGACTTCCCCATCTTCTGGGACCGCGCCGAAGGCTGCCTGGTCACGGACGTGGACGGCAACACGTTCCTGGACATGACGGCCGCCTTCGGCGTGGCGAGCGTCGGCCATTCCCACCCGCATGTTGTGGCCGCCGTGCAGGCGCAGTCGCAGAAGCTGCTCCACGGCATGGGAGACGTCCACCCGTCCGAGGTCAAGGTCGCCCTCTGCGAGCGCATCGCCGAGTTCGTCCCGATTCCCGACGCCCAGGTGATCCTCGGCCAGAACGGCGGGGACGCGGTGGAGGCCGCGCTCAAGACGGCTATCCTCGCTACCGGCAAGCGCGGTGTGCTGGCGTTTGAGGGCGGCTACCACGGCCTGACCTACGGCGCGCTGGACGCCACTGCCCGCGCCGACTTCCGCGCCCCGTTCCTGCCCCAGCTGGGCCGCTTCACAAGCCACCTGCCCTACGGCGGCGACCTGCTCGCAATTGAGGCGCGGCTGCGCCGGGGCGACATTGGGGCGGTGCTGGCCGAGCCGATTCAGGGGCGCGGCGGCATCGTCGTGCCGCCGCCGGGTTGGCTGGCTGGCCTGCGCGAAATCTGCGACCGGACGGGCACGCTGCTGATCCTGGACGAGATCTTCACCGGCTGGGGCCGGACGGGCCGCTGGTTCGCCTGCCAATCCGAAAACGTGGTCCCGGACATCCTCTGCGTCGGCAAGGCGATGGGCGGCGGCCTGCCCCTCTCCGCCTGCGTCGCCTCCCGGCCTCTGATGGCCTGCTGGGGCGAATCGCGGGGCGAGGCCCTGCACACGAGCACCTTCCTCGGCAACCCCCTCGCCTGCGCCGCCGCCCTCGCCGCCCTTGCGGTCTTGGAGGGCGAGCGGCTGCCGGAGCGCGCAGAGCGGATCGGCGCGGAACTTGCCGAGGGCCTGCGCCGTCTCCAGCGGTCCTACCCAACGCTGATCCGCGACGTGCGCGGGCGCGGGCTGATGCTGGGCCTGGAGATGGCCTCCCCCGAACTCGCACTGCAATTCGTCCCCGGCGCGCTGGCGCAGGGTCTGATCGTTCTGCCCGCCGGCGACGGGCGCGTTTTGGAATTCGTCCCCCCCCTCGTCGTCCTCCCCGACCAGATCGCCTGGTGCCTCGCCTGCCTGCAAAAAATATTTGAGAAATTTTTCACACACTCTCCGGCCTGAGCGGGAAAACCTATGTTATAGTGCTAGTGGAACTGCGAGAGTTTTCGGCATCCTGTTTCCTCCCTCTAGAAACATCCGGTTCCTTCCGACAATAACAGCGTGCTCCTTTGGGAGTAAGTCACCCGAGAAGGACGGACGCACGGATGCTGAAATCGTTATTACTGGCCGGGATTTTCCTGGTCACTTCCAATTTTCTGCCGGCTGGCCCCTTCGGCGTGCCCGCCGCCCGCGCCGCGCACAAGATGCCCGCGCCGCGCACCGCTGTCAAACATAGCGCCCAGTTGTTCTCCCCCGCCGCGCGCGGCGGGACGTTGAAATTCGTCGCCCCCTTCGGCGCGGCCGCGCACCGCTCCGGCGAAGATGGCCTGCGCCCGGAGGAGAGCGAGTTCATTCAGCGCATCAACGCCGAGCGCGTCTCGCGGGGTCTGAACGCGCTGACGGTGGACCCGCTCCTCGTCATGGTGGCCCGCGGCCACTCGCAGGAGATGTGCGACCTCAACTACTTCGACCACCACTCCCCGACCGCCGGCCAGGTCACGCCGATGGATCGGTATCTGAAGGGCATTCACGACGACGGGCTGGACACGCCGCCGTACCTGCTGGTGGGCGAGAACATCTACTATTGCAGCGTGTCCAACGACACCTATAACGTCGCCTACGGCCATCAGGCGCTGATGAACAGCCCCGGCCACCGCGCCAACATCCTAGAGCCGCGCTTCGCCAAGATCGGCGTCGGCATCTACCGGGACGAGCGCGGCCAGTTCTGGGTCACGGAGATGTTCCTGAAGGACCGGGAATAGCCCCCTCACCCCTACCCCTCTCCCTCGCCGGGGGGAGGGGTTTTCTGGTATAATCCCCCGTATGCTGCTGGTCGTGGACGCCGGGAATACCAACGTCAAGTTCGGCGTCTTCCGGGGCGAGACGCTGATCCTCCAGTGGCGGCTGCGCATGGAGCCGGAGCGCACCGCCGACGAGTACGTCTCCCTCCTGTACCCCCTCTTCGCGCAGGCGGGCCTCGCCTTCTCCGACATCACCGGCATCGTGCTCGCCAGCGTCGTCCCGGCCGCGACCCCGTCCCTGCTGCGCCTCGCGCGCCACGCCTTCGGGCGTGATCCCCTGCACGTCACCGGCCGCACGGACCTCGGTCTGCGTGTGGCCTACGACCCCCCGGACGCCGTCGGCGCGGACCGGCTCGTAGATGCCGCCGCCGCCGTGCATCAATACGGCGCCCCCTGCCTCGTGATTGACTTCGGCACGGCCACCACCTTCAACGCCATCGCCGCCCCCGGCCCCAATTCTGGGGGAGGCGGATTGCCCGTCTACCTCGGCGGGGCGATCTGCCTGGGCATCGGCGTCTCGCTAGAGGCGCTGTTCGCCCGCGCCGCCAAGATCCCCCCCGTGGAGTTGGCCCGTCCCCCCCGCGCCATCGGCGGCAACACGATCCACGCCCTGCAATCCGGCATCGTCCACGGCTACGCCGCCCTGGTGACGGGCATGGTGACCCGGTTCCGGGCCGAGATGGATGCGCCCCACTGCCCCGTGGTCGCCACCGGCGGCCACGCCGCCCTGATCGCCCACGAGACTGACTGCATCACCGCCGTCGAGCCGCTGCTGACCCTGGAAGGCCTGCGGCTCGTCTACGCGCGTCACCACCGGGCGGTGCCGTGAGCCAGGCCCTGACGCTCCTGCTGGCGGTCGGTGCGGTCAGCACGTCCGGCCTGTTCGCCCACCGCGCCCTGGCCGAAGCCACCCCGCTCGCCCTCGCCGCTTGGCGGCTGGGCCTCGCCTCCGTGCTGTTCGTCGGCTGGGCCGCCTTGCGCGGGGACGGGAAACACTCCCGCCCTTACGGGTGGCGTGTGTGGGCGCGGCTGCTGGGGGCGGGACTGTGCCTGGCACTGCACTTCCTGAACTGGTTCGGCGCGCTTCAGAACGATCCGATCGCCCGCGCCACCCTGCTGGCCTGCACGACGCCGCTGTGGGCGGCGCTGATCGGCCTGGGACGGGGCCGGCGTCCGAGCGCCGGGTATGCGCCCGCGCTGGCGCTGGCCGGGCTGGGCATTGGGATGGTCGTCGGCGTCCACGCCCCCGCGCGCGCCTCTGGGCGCGGCGACGGGCTGGCGCTGGCCGCCGGCCTGCTGTTCGCCCTGTATCTGCTCTGCATGGAGGGCCTGCACCGGACCATCTCGCCCCGCCGCCAGGTCACGGTCGTCTACGGGGTCGCGGCCGTGGTACTCTGGCTGGCCCTGCTCGCCGGGCGCGGCGCGACCCTCGCCTACTCACCCGGCGTCTGGTGGGCGCTCCTCGGCCTGACCCTCGGCCCGCAGATCGTCGGCCACACGCTGCTCAACGCCTCCCTGCGCCACTTCCCCGCGTCCACGGTCGGCCTGGCCATCCTGCTCGAGCCGATCTTCACCGCCCTGCTCGCCTGGGCGCTGCTCGGCCAGACCGTCACGCCGCCTCAGATGCTCGGCGGCCTGCTGGTGCTGGCCGGCCTCGCCCTGGTCATCCGCGACCAGTCCCCCGCCGAGCGGGCGAGCGACGAGCCGGTGGGCTGAACGCAGCACTATGGTATAATGAGACCCAGATGTGGGTGCAGAAAGCGGGGACTCAGGGATGGCCCTTGCTCCTGGCGACGACCTGGAGCCGCTGATGGCCGGCTCGGGGCTGTCGGCGACGCAAAGTGCGGTGGAGGCGGCCCGAGTGAATGCCTACGCCCGCGACATGGCCGCCGGCGACTGGACATGGCTGCCGCCCAATGCCCGTAGCCCCATCATCGTAGATCGGGCGGGCAACATCATGAGCGGCCATCACCGTTTGGTCGCTGCGAGATTGGCGGGCGTGGATGTGCCGGAGGCCGCTGTCATGCGCTTCCCTGGCGTGACATCACGCCCATCCCGGCCCTGGGACAGCGTGGCGGTTGTCTGAACTCGTTGGGGGAACGAACATGGGCTTTGAGAGTTTTACGGTGCTGCTGACGCCCTGTGATGAGTCGCCGCTGCAACGCGGCCAGGATGCAGGCTCAGTCGCGCGGCTGGCGGAAGACATCCAGCGGCGCTGGCCGTCCGTTCGCGCCGATGACCTGGAACGGGATGAGATCGCCCATCACGTCCGGCCGAGCGACATCTTCCTGTTTTCGGAGACGGAGGCGGGACTGTATCAGATGCTCCTGCAAGTCCATCACGATGGAAACGCGAGTATTTCCCTGCGCTTCGCCCTCTGCAATCCGCGCTCCGTTTATGCCCCGTTCTGCGCGATGGTCTCCTGGCTGATGGAATGTTACCAGCTCCGGTGCTGTAATTTATCCTATGTGCCGCCGACAGACAGTGGGGAAGACTTTTGTGATGCCCGTGTGGTCGCGGAGGCGCTGACTCCCAGCATGGACGAAAACCGCCGGCTCTGGCAACTGGACGCCGATATGCAGGAAGAACAGCGATGGCGGCCCGGCGAGGCCCTGGCGTGGTTCGTCAGGACGCGCTGTGTTCCCGCCTGACCAATGGCAACTATGACCGTTTTACAGACAACGACGCTGCGGCCCCTGCAGATCGGGCCGATTACGATTGACACGCCCCTGGTGCTCGCGCCGATGGCGGGCGTGACCTCGCACGCCTTCCGGCTGCTGTGCAAGCGGCACGGCGTCGGCCTGGTCGTCACCGAGCTGCTCTCCTCCCATGCCATCCATTACAAGAATGCCAAGACGTTCGGCATGTTCGACTGGACCGACGCCGAGCGGCCCGTCAGTGTCCAGCTCTTCGGCGGCGATCCGGCGATGATGGCCGAGGCGGCGCAGGTGGTGGAGGCGCACGGTGCGGATATTGTGGACCTGAACATGGGCTGCTGGGTCCCGAAAGTCGCCAAGACCGGCGCGGGCGCGACCCTGCTGAAAGATGTCTGCCATGCCGAGGCGGTGGTTAGGGCGATGGTGGACGCCGTGAAGGTACCTGTGACCGTGAAGATCAGGAGCGGCTGGGACCCGTCGCGCACCACCGGCATTGACTTCGCGCGGCGGGCGCAGGACGCGGGCGCGCAGGCCATCGCCGTCCACGCCCGCTACGCCTCGCAGGGGTTCACCGGGACCGCCGACTGGTCCATCATCCGCCGCGTCAAGGACGTCGTCACCATCCCCGTCATCGGCAACGGGGACGTGGAGACGCCCGAAGACGCGCAGCGCATGATGGGTGAGACGGGGTGCGACGCCGTGATGGTGGGCCGGGCAGCGATGGGCAACCCCTGGCTGTTCGGCGACGTCCGGCACTTCCTGGAGACGGGCGAGCACCGGCCCGCGCCGACGCTGGACGCGCGCATCGAGGCGGCCCTGTTCCACCTGAAGACCATGGCCGCCAACCCCGCCGTCGGCGAGGCGCGGGCGGTCAAGGAGATGCGCGGCCAGATCACGCACTACTTCAAGGGCTTCCCCGGCGTTTCCGCCCTGCGCGGCCAACTGGTCCAGGCGAACACCATCGCCGAGGTTGAGGATCTGCTGGCGGGGGCGCGGCAGAGATCGGAGGCGAGTGAGTGACTCACTCGCTGCCGCTTGATCGTCCGGCGGGACGGACGCCGCGAAGCGTCCGAACGGGTAGTTTCAACCGCTCGTTTTTTCACAGGAGTCAATAAAGCTTGATGCGCTTTCGCCAGGTACATCTAGACTTTCACACGTCCGAGGCCATTCCCGACATCGGCTCCCGCTTCTCCAAAGAGCAATTTCAAGAGATGCTCCGGCGCGGGCACGTGGACAGCATCACCGTCTTCTCCAAGTGCCACCACGGCTGGGCGTACCACCCGACCCGGGCCAATGAAATGCACCCTGGCCTGAGCTTTGATCTGCTCGGCGCGCAGATCGCGGCGGCGCACGAGATCGGCGTCAACACCCCGGTCTACATCTCCGCCGGGCTGGACGAGAAGGAGGCGCGGCGGCACCCCGAATGGCTGATGCGCGACGGAAATGACAGAACGAATTGGGCGGACACCTGGTTCCAGCCCGGCTACCACCAGTTCTGCATGAACACGCCGTATTTGGACGTTCTTGTCCGGCAGATTGAAGAGGTCGTACAGAACTACGACGCGGACGGCATCTTCCTGGACATCGTCGGCGTCCGCGCCTGCGTCTGCCGCCATTGCCTGGACACGCTGCTGGCCGAGGGGAAGGACCCGCGCGACCCCGCCGCCGTGCTGGAACTGGGCGAGCGGACCTACGCGAATTACGCCCGGCGTGCCAACGAGTCCGTCCACAGGCACAAGCCCGGCCTGCCCGTCTTCCACAACGGCGGGCACATCCGCCAGGGCCGGCGCGACCTGGCGCACTTCAACACGCACCTGGAGCTGGAGTCGCTGCCGACCGGCGGCTGGGGCTATGATCATTTCCCGCTCTCCGCCCGCTACGCGGCCACGCTCGGCATGGATTATCTCGGCATGACCGGCAAGTTCCACACGTCCTGGGGTGAGTTCGGCGGCTACAAGCACCCCAGTGCCCTGCGCTACGAGGCAACCCTGAGCCTAGCGAACGGCGCGCGCATCTCGGTCGGTGACCAGCTCCACCCCGCGGGGGAGATGGATCCGGCGACCTACGCGCTGATCGGGGCGGCCTACGCCGAGGTGGAGGGGAAGGAAGCATGGTGCGTCGGCGCGAGGAACGTCGCTGACGTGGCCCTGCTGTCGGTGGAGGCGGCGACGCAGACCAGCAAGTTTGCTGGCCTGCACCCCCGCTCCGGCCGCCCCGACGCCGGGGCCGTGCGGATGCTGCTGGAAGGCAAGTTTTTGTTTGACGTGGTGGACATGGAGGAAGACCTGTCGCGCTACAAGGTCGTCGTCCTGCCCGACGGCATCCGCATCGGCGACGCACTGAAGGCCAAATTGGACGCCTTCTTTGCGGGCGGCGGCAAGGCGCTGGCGACGGGTGAGTCGGGGCTGAACGAGGCGGGCGACGGCTTCGCCTTGGATCTAGGAGTCCGCTACGAGGGGCCGAACGAGTACCGTCCCGACTTTTTCCGCCCGCACTGGCCGCTGAATAATCTAGGCGAGGCGGCGTTCGTGTTCTATGCACCGGGGCAGAGGGTCGGCCTTGCCGATGGCGGCGGCACTGTCCTAGGCCACCGGGAGAACCCCTACTTCAACCGCGAGTTCAACCACTTCTGCTCGCACCAGCACACGCCCAGCAATTTGCAAGACGCCGGCCCCGGCATGGTGGAGGGCCGAAACGGCATCTACTTCGCCTGGAACGTCTTTGAGGATTATGCGACCAAAGGCAGTCTGGCCCTGAAAGAGTCTGTGCTGTACGCCCTGAACCGCCTGCTGGGGGACAACAAAACACTGGAAACGAACCTGCCGGCGCAGGGCGTCGTGACGCTGACCGAGCAGCAGGAGGCGGACCGCTACGTCAATCACCTGCTCTACGCCTCCCCCGTCAAGCGCGGCGACGGCATTGAGGTCATTGAAGACATCCTGCCACTGCACGATGTCCAGGTCTCCCTGCGCCTGCCGCGGACGGTGAAGCGCGTCTCCCTTGCCCCGCAGGGCGAGGACGTCCCGTTCACACAGGCCGGGGGCGCGGTCAGGTATACTGTGCCGAGACTTGAGTGCCACCAGATGGTCGTCCTTGACTACGCCTGATAACGCATCCTGGCCCCCAGCCCCGGATCGCCCTCCCGCCCCCGATCCGGGAGGAGTAGGAGAAGAGTCGCCCCCTCCGGCTGCCCCGGAAGCGGGGACGAAACGCGCCATCTTCGCCTACCTGGCCTTCAACCTGCTGCTGCCGCTGATCCCAGTCCACCCGCACCGGCTGTCGGTGGGGGCGGCGCTCGGCCTGGTGGTCGTGCCGACCGTGCTGTTCATGCTGCTCCAGCTCTGGCTGGCCCGCGCGCTGGTCAGCCTGCGGCCCGGCGTCAGGGCCAGCCTGCTGGCGGCGGCGCTGGCCGCCGCCGTCTGGCTGGTCGTGCTCCAGGTCATCCACCCGCACCGGGGCTGGGCGCTCTCGCTGAACTTCCCGCTGGCCCTGCTGCGGCCGCTGCTGCTCGGCCTGTCCATCACCCTCTCCTGCACGTTCTTCGGGATCGCCCTGTCGCGCATCGTGCGGGAGGCAAACGTCCTGCTGCCGATTGCCCTGGTCGCCATGCCGATTGACTACATCGGCGCGATGACCCCCATCGGGTTCACGCAGAATGCGGTGCAGCAGCATCCGGGCATCGTCCGCGCCGTCAGCATCCCGGTGCCGGCGGTCGGCGGCCTGCACCCCCTCGGCTTCATCGGCCCCGGCGACGCGCTGTTCCTGGCCTTCTTCCTCGCCATCGTGCAGCGCTTGAATTTGAACCTGCGCGGCACGTTCTGGGGGATGTACGGCCTGCTGACGGCGACCATGCTGCTGGTGCTTGTCACAGGCGTGAACGTCGCGGCGCTGGTGCCGATGGGCCTGGCGCTGCTCATCGCCAACTGGCCCGCATTCCGTCTGCAGCGCTCGGAGGTCTTCGCCACCCTGTACGCCGTCCTGCTCGTGCTGGCGCTGGCGGTGGCCTTTTACGCCTACAGCCACGCGCACTTCTTCCATCACTGAGGTTGTCCCATGACTGAAATCACCCTGCCCCGCCGGGTCGTGCTGCTGGAGACCGATGAGCGCGCCGGCCTGGTCGCCGAGCTCACCGTGGTCTGCGCCGCTGAGGGAATCTCGCTGGAGATCACCACCGGGTCCGGCCACGTCCTCTTGACCTTCGCCGCCGATGACCGGACGGTGGAGCGCTTGCGTCCCGGCCTGGAGTCCGTCCCCGGCGTCGGTCGCGTCCGCTTCTATCAGGTCCTGCCCCGCCGCGCCCCGTCCGTCACACCCCCATTCTAACGGTTCGGCCCCCATCGCCCGATTCCGTTCTGGGTCCAGCAGCAGTGTCCGCTTTTGCCCGCTGGGCGGCCATTATACTTCCGGAGAACGACAGCGATGCAGGAAACATGCGACTGGCCACTGCTGCGCCGCTACGTGCGGGACGGCTCCCAGGAAGCCTTCGCGCGGCTCGTGCGGCGCCACCTCAACCTGGTGTACTCGACCTGCCGGCGCGAGGTCTCCGACCCTGATCTGGCCGAGGACGTCACCCAGGCGGTGTTCCTCCTCCTGGCGCGGAAGGCGGCCCGCCTGCGGCCCGGCACCGTGCTGACCGGGTGGCTGTACCAGACCGCGCGCTATGCCTGCCGCGAGGCGCTGCGGCAGGAGAGGCGGCGGGAGGCGCGGGAGAAAAAGGCGGGTCAGGAAATGCTCCGGGAACGCTCTTATGAAGGCCCGGCGGCCTGGGAGTCGGTGGAACCGCACCTACATCATGCGCTGGACGGGCTGGCTCGGACCGACCGGGAGGCCCTCCTACTGCGCTTCTTCGATGGCCTGAGTCTGGTCGAGGTTGGGGAGGCCCTGGGGGTGTCGGAGGAGGCGGCGCGAAAGCGCGTGGCCCGTGGGCTGGAGAGGATGCGCCGAATCCTGGCCGAAGCCGGTGCAGTGTTTCCGGCCGCCGCCCTGGCCGCCCTGCTGACGGCAGGCGCCGTTCGGGCCGCTCCCCTATCCCTCACCTCCCACATCCTGGACAGCCCACTAATCACGTCCGTCGGTCATGCGGGGGCGGTCACGGCCACTACACGTGCATTGGAGATTTTCAAGGGAGTGCATCGGGCTATCTGGGTGACGAAGGCACATCTCTGGACGGCAATCATCGGCTCCGGCCTGATTGGCGTAGGAGGCGTCTCCTACGTGATGCACGCGGCGGGGGCAACCCGCTACGCGCCCGGCGGACGAGCGGCCCGGCCTGCCCCGATGTCGCCATTGCGGAGGGAGAAGTTGACGGCGGGAGGGCCACGGGACTGCGCCGAGGAGCGGCAGTTAGCCATGAACAGCCTCAAGCAGATCGGCCTGGGCATCATTCAATACGCGCAGGACAACAATGAACACTTCCCGGAGGCGAACAGCCTCCGCGACAGCGTCATGCCCTATTTAGCGGAGGACGACAGCCTGTTCCAGATCGGCAACAGCCGGTTCGTCTACCACGCGCCCGCCGACCTGAACTTGGCGCACCTAGACAGTCCAGCCACGACCGTCCTGGGCACGATGAACCTGCCCTGCGCCCGCGTCGTCCTGTACGCCGACGGGCACGTCCAATCAGTTAACAGGCAGTAGACAGGGAAAGCCTGCTTGGAGGAAAACGATGCACCGCCTCACGTTCGTTGTCTGCCTCGCCCTGCTGTCCGTCGCGCCGGGCCCGCCCCTCGCCGCGCAAACGCCGACCGCCCCGCCGTTGCGCCCCGCCGACGCCCTCTACATGGGCCAGGGCCTTGTGCTGACCGCCGCCCCGCCGCGCCAGCTGACGCTCAACGCCCATGTCCCGCAGTTCCTGTACCAGCCCGGCGGCGACAGCCTCGCCTATGTCAGTGTTCAGACCGACGGGGATCGGCAGACCACCTCCGTTAAATTCGTGGACGCGCGCCAGAAAGACCACGACACCCGGACGATCTACAGCGTCACGGGCGACGCGCCGGAAGCGCCGGTGCATGATCCCCAGATTTATAGCCTGGACCTGCTCGGCTGGTCCGCCGACGGGCGCTGGCTGCTGATCCGCGAGGGCAATACCAGCAACTTCCTGAATACGCGATTTCTTCTCGGCGATGTGGGCGCCTCGCCATTGGGGACACGAGATTTTCCGCAGCCGGAACCGCCGTCGGGGGCGGACTTCACTCTGGATGGAGCCGCCTGGTCGCCGGATCGTCGTCGCATTTTGATCGCGCGGCAGGGCTTCCGGCATGACGCCTCGGTCACGGTCAGGGCAACCTCCGCTGAAGTTTACGATCCTTCGCGCAATGCGGCGCAGACGCTCGCCATCGGCGATGGCCTGAATCTGCTCGGCTGGCGGGATGAAGATCACCT
>JAFAZD010000395.1 GCA_019239955.1 Armatimonadota bacterium | reverse complement strand
ATCGCGGACGACCTCGTACTCGATCTCCTTCCAGCCGGTCAGGTATCGCTCCACCATGACCTGGTGCCGGGGCGAGAGCTTGAGGCCCCGCGCGCCGATCTCCCTCAGCTGGTCCGGCGTCCGCGCGATGCCGCCGCCCGTGCCGCCGAGGGTGTAGGCGGGGCGGACGATCAGCGGCCAGGGAACCTCCGGGCTGCGGGACAGTTCGGCCAGCGCCCCCTCATCCTCGATGATCCAGGATTCGGGGACCGGCTCGCCGATCTCCCGCATCAGCGCCCGAAACAGCTCGCGGTCCTCGGCCTGCCCGATGGTGGAGAGCGGCGTGCCGAGCAGCTGGACGCCGTACTTTTCCAGAATCCCTGCTTCGGCCAATTCCGTCGCCAGGTTCAGCCCGGTCTGGCCGCCCAGGGTCGGCAGGAGGCCGTCGGGCCGCTCCCGCGCGATCACCCGCTCCAGAAATTCGACGTTCAGCGGCTCTATGTAGACCCGGTCGGCGGTCTCCGGGTCGGTCATGATGGTGGCGGGGTTGGAGTTGACGAGGACGACGGAGATGCCCTCCTCGCGCAGCGACTGGCACGCCTGCGTCCCCGCGTAATCGAACTCGGCGGCCTGCCCGATGATGATCGGCCCGCTGCCGATGACCATCACCTTATGAATGTCCGTGCGTTTAGGCATGGCCTCTATGATACCCGATTGCCGTGCAAGAGCGTGGGGAGAGAGCGTCGGGAGTGTCTGGGGATTCCGTCGCCCGCATCATCGTCCTCTACCGCCGGATGTGCGACGGGACAATGGCCGACGCTGACGTGTTAGCAAGTTCCAACGCGCGGGCCGGTGCAACGCTGCCTATGACGGCAAACCATCGAATCTTATTAGACCACTGACGGTCTCGCTTCTGTCACCGGATGTCGCCGATGCCGGTGCTGTAATGATGGTTGCCCTGAAGCGCGCCAGCGGTCGTGGCCATGTCGTCTCCGTCCTTGATGAACGTGATACGGTAGCGGCTGCCGACGGGTCCGCTAGCCCCGCGCGGCAGGTCGTCGAACCAGGCGTAACAGGAGGAGCCAGTCAGGGTCGTGGTACAGGGGACTGTCACTCGCTGTAGCCTCTTAGTCGGGGGGCTCCCGGTATGGAGGGTGACGAGCAGCATGTCCAACTGAATGCCTGGCGTCCCCTCGACCTGGATCACGTAGCGATGGGCGACCGGCCTCTGCTGCGCTCGGGCGTCGCCCAGGACGAAGAAGGCGATGGCCGATGCGGCGACGAGTATCGCCGACAGTCTCGTCTCATTTGTCTGTCCCTCCCCTGCTTCCGACAATGACTTACCCCCTGGCCTTGCGGCCTAAGATGTACTTTACTGCCTTCTACAACGAGGCAGGCGCGGCAGAACACGCTCCGAAAGCGCAGTTATTGCACCGTGTGGTAGAATGCGCGCCTCCGGCGGCTTTTGTCGCACATTCTGAAGCGATCCCCTGCGCCCGATCCATGGATTACGCTGCCACGGTCTCTCGGATTTCTAGTTCGGTCACATCCGGCATCGGTTGGCCCTCGTCTCGTTTATATTCCATTAGGCCGCGCAGGGCCTCGCGGAATCGTCCGATGGTCTCCTCTCGCGTGGCTCCCGTGGCGACCACGACATCCGCCAGGTCCGGCGCATAGGCGCACCAGTTGTCCCCGGCGCGCTCGACAATGACATCCACTTTCATCGCAACGGCAACCCCGTTTCTCTCCGAAGCTTGCTGAGGACGCCCGGAGATACGTCCTCCCCCTCCAGCCCATTCACAACGACGTTGGCGGCGACGCCTTCTTTTTTGAAAGTGCGGTGACTGCTCTCCTGTCGGACCTGCACCCAACCATCTTCCTTGAGTTTCTGTATCACGTCCCGAACTTTCATAACGTCCTTGTCCCTCTCCCATTGTACCCCAACGGCCAGGCGGGTCTGGCTTATCCGGCGTTCTGGGCCTTCTCCAACACGGCGGCGACAAACCCCGCCTTGCCTCGGCTGTAGGCGTCGCGGTCGGTCTGGAACCGGGCGGCTAATGCTCGCTTCAGCACCGCATACTCAGCTGCCGTCTCCGGGTGCGTCCGCAGGTAGTCCCGGAAGGCGACGTGGCGACGGAGTTCGGCGCTGCCCTGGGGGCAGACGTACAGGTGGTGGCGCGGCGTCCCCGGCGGCCAATGGAACGCCTCCCGACCGGGGATGCCCAGGTCGCCCTCGTGGACATAGCCCAGGGCCGCCAGGCCCGCGATGGCCGCCGGCAGGTCGGCCTCCGAGGGAATCACAACGTCCAGGTCAATGATCGGCTTCGCGGTCAGACCCGGCACGGCCGTGCTGCCGACGTGCCCGACGGAGACCACCAATCCGTCACCCAGCGCCCGCCGCACCGGCTCGGCGAGGGCGGCGAACTGATCCGGCCAATGCGGGTTGTACTCTGCGATCTCAATGGCGTCGGACATCGCACGGTTCAATCCACGTCCTGAAGGACGAGGCTCAAGAGGCCTTCGGCCAATCGTCCTGTGGACGAACCTTGATGATGGCCTTTCCCCTCTTGCGTTCGCAGGACGCTCGGCGCGGAGCGCCTACTGAGCCTCGGCGTTTACGCCGTGGTACTCTTCGCAACGTGGTGATGTGCCCATCCTCACGGACGTGGCTAATTCCGCCGGACATCACGCGGCGGCCCCAGCTTCTTGAAGTCGTCCAGCCGCTGCGTGATCTGGCCCCAGGCCATGAGCTCCTGCTCGACGGCGTGCCAGATCAGGCGGCTGACGGGCATGTTGGTCTCAGGCCGGTTCTGCGCCGGGTCGGCGGGCACGGCGCGGACGGCGCGCAGGCCCTCCGTCGAATACGGCTCCATCACCCGCACCGTGATCTGGCGAGTCACGGTCAGCGCCTCGATGAGTTGCCCCGTCGTGCGGTGCTCCGCCTCAACGGGCCGGTACTCGGCGAAGCTGGCGATCAGCGTCCCGATCCAGTAGCGCTCCTCGCGGATCAGTCGCAGCACGATGTCCCGGATGCTCGGCGTCTCCGGGTGCGGGCGGTATTCGAGCTGGGCGTCCGTCAGGAATTCCAGCGTCTCCAGCAACTGCTGATGCGTCAAGCCCCAATCGGGATAAAGCTGTTCCAGCCGCATAGAACGTGCGATCCTAACTTCGCGGCCCCACGGGCAGTTTGAACGCCGACGGCATGGAACTGAGCAGACCCGCGAGGGCGGTGTACCAGGCCACGAGGGCCGTAGCGATGCCGAGGTAGCCGCCGATCATTTGCCCGTTGCCCAACCCGAACGCACCCAGCGTCAGGAACAGGAAGGTCAGGAACAGCAGGAAGAACAGCGTCATGAGCGCCAGATTCAGTCGCAAGGTCGCCACGAACATCAGGCCGGTGAAGATGGTCCAGCCCAGGCGAAAGAAGCCCAACGCGGTGTCATTCGGAACCAGATGGAACTGCACGGTGAACGCGAACGCCAGCCAGAACGCGCCGTAGGAACTGAAAGCCGTCGCCCCGAACGTGTTCCCGGTTCGGAATTCCCACATCCCGGCGCACAATTGGGCCAGCCCGCCGTAGAAATACGCCAGGCCGAGGACGATTGCGTCGCCGTCGAACAATTTCGCGTTGGCGGCGCTCAAGACAAATGTCGTGAGCGCGAAGGCGCAGAGGCCGAGCGGCGCGGGGTTGGCGACGGCAGCGCCGGTCGCGGCCTGTTCGACAGGCCCTGCGTCTTCTATGTCTGCGGGAATACGAGCCATCAGAGTGTCCACCTTTCCACGTTGTCCCTGTGGGACGTGTCGGCACGACTGCCGCTCGCAGTTACGCCATGCCCTCCTGCTATTCCTCCTGTTTCGCCGCGTCCCGCGTGTACCAGTAGGCCCAGGCGATCAGGACGGCCTGCAAGGGCAGCCGCAGCCAGAGCAGCAGGGGCGGGAAGTGCCGCCCCTTGATCGGGAGGTCATGGAGCGCCATGTTGACGTTGGCCGGGAAGACGGCGATGTAGAGCGCCACCAGCCCCCACGCCGCCGCCCGCCGCGTCCGCGGCACAAGCAGCCCCGCCCCGCCGAGTATCTCGAAGAATCCGCTGACATAGACCAGCCCCCGGTGCGCCGGCAGCCAGTCCGGCACGATGTTCGAAAACGGCTCCGGGTTTCGAAAGTGCGCCATGCCTGCGTAGATCATGCCTATCGCAAGGACGTAACGCAGGATGGTCTTTAAGTGCCTCAATCTGTAGGCCGTTATCTGTCCCCGGAGCAGGTGACGCGCGGTAGAGGTCACTGCGGATGATGGGGCATGAGGTATAATAGCGAAAATCCTGTGCATTGAGGTGCAACGAGGCAGCATGGCCGACGACCGCATCCCCGCTCCGTCCTCCCCTGATCCCCCCCCCGAAGCCCCGCCGCCCCCGCGCCGTAAGGTCTATGAGCCGACCCTGTTCCCGGAGCGCAGACACCGCCGTGTCCCGCGCTGGCTGGCCGTGCCCGCCCTGCTGCTGGTCTGCGGCGGCCTCCTGTCCTGGCTGTGGACGTCCCAGCACCAGATACGCTTCGTCCCCACCGCTGGGCAGATCGTCTACGCCTCCGACCAGGGGACGCCGGGCACGCCCCACCTCTGGATCGCCAGGAGCGATGGGACCGGGGCGCACCCGCTGACGCGCGGCCCCGCCGCCGCCGCCGCCCCCGCCTTCGCGCCGGGCGGCTCGCAGATCGCGTTCCTCTCCGACCGCGACAGTCGCCAGAATCAGGTGTTCGTGATGGACGCCGACGGCCAGAATGTCGCCCAGGTCACGCGCAACGCCGGGGCGAAGTCCCAGCCCGCCTGGGCGCCGGGCACGCCGGGGCTGCTCGGCTACATGGCCGGCGGCGCCCTCAGCGTCGTCCACCTCTCCAGCAGCGGCGCGGGCGACGCCGACCGCCTGCTGCCGCCCCCGCCCCAGGCCCCGCACGCACCGGGCGCGGAGGGAGGCCCCGAGGAGACGCTCGCCCAGCAGGGGACCGTCACCGTCCCCGCCTTCGCCTGGTGTCCGGCCAAAGGCGCGGGGCTGGCGGCCGTGGAGGACACCGGCAGTTTTCAGGCCCTGGCGGTCCTCCCTACCTTGTCCGGTGGCGTCAGAGACGTGCGGCAGACGCCGCAAGGCGAGGTGCCCCTGGCCGCCGCCGACACCCTCTCGCTCGGCTGGTCGCCCGACGGCAGCCTGCTCGCCGTCGCCATGCTCGGCATCAAGGGACTGCCGGGGGCGGCGTCCGGCATCCTCCTGTTCGGCCGCGACGGCAGCCTGGTCAACGGTCCGCCCCCCGTCCTCGTCCGCAGCGCCACCATCGGGCCGCAGAACCCCGTCTTCTCGCCCGACGGCACCCAGATACTCTATGAGGCCTGGAGCCAGCCCGACCTCGCCAGCCGCAAGCGCCTGGGCCTCTATCTCATCCCCGTCGGCGGCTCCCCGCAGCCCCGTCTGGTCTACCGGGGGGACGTCTCCGACGCGCAATGGACTCCAGACGGCTCCGCCATCCTCTTCCTCGTCGCGCGTCCCGGCGGCGGCCACGACCTCTGCCGCATCGCCCCCGACGGCACCGGCTTCACGCGCCTGAGCGACGGCCATGCCGACATCAGCGGCCTGGCCATCTCCCCGCAGTCAGCCGCGCGCTGAGCCGTCCTCCGGCCAGGCCGCCCTGAGCAGTGCGGGCAGGGTCCGTCCGGCGGGGCCGGTGATGGAGAAGTCAGCCAGGGAGGATTGGCCGGTGGACTCGAGGTTGAAGAGGGCGGTCGTCGCCCCCCGCCGGGCGGCGAGGCCGAGCAGCGACGCGGCGGGTTCGACCAGGCCCAATGTGCCGACGGAGAGGAATACATCACAGTGTTCGGCGGCCTCAGTCGCCTGTTCCAGCGCCTGGGGCGGCAGGCTCTCGCCGAACCAGACGACATCGGGCCGCAGGGGGCCGCCGCAGCGGGGGCAGCGGGGCGGCACGTCGCCCGTCTCGCCCCACCCTTCGACCACGACATCCTCCCGGAAGCATTTCACGCGGGACAGGCTGCCGTGCAGCTCAATCACATCCCAGCTGCCCGCGCGCTGGTGCAGTCCGTCCACGTTCTGCGTGATCAGGGTGAGGCGGGGGACGCGCCGCGCCATCTCGGCCAGGGCAAAATGTGCGGGGTTGGGGACGGCTTGCGCGGCCAGAGCGCGCCGCCACGCATACCACTCCCAGACCAGGCGCGGGTCGCGTCGGAAGGCCTCAGCCGTGGCGAGGTCTTCGGGCCGGCGCTGCGCCCACAGCCCCGTCATGGCGTCCCGGAACGTCGGCAGCCCGCTCTCCGCCGACACCCCCGCCCCCGTCAGCACGGCCGCCGACCGGGCGGCGCGCAGAGTTTTGACCAGAAATGACGGGATCGCCTCGGTCATGGCTGACTGCCTCTTGCCGACCGGCCTGGGGAGTGACGGGCACGTCCCTTGATGCGCGGCGGCCGCCGACGAATCAGGCGGGGCGGCGGCCTTCGCCGGGGGATGGCTCGTCCTCCTCCACGATCTCGATCTCGACCGCCTGGAACACGCGGACGTTGAAGCCGTCGTCGCGCATGGCGTCGCGGACGCCGACGGCGATCTCAATGTCCTCGCACAGCTCGAAGGCGATGTCGTCGCCGGCCTCGCCGACCACGATGAACAGTTCTTCCTCTTCCTCCTCCTGGCTCCCCTGATCCACCAGGGTCAGGGGCAGGGGCGGGGCCTTGCGCTGGGCGTTGCCGTTGGGTTGCTGGGCCATCGGTTCATTCTCCTTCGGGGGTGGGATCGGCGGCGGTTTTGCGGGGACGGGTCTTTTTCGGGGCCGGAGCGTCTGCGTTGATGGTCTCCACGACCAGGCGGTTGAAGGCCTGCGCCTGCTCGTCGTGGGGCAGCAGGCCGCTCTTGTCCAACACGGTCAGCTCGGCGCGGGCATTGGCCGCGAGAAAGGCCTCGGCGTCCGACAGGGGCGTCATGCGCGCCTCGCGGCCCCAGATCAGGCGGACAGTCTTCTGGGGTAGCGCCGGGAGGGCGTCGGCGATGCTGTGGTTCAGGAGGCCGCTGAGGAAGGCCGGGGGCGCATACTGCCCGCCGTACTGGTGGGCGGCGGTGGAGTAATGGTCCACCATCGCATCGTCCACGTAGGACGGGTCAAAGTAGGCCTGGTTCATCAGGTACCAGCGCAGGCCCGCCTGCGATACAATGCCGTTGTAAACGGTCGTGCCGACCAAAGGCGCGTTCAGCAACTGATACAGGGCCTCGGCGCGTGCGTCCGGCGGCTGGGCGAGGTGGCGGAATCCCGTCGGGCAGACCAGGATCAGGCCCTGAACGGCATCGGGAACGTTGCGCGCGGCCCGGACGGCGTAGGCGGCGGCGAGCGAGGAGGCGACAAGCGTACAAGGCTCCTTGACGACTTCGCGCAGGAACTGGGTGAGCTGCTCGATGTAGGTTTCGGCGGTGTAGCGGCGGCGGGGCTTGTCGGACAGCCCGAAGCCGAGCCAGTCGGGGGCGTAGACGTTAAAATGCTCGGAGAGAGCATCGAAATTCTTGCGCCACTCGTAGCCGGACGCGCCGGCGTAAATGCCGTGCAGCAGGACGACGGGCCGGCCCTTGCCCTGGCGGGCGTAGAAGATGTCGCCGTAGGGGCCGGGCCAGAATCGCCCCTCGCCGCCGAGCGTATTCCCCAGCGCCTTCGCCCGCGCGAAGACGCTGCTGTTGGCCGCGGCCAGCCCCGCCGCGCCCGCGCCGCTCCAGAGCAATGTCTTCAAGGTCTTGTTCATGAGCCCCTCACGATGTCGTGCCGTTTGGAGAAGTATACCCCGCCGGTCTGCTTTCTAGCCTCCCCGAAATTGGGCGGCGAGCGCCGACGCGAGGTCACCGGCGGCGGGGCCGGTGAGGGCGTAGCGCCAATGCTGAGTCGGGAAGGCCACGGGAGGCATGGCCTGCTTTTGCATACGACCGGCGATGGCAATGGACCTGCCGAACTCGCTCTGCTCCGCCGGGGGGCGGTCGGCGGGGATGGCGAACACGTCCGCCGTCTTGAGCGGGTCGCCCCGGAGAGTGTAGACGGCGTGGAAGATCGGCGTCCTGCCGGTCAGCGTCACGTCCTGGTCGCGCTCGGCGCGGTCGTAGGGGCCGATGCGCGCCGGCATCACCTCTTCCAAGGCGGCGTTCGCGGCCGGGCCGGCGGGCAGACCGGCAGTGGGTGATGGCGCAGGCGTCGTCACGGCAGCGGGCGTGGGCGGGCGGCCCGGCTGGCGGTGGGCGGCGATGACGATCACCACCACGACGAACACGGCGGTCGCCAGGAAGATGCCCAGGACGCCCAGGCACGCGCCGAACGACTGCTCGCGCCAGCGCTCGTCCTCGGCGGCCTTGACGGCCTGGAACTCCGGGGACTGCTCGGCGGCGGCGCGGGCGCGGGCCATCTCCTGCGCCGTCTCGCGGTCAATGATCTCCAGAAGTGCGAAGCAGTTGGGGCAGGTCTTGGACTTGATGTCTTCGTACAGGTTGCCGCAGCGCGGGCAGACTTTGGCGGGCATAAAAAGGCACAAGAACAACGGACAGCGAATGAATTCGGCGCTTTCGGCGAGAACGCCGATTGTCCGCCTTCGCGGACATAGGCCAGTGTCCGCGAAGGCGGACACTCAGCCGAAGGCTACCGAGCGGCGAATTGATTCGCTGTCTCCTTCGGCATCGGTCAGGCGACCCATTTTGCCTTGGCGGCGGCGATGCGGGCCACGGACTCGTCAATGCGCGCCTCCGAGATGCGCCCATCCCGCACGGCGCGGACCAGCGCGTCGCGGAGCGCACACTGCGTCTCCCAGGTGTGGCAGCAGAGCAGGATGTCCGCGCCCGCCTCCACGGCCAGCATCCCGGCCTCCGGCGTCCCCCAGCCGCGCGCCACGCCCTGCATCTCCAGGCAATCGGTGATGATCAGGCCCTGAAAATCCAACTCCTCGCGCAGCAGGCCGGTCAGGATGCGCGGCGAGAGCGTCGCGGGCAGCGCGGGGTCGAGCGCAGGAAACAGAATATGCGCGGTCATGATGGCGGCGAGGCCCGCCGCGATGGCGGCGCGGAACGGGACCAGTTCCACCTGTCCCAGCCGGTCGCGCCCGTGGGCGATGCGGGGCAGGGCCAGGTGCGAGTCCGTGTCGGTGTCGCCGTGGCCGGGGAAGTGTTTGCCGCAGGCCAGAATGCCGCCGTCCTCCTGGAAGCCGCGCACGGCGGCGATTCCCATCGCGGCGACCAACTGCGGGTCATCGCCGTAAGACCGATCCCCGATGACCGGGTTCCGGGGGTTGTTGTTCACGTCCAGCACGGGCGCGAAGTCCCAGTTGAGGCCCAGCGGCCGGAGCTGCCCCGCGATGGCCCGCGCCGCCGCCCGCGCCTCTCCCGGATCGCCCGTCCTGCCGACCTCGCGCGCCGACGGCGGACGGAAAAAGTGCGGCGGACCCAGGCGGCTGACCCGCCCGCCCTCCTGATCCACGGCTACGAACAGCGGCGGCGCTCCCAGCGCCAGGCTCCGCGCCTGCAAACTGGTGATGGTCTCCCGCAGCTCCTCCGGCGTCCCGACGTTGCGCGTGAAGACGATCACCCCGCCCGCCGCCAGCTCGTCCACCAGCGCCGCCGCCTGGGCATTGACTCCCTGCGCCCCCGCCCCCTGCCACCCCAGCAGCAACATCTGACCGATTTTTTCGTGTAGCATCATCACTTCCAATGACCCGTCAATGCCGGCGCGCGACGATATTTGCCAGGACGTCTACGGTGCGGCAGAGTTCGTCTTCCGTGGTGCCCCGGCCCAGGGTGAGGCGGAGGGCGCTTTTCACCCGCCAGCCGGGGAGGCGCATGGCGGTCAGGACGTGGCTCGGCTCGATGGAGCCGGAGGTGCAGGCGGAGCCGGAGGAGGCGGAGATGCCGGCGAGGTCCAGGGCGAGGAGCAGTGATTCGGCGTCGCCGCCAGGGAAAGAGACGTTGACGTTGTTCGGCAGGCACTCGGTCGGATGGCCGTTCAGGACGACGCCGGGGATGCACGCGCGCAGGGACGAGAGGAGCAAGTCGCGCAGGCGGGCCAGACGGGCGGTCAGGGCGTCGCGCTCCGGCAGCAGCAGGCGGACGGCGGCAGCGAGGCCGACGATGCCGGGGACGTTCTCGGTGCCGGCGCGGCGCTGGCGCTCCTGCGCGCCGCCGTGCAGCAGCGGCTCGATGGGCACGCCCGCGCGGACGTAAAGCGCGCCGACGCCCTTGGGTCCGTAAATCTTGTGCGCGGAGATCGTCAGCAGGTCCGCGCACAAGCCTTCGAGCGAGACGGGCATCTGGCCGAAGGACTGCACGGCGTCGGTGTGGAGCAGAACGCCGCGCGCGTGGGCGATGTCCGCGATCTCCCGGAGGGGCTGGATCGTGCCGACCTCGTTGTTGGCGTGCATCACGGAGATGAGGACGGTGCGGTCAGTGATGGCCTGGGACACGTCGCCGGGCGAGACTCGTCCCTGCTCGTCCACCGGCAGGTAGGTGACGCGGAATCCCAGCGTCTCGAGGAAGCGGGCGCTGTTGAGGACGGCCTCGTGTTCGACCTGGGTGGTGATGAGGTGGTCGCCGCGCCCCTGGTGGGCCCACATGATGCCGAGGAGGGCGGCATTGTCGGCCTCGGTGCCGCCGCTGGTGAACGTGATCTCGGCGGCCTGCGCGCCCAGGGCCTGCGCGACCGTGTCGCGGGCGTCATCGAGGGCGTGTTTGGCGCGCTGGCCGTCGGCATGCAGGCTGCTGGGGTTGCCGAAGGCGTCGCAACTCAGATACGGCTCCATCGCCAGACGCACTTCAGGGCGCACCGGCGTTGTGGCCGCATGGTCCAGGTAGATGCGCTCGGTCATGGCCTGCCCCTACGCGAGCTCGTCTACAACCCCTGTGACGCCGGGGACGGCGTGGAGGGTGGCGAGAAGGCTGGGCTTGAGCGCGGGGTCGGGCAGGGAGCCGGAGAGGGTGACGCGGCCCTCGGCGTCGGCGGCAAAGGTGAGACGGGACAGAAGGCCGGTGAAGCGGCCGTCCTCGGCGAGCGTCTCCTCAATCCGGGCGGCCAAATCGTCCGAAGCCGCGCCGCCTGTGCCGGAGGACACGACCGGCTGAGGGAAGACCGGGAAGCCGGTCCCGACGGCCGCGCCGCTGCCCTGGTTGACGGGCGAGAGCGCGTTGGGGGAGGGGAGGACGACGGCGGGCGCTTCCGGCGAGCCGTCGTCCTGCTTCAGAATCTGATCTTCGTCTGCGCTCATGGCTGGCCCTGTGCCCCCGTGACAGTGTCCGAGTCGCGGTCGGCATCGGCACGCAACTCGGTCACGGCATCCTGACCGGTGAGCGCCGACTCCGTCACCGCGGCATCAGCCTCCTCCACGTCCTGAGCGGTCCGGGACACGTGGACGGAGGCAATGGCGATGTCTTCGTTGGTGGTGAACTCGATCTTCGGGTTATGCGGCAGGTCGGCAACGCGCAGCACGTCACCGGTCTTCATCTGCGACACGTCCACCTCCAGGTGCGGCGGCAGGTCGGCGGGTTGGGCGTGAACGTCAATGCTCTCCAGCGTCTGCTCCAGCAGCGCGCCGTTGAGGGCCACGTCCTCCGGGGTGCCGACCAGGGTGATCGGGACCTGGGCATGAACTTTGTCGCCCTTCTTGACCTGGTGGAATCCGACGTTCAGGAAGCCGCGCGTGATGGGGTCCCGCTCCAGATTGTCAATCAGGACGGTGTGCTGGGCCCGGTCACCCTGGACGGTGAGGTTGATGACGGTGTTCATCCCCGACTCGGCCAGCAGCACATCGGCGATGGCCTTGGCGGGCACTTCCACGAGCGCCGGCTCCAGGCCCCGGCCGTAGATGGCTCCGGGGACGAGGCCCTGGCGCAGGCGGCGCTTGCGCTCGCCCTTGGTACGCCTGGGCCGGGGGGTCACGGTAATATCCATGGGGTACTGTCTCCGCAGAAAACTTGATGTCCGGCCTAGAGGATACCCTATTGGGACGCCTTGTTAATCACATCCGCATATTTTTTGGCGTAACTCCGGGCCGTCACGATTAAAGGGGACTTTTCGGCGGGGGGGGCGAGGGCGATTCGCCGGCCCATGACGCGGGCGTAGAGGTCGCGCATCTGGGCGTCCAGGGCGGGGCTGGGGCGGTCGCCGATCAGCACCTGGCGCTGGGGATTGGCCGTGCCGCCCTCGTCCGCGTAGGACTCCAATAGTCTCGAAGCGCGCGCGTAGTAGAGGCGAGCCTGGTCCAGATCGCGCGCGGCGAAGGCCGCATCGGCGACGCAGGCATCGGCGACGGGGAATTTATATTCGGTGATGTTGCCGATGGCGCGGACACGGCCCACGGGACCGTCTTCCAGGGCGGTGATCTGCCGGCAGTAGGCGACGGACTGCGGGGGCGGCAGCATCTGGGCGAGGGTCAGGCGCAGGTCTATGGAGTTGGGGTCGCTTCTCAGGCCGTCCTGCAGGGCACGGACGGCGTCGTCCCGGCGGCCCTCACGGGCGAGGACGGTGGCAAGGGAGGCGTAATTGAGGCTGGACGGCTCCAGGCGCACGGCCTCGCGTAGCGCGCTTTCGGCGGCGGGCAGGTTGCCCTCGCGCTGGAAGTAGACGCGGTAGCCCATATAGCTGGGGTAGCGGGCATTGAGCGGGTCCCAGTGCGCCGCCTCGGCCCAGCCTTGTTCGGCGACGGGCGTGGCGTCGGCGTCCGGGTTGGTGACGACAGCCGTCGCCTGCGCGTCATAGGCGGCGGCAAGGCCCTGCGCCGCCATGCGGACCAGAATCAGCCCGGCCACGACGGCCATGGCGCTTCGCGCCCCGGTGCTCCCCCCCGCCCCCGATTCTGGGGGAGCCGGAGAGGATCGCCCCCCAACCCCCGATTCTGGGGGAGCAGGAGGGGCTTCGGCCAGGCCGGCGGCGAGGCCGGCGAGCGCCCAGAAGGTGACGCCCAGAAAGAAGACGTACCAGTCGGAGTCGATCAGGTTCTGCACGGCCCCGGCGGACAGCCCCCCCAGCAGGCCGCACAGCAGCACCCGGTCATCGGCGGGGGCGACGAAAGCCAGGGCCTCGGCCCCCCGGCCCCCAATAATGGGGGAGGAAGAGTGATTCGTCTCCTTTGCGGCTCCCCCAGGATTGGGGGCGGGGGGGGCCGAAAGGCCGCGCCCGATGGCGGCAAAGAGGAAGCCAAGCGTCAATAGCAGGGCCAGCAGGCCCGGCAGGCCGCACTCGTCGGCCATCTGGATGTAGGAGTTGTGGGCCAGGCGGGTGAAGCCCGTGACGGCGTAGCGCGGGTAGAGGTGGACGTAGGTGCCGACGCCGGTTCCCAGCACGGGATTGGCGGCGGCCATCTTGAGCGAGCCGCGCCAGGTGTAGAGGCGGAAGGCGGTGGAGTTGTCCCCCGTACTCGTCTGCTGTAGGCGGTTCAGCAGGGGCTTGGCGAAGCCAAGCCCGATCAAGGCGATGAAGACGCCGACACTCAGCAGTCGCCACCACGAAGACGCCTCCAGCGACAGCCCCTCCCGCCACGCCCGCCACAGGGCGACCCCGAAGACCAGCAGGCCCACTCCCAGCGAGACCAGGCCAAAGCGCGACTGAGTCCGCAGCAGCGTGAACGCCTGGTAGCCGAACGCGACCAGCAGGAAGACGGCCAGCAGGAACCCGACGCGGGACCGGCGCCGCTTTGGAAGGGGAATGCCGACGTACAGGGCCAGCGTCGGCGGCAGCAGCATGACCAGGTAGCCGGCCAGAAAGTCCGGCGTGGAGGTCGCAAAGACGCGCCAGCCCACGTCCCCCATGCGCCGATGCGTCAGATATTCCGTGACGCCGATCATGGCGACGATGGCCGAGGCGAACACGGCCGCCAGAGTCAGTGCATAGGCCGGGAGTCGTCCGCCCTGGGCCGCGCGGCGGGCCAGGGCGAACAGTGCGAAGTCCGTCGCCAGGACCGTCCAGCCGCGCAGCATCGGGCCCAGGTAGGCGATGCCCCGGTCCGCGGCCAGTCGCCACAACAGTGAGATCAGGGCGATGCCCAGCAGCGCGGCGAAGGCCGCCTCCGCCCGTCCCGCTGCCGTCCTCTCCCGGCACGTGCCGCCGCGCCCGCCCCGGAGGATGGCGATCAGGGCCGCGAGCAGGACAAGGACGCCGACAATGGCGGGCCAGTCCGGGTAATTCCAGACCGCGCTGAACGCGGGAAAGGCCTGAATGCCCCAGATCGGAGTGCCGTCTGGGACGGCGGCGAACACGGCGGCGAGCAGCAGGGCGAGGGCGAGCAGGGCGAGGATCACGGGCGAGACCTTGTCGTTTCCGCCAGCGGCGGCAGCGGCGTGTTCTGGAGGCGGCGCAGGGCACGGCGGCGCTTGAGAATGCGAACGGCGGCGCGCAGCCCCAGCCCGGCGGCCACGGCGGCGCGGCGCAGGGGACGAAGACCGGGGTGGCGCTTCTTGTCGAACTCGTACCAGGAACGGTGGAACTCGACGATCATCCGGTCGGCGTTCTTGTCGCTGGAGCGGCCGATGGCGTGAGTCACCACGGCCTCCGGCGCGTACCACACCTCTCGGCCCGCCCGCCAGCAGCGCCAGCAAAGGTCCACGTCCTCGCAGTACATGAAAAACCGCTCGTCCAATGTCCCGGTTCCGTCCAGAAAGTCCCGCCGGATCAGCATGGCGCAGCCGGAGACCCAGTCCACCGGGCGGGGCCGGGAATGGTCCACGTCGCCCATCAGGTAGCCACGGGCAAATCGGTTGTTGGGGAAGAAGCGGCCCAGGAAGGTGTTGCGAAAGAAGCCCGCGCCCAGGCTGGGGAAGCGGCGGCAGGAGAATTGCAGGCCGCCGTCGGGATTCAGTACCAGGGGGCCGAGGATGCCCGCCTGCGGGTGGGCGTCGGCGAAGACGACCAGCGCGTCCAGCGCGCCGGGATGGACGACGGCATCGGAGTTCAGAAGAAAAACGAAGCGGCTGTCGGAGGCGGCGATGGCCTGGTTGTTGGCCCTGGAGAAGCCGAGATTCTCCGTGTTGGCAATGAGATGGACCTGCGGGAACTCGGACCGCACCATCGCCGCCGAGTCGTCGTCGCTGGCGTTGTCCACCACCCAGACCTCGTAAGTGACATCCGGGCGCGGCGCGTCGTATAGGGAGAGCAGACACTGCCGCAGGTCCTCGCGGGCGTTCCAGTTGACCACAATGACGGCGACATCGCTCATGCTGTTATTATACATCCCCGTTTGCCCATAATGTTACGGGTATTGTCGGCGAATGGAGGGGGGAAACACAGAACCATCTCAAGGCGTGTGGTGCGTCAGCCGCCACTCGTTCAGCCGCACGGCGGCGCGAATCAGCCACAGCAGGGGCGGGAACAGGCGGCCTTTGTAGTGCTTGTCGTAGAAGCGCAGCAGGGAGCGGTGGGACTCGCGGGTCATGGCGGGCCTGACCTGCCGGGTGCTGCCGCCGCCGTAGTGGGTAATGGCGGCGTCGGGCGTGTACCAGATGCGCCAGCCGTAATCGCGCTTGGCCCGCCAGCACCAGTCCACCTCGTTGAAGAAGACCGGGAACTGCGGGTCCATTGGGCCGACCTGCGCGAAGGCGGGGCGGGGGATCATCAGGAATGTGCCCATGGGCTGATCCACCTCGGCCGCCGCGTCGTAGTCAAAATAGGTCATTCGGTACGCGCCCAAGACGCGGGAGCGGGGGAACAGGCGCGAAAGTCCCAGGAACTCCCAGAGGACGGGCAAAGGGCCGGGGAAGCCGCGCACGGAGCGCTGCGTCTCGCCGCCCGGCCCGATCAGGCGGCAGCCGAGCGCGCCGCAGTCGGGCCGGGCGCGCAGAAAGGCCAGGGCGCGTGTCAGGGCATCCGGGGGAACGATCACGTCGGGGTTGAGCAGCAGGAGCACGTCACCCCGCGCGCGGGCGAGGGCCTGGTTGTTGCCCTCGGCATAGCCGGTGTTGTTGGCGTTGGCGATCAGGACCGCCTGCGGGAACTCCGTCGCGGCCATCTGCGCGGAGCCGTCATCGCTGGCGTTGTCGACCACGATGACCTCCATCGGCTCACCCTGGGGCGGGTGGGCGTACAGTGAAGCGAGGCAGCCCCGGAGGTAATCGCGGGTGTTCCAGTTGACGATGCAGACGGAGAGCATTCAGCGGAAACGCCCTTCGGCTTCGGCCAGGTCCCGGGCCAGGGCATCCGGCGGGCAGGGGGCGAACCAATCCGGGGCGTGATGGCCCAGAACGCCGACAGTGAGGGCGACTCCGGCGCGGCGTCCGGCCTGGATGTCCATCCAGTGGTCGCCGACCATCGCCGCCTCAGAAGGGGCATGGCCGAGGGCGGCCAGCGCATCCCACAGGTGTTGCGGATCAGGCTTCGTGTGCGCCACGTCGTCGCGGGTCAGCAGGGCGTCGTGGGGCAGCGAGAACTGTTCCAGCAGGCCGGCGGAGACCCGGCGGCAGTTGCGGGTCACGACGCCGACCTTGATGCCGCGCGACCTCAGATCGTCCAGCAGCGCCTCAGTGCCCGGCAGGAGAGTGGGGCTCGCACAGCCGGCGACCTCCATCTCCTCCAGCGCCGCAAACGCCTCTTGCCGGAAGGCGGGGCCGTCGCCGCCGCGCCCGGCGATGTCCCCGGCGGCGGCTCTCACGATACTGAGAATATCCCTGCCCGCGATGACCTCCTCCGGCACTCGTGCGTCCCGTGCCATTGCCTGCATGGACCGCGTCATGGCCGGAAAGTCAATGTGCGTCTCAATGAGCGTCCCGTCCAGGTCAAACAGCACGGCACGGATGGGGTAGGGCGGGACGGGCATACGGCATTATAGCACAGACACCGGGCCAAAGGACTTGCTCAAGAACGGCAAGTTGAAGTGGAGTGCAGTTTCGCTGGAAGGACAGAACTGAAGCACTTCATCCCGGAGAGACAGGCATTCTCAGGCGGCCACCTGAGAACGGGAAGTAGTCCTACTTCCCGGAAACCAAGCCCTGCTCGGACAGTACCTTAACGAGATACTTTCCTGTATGGGACTCCGGGGCCTTTGCCACCTCCTCGGGCGTGCCTTGGGCGACGACGCGGCCCCCGGCGTCGCCGCCCTCGGGCCCCATGTCAATGACCCAGTCGGCGGTCTTGATCACGTCCAGGTTGTGCTCGATCACCAGCACCGTGTTGCCGGTGTCGGTGAGGCGCTGGAGGACGTGGAGGAGCTTTTTCACGTCGGCGAAGTGCAGGCCGGTGGTCGGCTCATCCAGGATATAGAGGGTGCGGCCCGTGGCGCGCTTGGCGAGCTCGGTGGCGAGCTTGACGCGCTGGGCCTCGCCGCCGGAGAGCTGGGTGGCGGGCTGGCCCATGCGGATGTAGTCCAGACCGACATCGTGAATGGTCTTCAGCTTGCGCGTGATGGCGGGCACGGCCTCGAAGAACTGGACGGCCTGGCCGACGGTCATCTCCAGCACGTCGGCGATGCTCTTGCCCTTGTACTTGACCTCCAATGTCTCCCGGTTGTAGCGGCGGCCGTGGCAGACCTCGCAGGGGACGTAGACATCAGGGAGAAACTGCATCTCGATCTTGATGATGCCGTCGCCCTTGCAGGCCTCGCAGCGGCCCCCCTTGACGTTGAAGGAGAAGCGGCCAGCCTTGTAGCCGCGCATCCGGGCGTCCGCGGTCTTGGCGAACAGGTCGCGGATCAGGTCGAAGACGCCGGTATAGGTCGCCGGGTTGGAGCGCGGGGTGCGCCCGATCGGGGACTGGTCAATGTCCACGATCTTGTCCAGGTGGTTGATGCCGGCGAGTGAGTCCATCGGCTGGACGACGGCGTGGCTCCGATTAATGATGCTTTGCAGTTTCGGGTACAGCGTCTCCTGGATCAGCGTGGACTTGCCCGACCCGGAGACGCCGGTGACGCAGACGAAGCAGCCGAGGGGGATGCCGACGTCCACGTTCTTGAGGTTGTGCCCGCGCGCGCCCTTGATCTCCAATGACTTGCCGTTGGGGGGGCGGCGCTCGGCGGGGACCTCGATCTTTTCGCGGCCCGCCAGGAAGCGGCCCGTGATGCTGCCGGGATTGGACATGATCGCCTCCGGCGTGCCCTGGGCAACGACCTGGCCGCCGTGCTCGCCCGCGCCGGGGCCGATGTCCACGATCCAGTCGGCGGCGGCCATGGTCTCCTCGTCGTGCTCGACCACGATGATGGTGTTGC
>JAFAZD010000371.1 GCA_019239955.1 Armatimonadota bacterium | reverse complement strand
CGGCACGGCGTCCGGCACTCGGCGGGCCTGCGGCGCGTGCGCCAGAACCCGGCCGTAGAACGCCTCCAGACCCGCGACGACCGACTCCCAGCTGTACTCCCGCTCGGCCAGAGTGCGCCCGCGACGCCCCAGGGCGGCTGCCAGGTCACGGTCGTCCAGCAGGCGCAGGACGGCCCGCGCGAAGGCGTCGGCGTCGTCGGCGATCAGCAGGTGCTCGCCGTCGCGGACGGCGATCCCCTCGCAGCCGACGGACGTGGAGACCATCGCCTTGCCCATGGCCAGCCCCTCCAGCACCTTCAGGCGGGTGCCGCTGCCCATGCGCAGGGGCACCACCAGCGCGGCGGCACGCCGGATGTAAGGGCGCACGTCCGGCACCATGTCCGTGACGACGATGTGGGGGCCGGCGAGCTGTTTGATCTCCTCCGGCGGGCCGGCGCCGACGACGGTGAAGACGACGTCGGGGCGGACGCGGCGGATGCGTGGCAGCACGTCCTGCGCAAAGAACAGGGCGGCGTCAATGTTGGGCCGGTAGCGCATCAGGCCGGTGAGGACGACACTGCCCGGATCGGGGACGGCGTCGGGCGGCCGAAAATACTCAATGTCCACCCCGTTGGGCGCGCAGACGGCGGGCTTGTCGGGCCGCAGCCCGCGCAGCAGGTCTCGCTCGCGCTCCGACGTCATCACGACCCCGTCCGCCCGATCCCAGCACCCCTGTTCCTCGCGGCGGAACTTGCGATACTCGGCCCAGTTGAACAGGCGGCGCAGGGGGGCGCGCTCCGTCTGGACCATGCGCTGCAGCAGCTCGTACTCGATGTTGTGCTCGTCCAGAATCAGCGTCGCGCGCCCGTGAAAATCGAACCCGCCTAGGTGACTGGACTCGACCTGGATGATGTCAAACCGCTCGCGGCGCAGCAGAGCGTCAATCGTGGACTGCATGGCCTCGGAATAGAGGTCGGCGCGCAGGAAGGAGGCCGACGACGCCAGCGAGACGAGCTGCGCCAGCCGGCGATTCCGACACGGGGGCGGCACGACATGGACGGCGTGGCACTCCTGCCGCAGCCGGGCGACGTGTTCAGCCTGCTCCGGGCCGGCATACGTCAGCAGGGAGACCTCGTGGCGCGCGGCCAGGTGCCGCACCGTCTGATAGACGCGGATGCCGAACCCCCAGATCGGCGGGTAGGGCAGCGAGGGCGTGAACACCAAAATTCGCAGGCGGCGGGACATGGTCAGGCCTTTCCTCCCATGACCTCGGCGGTCCGGGTAGGGGACACCGGAGGAAACGCTCTGGCACGGCGGGTATCCGGCGGCGACATAAACGGTCGCTCGAACAGCCGGTGGAACACGTAGCCCAGCCCCAGCATCAGCGGAAGGAGCAGGGCGAGATCGAACGCGGCCATCGCCGGACCGATCACATGACGCCGCGTCGCCCAGCCGCTCAGGGCGACGACCAGCGGCTCGTGGATCAGATAGACACTGTACGAGAAGACGCCCAGAGTGACGATCCAGCGGGCGGACAGCGCGCGGTGCAGGACGCCGTCCGGCCGGCTGGCGGCGACCACGAGGATGGCGTACAGCACACCCCACTTCGCATCAGACACGATGCCGAGGTGGAACACGCACCCGTCCAGCGCCATCAGGGCCAGTACGCCGCCCGCGACCAGCAGAGCAGTGTTTCGGGAGGTGGGGACTTTGCCCTGCACGTGCCACTGCGCCACGAAGGCGGCGGCGAACATCCCCAGCGCGAACTCAAAGCAACGGCTAAAGACGCTGTCGAGGAAGACGCCCTGCATCCACAGAGCCGCCCCCGGCAGCGCGTGGACAGCCACGGCGCGGAAGCCGGCGCTGAAGGCGAGCACCAGGAGCAATACGCGCGCCGCCGAGAAGCGCCGGAGGGCCTCGACAAGCACCGGGAACAGGATGTAAAGCTGGAACTCCAGCGCCAGCGACCAGAGCGGGGGGTCCACGCTGGCGATGTAGGCGGGCTGCGTATTGTGCAGCATCAGCGCGTGCAGCCCCAGCCAGTTCAGCGCGAAGCCGATGCCGGGCGTCGAGTGCCGGTACAACGCCTGCGCCAGCGCCAGGCCGCCGAAGATCGCCAGCGTCACGTAGTAGGGCGGCAGGATGCGCCGGCAACGCTTCTCAGCGTATTCCCACAGCGTCGGCTCCCGCCGCCCGCCGCCCTTGACGAACGGCCAGTACAGGCAGAACCCGGACAGCACCAGGAACAGGTGGACGCCGGTGTAGCCGAGGCCAAGCGGCGCGGCCATGTTAAGGTGATGACGCTCCCCCAGCGGCACGTCCAGCCGCCACGCCCCGCCGTGCAGCCAGCAGTGAAACGCCAGCACCATCAGCATCGCCACGCCGCGCAGGCCGTCAATGAAGTGCAGGCGCGGCGCCGCGAGCGGGGCGGCGTCGGAAGATTTGGGCATTTGCATCACTCGAAAAGACAGCGCAGAAGATGCGCCGACCCGTAACAGAGATTGAGGCCGGCCGCGCGCAGATGGCCCTGTGATGCCTCCCGCGCGCCGTCCCGCAGCTTTGCCAGGCCCGTCCGCCGCTGACTCAGGCGATAACCGGCCGCCAAAAGCGCCCGCTGCTCGGGCGTGTTCTCCGGGCTGGAACGCTGCTTGCGGCGGACGGCGCGCTCCATGCGGTGCATCCTGGAGATGTCGCGCGAGGCATTGGAGTCGTGCAGGCGATAGAAAAACAGCGCCCGATCCACAAAGCCCAGATCGCCATGGCGGCTGAGGCGAATCCACATGTCGTAGTCATCGGCAGGACATGTGGACGGATCAAACTCCCCGACGAGATCAAGCGACGAACGCCGGATCAGCACCTGCCCCGGCGAGAAGATGCAGTTGCAGAAGGCCAGCACCGCCAGCGTGGTCGGCTGATGGGCAGGCCAGGCCACGAGTCCGCCGCCGACGACCCCGCGCCGGCCCAGGCTACAGGCCTCGACCATCCCGACGCGCAGATCGCCTGCGCTCCCCAGGCCGTGAGACAGCGCATACGCGCCGACCAGATCAGAACGGCCGTCGAGCAAGGCCCTCAGGGTGAGGAGCATGTCGGGATGCAGGAGATCATCCTGATCCAAGAACAAGACGTAGCGCGCCGCCGGATGTGCCTCCGCGTAGCCGCGATTGCGGGCCGCGGCGACCCCGCCATTCTCCTGGGCGACCACCCGGAGTCGCGGATCGCCCTTTGCATAGGCGGCGAGCAGACCTGCGGCATCGTCCGTGCTCCCGTCGTCAACTATGATGTGTTCCCAGTCGGCGAACACCTGGGCGCGGACGCTGCGAAGCGTTTCCTCAATATGTCTGCGGCCGTTGTAATAGGGCGTGATGATGCTAATTTCCGGCATAAACGGCGCGCCCCTGGGCTACGGTCTCCGCCGCCCCCCGGTACAGTGACAGGTAGTCCGCCACCATCCGGGCCGTCGTGAACTGCTCCCGCACGGTGCGTGTCGCCGCCTGCTGGGGGGGCAGGCGATCAGTGAGGCCCGTCATGGCCTCCCACCACGCCGCCGCGAACGCGGCGCTGTCGCCGATGGGGACCACCGGACGAGGGCCCGCCTCCCCGATCACGTCGCTGACGCCGTCCACGTCCGTTGTCAGAACGGGCAGCCCCGCCGCCCAGGCCTCCAGCATGGCGCTGGCAAGGCCCTCAAAGTGGCTGGCGTTGACGTAAAGATCGCACTGCGGCAGTATCCGCGCCACGTCCTCCCGACGTCCGGCGAAATGCACGAAGGGTGCGATCTCCAGACGTTCCGGCGCTGTCTTTTGCGCCTCATCCCCCTCCCCGACGATGAGAATGCGCCATTGCTCCGCCGGCCCGCGCGTCCGGGGGTCGTTGAGGAGCGACCGAAACGCCTCAAAGATGGGGGTCAGAGGTCGCCGCCCCCCGAACGCACTGATATGAATGGCGATCCGGCTGTTCTCCGGGAAGCCGAATTCGGCCCGCACCCGCTTCGCCTGCCCCGCGTCCTTGCCGGGCGCGAAGCGCTCAGGGTCAACGCCGTTGCAGATCACCCGGCCGCGTCCCCGCCGCCGTGGGAGCAGGGCCTCGTAGCGGGCCTGGTTGCCCCGGCTGACATACGTGAACGTGGTGACTTCCCGGTCCGCCCAAGCGAGGGGGGCCGCAAACAGGCGGCCGGGAGGCCCCATCAGCGGGTTGTGCTCGGTCCGCAGGATGCGGGGGACGCGCGCCAGGGACGCGGCGATGACGACCTCCAGCCCCCAGCGATAATGCGGGCAATGGAAATGGACGATCTGGGGCCTGTTCCGCCGAAAAAACCGCCAACAGAGCAGCAGGTTCTTGAGCGGCGAACGCGCGCCGTGAACCTGTTCCATGCGGCCCGTACCGGGCGCGATGTGTTGCAGGTCGGCGGCGTAACGGTCAAGCCGATCACCGCCCTCAAATCGGGGGATCAGCGCCGAGACGTCCTGCCCCTGCTGCGCCAGCGCCTCCGCGATGTCAGCCAGGACGCGCTCCGT
The DNA here is from genome assembly GCA_019239955.1 of Armatimonadota bacterium. Classification (GTDB taxonomy): domain Bacteria; phylum Armatimonadota; class Armatimonadia; order Armatimonadales; family Capsulimonadaceae; genus JAFAZD01. The sequence goes on along the minus strand of JAFAZD010000371.1, from coordinate 21,916 downwards.
GCCCGACACGGCATTGGTCAGGGGGACCAGACAGATACCGCCGCGCATTTTGTTCAACGTCTCCCCTCCCGATGCCGGCGCGGATATGTCATGCCGACATGCCTACCAGTGCATGAACCATGCCAAGTGCCGGACGGGGCCTGATGTTCCGCCCGGCGCCCGCGCGGCTACTTGGGAAAGCCCGGCAACACCTCTTCCCCAATGTTATCCCAGTGCCTTTCATCCGACCAGGGGCGGTCGTTGTACCAGTAGGTCTCGTCGGGGGAGTAGTCAATCAGCTCGTGGCGGTCGTTGGCGGTGTGGTAGAGTTGATGCACGAGGTAGACCTGGCACGTGTCGAACGGCAGGGCGACGCCGCCGGGGAACGTCTCGTCCTTGACCAGCACCGGATCAGTCCCCGGCGCGGTCTCCGTGACCCGGAAGCGCGTCTGGGACAGGTACAGGTCAAAGCGGTGGCGCCTGTCCAGGTCCTGCGCCGTCCCGTTCAGCAGGGGCTTGCCGTCCCAGGTGGTCCGGGCGGGCGGGCCGAAGTCGTCCGGGCCGACGCCGCCGGCCTCGTCGAATAGCTCCACCTGTTGGAGATTGCCGCCGCTGTCCTTGCCGAGAAACACCTGGGCATCGTGGGCCTTGGCGTGAATCTCCCAGCGGAATAGGTTGCCCTTGACGGTCGGCAGGTCGTTGTTCTCGGCGAACTTCCCCGGCTCCAGCAGCGGGTCGCCAGCCTCGGCGACGAAGACGTCGCACCAGCGGCGGCTGTCGAAGTGCGCGTCCACCTCAAAGGTGACGTGCAGTACTTGACCGCCGCTGATGTCCGCCGTGGCCTTGGGCATCATCACCAGCGAGGCGTTGTTGTTGTGGCTGAAGGGGTGGCCGGCGGCCGTGGGGCCATCGTAGAGGGTGTCCATGAAGTGATTGCCCATCAAGAACGCCTTTGTCATGGCCGTGTCCGCGTCATAGGTGCGGATGCGCCACTTGTCGTTCTCCACCTCGCCGATCTCCAGCCAGGAGTTGGACAGCGCGGCGACGACGGGGTCAAGCGCGGACGGCGTGAAGGGCTGACTGCCCCGGAAGTTGTCGAGGAAGACCTGGGCACCCGTCAGCGCCAGCGGCCGGCAGGTGACGTGAAACACGTCGGACCTGGCGAGCACCAGGGGCGCGTTCGACGGGTCGCCCTGGCCGTTGACCGCCGAGGTCATCGTGCCGTCCATCCCCATCGCCCCCGGCCCCATGCTGCCGTCCATCTTCTGGAACGGCCCCGGCTTGTCCACCGCCTCGACGACCAGGTCCGCGCCCGTGCCGGGGTCCAGCCCGTTCATCTCGATGCTGGTCCCGCCGCCGCTGTATTTCACTGAGCCGGGCTTGGTGACATCATAGATGCGGTAGTCCGCCGCGCCCGGCACGGCCTGGAAGAACACGACGGCGCTGTCGTCGTTGGGGATCACCTGCGCGATCTGGACCTTGTCGGGCAGCGGCGACGGCGGGCCGGTGGGCGCGGTCGCCGTGACGCTCGCGCTCGGCGCGCTCTCGACCGGGGCGGTCCAGGGAACGTTGACGCCGGTGACGGCGTAGGTGTGGGTCTCGCCGGGCGCTACGGCGGCGTCCAGGTAGCACAGCCGCCACAGCCCGTCGGCGACCTTGACGCCGTCCCGGTAGACGCTGTACGTGTCATCCGTCGAGTGACCGCACCAGGTCAGCCGAACGCGGGGCCGGCCGGCGTTCCATTCGGGGACGGCGACGACCTCCGAGGGCGCCACGGGCGCGTCCGGCATCCAGGCCGGCTTCTGCGCCGGGTCCGCCGCGCCCGCCGCCATGGCGATGGCCGAGGGGATGCTTTCGGCGTCGCCGCTGACGGCGGTGACGGTGTACGTCATGGAGCCGTTGAACACGCCGGAGGGGACGGCGAAGGAGGGGGCCGTCACACCTTTGCCGATGAGCTGGTCGTACTGGTAGACATTGTAGGCCGCCGCGCCGGGGACCGCGTCCCAGGTGAGCAGATCGGCGGGGCCGCCCTGCCAGACTCCGTGCGCGGCCAGGTTCGTCGGCGGGACCAGGTCGGCCATGGGCGGCGCGGACGCGGGCGGGTTGGGCGCGGTCGCCGTGGCCGGTGCGCTCTGCGGAGACGCAATGCCCGCATGGACCGCGCAGACCGTGTACGAGTAGGCCTTGCCCGAAATGACCGCCATGTCCGTGTAGTCTGGCGAGGTGATGCCATCAGCGAGCAAAACGCCGTCGCGGTAGATGCGATACCCGTCGGCCTGGGGGACGGCGTTCCAGGACAGGATGATGTGCGCCATGGGCATGGCGCATTTTGGGCAGTTCGTGACCCACTGCCCGACGGCCTTGAGGCCCGTCGGCGCGGGCGGGGCTGGCGTCGGCACGGTCACTGTGACGCTGGCAGACGCCCCTGGCCCCCATAACTTTCCCAGGCCGTTGACGGCATACGTGTGGGTCTCCCCCGCGACGACCTGCAGGTCCGTGTAGGCCGGTTGCCGGACATAGCCGAAGAAGCGGCTGTCCCGGATCACTTGGTAGAGATACGCCCCCGACACCGGTGACCACTGCAGATGTACTTGCGGCCTGTCCCCGACGGAAACCACCGACGCGCTCAGGTTGGACGGCGCGCCCAGGGCCGGTGACAAGGCGTTCGCACGAGAGAGCGAGAGAAACACCCCGGCGATGGCGAGCGCCAGCCCCGACAGACGCAACAGCGGTTTCATGAGTTCAACTCCAACTATGGTAAAGCGCGGGATGCCCGCGCGGTGAATGGAGCCAGCGAATGGATTCGCTGCTCAGCAGCCTTCGGCCGAGTCTCCGCGCAGGCGGAGACAGGAATGGTCCTTCGCTGTCCGCGAAGGTGGACACTCGGCGTCCGTGCCACTCAGCGGCGGATTCATCCGGGCAGCCCTCCCAATTTTCGGAGGCCTGACCTATCTTCTCTAGTGGTGAAAGAGAAAAAAACATGCACATATGCAGGCGACACGCGGCACGGGTGCTGACATCGACTCATTCTAACACAAATCCCAGGATGAATGCACATTATTGACTGCTATTTTTACCTGGGATCCACTTCCTCGCACAGCTGGTGAGGCCGGGAAGGCGCTCAGGAGGTTTTAGGCCTGCGCCGGCGGTTTTCATGCCCCATGACAGCAAAAAAGAGGCTGAGGGAGGTATTGCCCCCCAGCCTCTTCAAATTCACCACGTTTTCTGCGTTCCGTTTACTGCATGCTGGCTGCGTGTTCCGGCTCAATCGTTCGTATCACTCTGGCCGGTACGCCGCCAGCCAGGGTGTGCGGCGGCACGTCCTTGGTGACGACCGCCCCGGCGGCCACCACCGCACCCCGGCCCACCGTGACCCCCGGCAACAATGTCACGCCCGCCGCGACCCAGGCCCCGTCCTCCACCGTCACCGGGGCCGTCCGCAGCACCCCCGCGCGGAACTCCGGCGGGCCGATCGCATGGCCGGTCGTGATGATGAGGACGTGATGTCCGAGGGAGACGCCGTCGCCGAGCGTCACCGGCGCCGAGGCGTCAATGTAAACGGGACTGTTGAGGAAGCAGCGCGCCCCGATGGAGACGTGCCGGTGGAAGCGGCGCGCCGGGCCGAACGTGAGCGGGCCGTAGATGATCGTCCCCCGCCCGATCCTCAGGCCCAGGCGGCGGTACAGCGCCGCCCGCAGGCGTCCCCCCGCGCCCGTCGGCAGGAGGCGTCCGGCCGCGTTGGCGAGCAGCAGGCGGAGCGGCAGGCCGGCGGTCTCCTCCCGCAGCAGCCCGCGCCATTTCCCGGACGCGCCGGATCGGGTGTCCATGGGAGGGTCAGTCATCAAGGCGTCCGACATGGGCGGTTGACTCCCCTCGCGTCAGTGCGTCTCCGCGTCCAACTCGATGGCACGGATGAATTTGGCCGGCACGCCGCCGACCAGGGTGTGCGGCGGCACGTCCTTGGTGACGACCGCCCCGGCCCCGACCACCGCGCCCCGGCCGACGGTGACGCCTTTGAGCACCGTCACCCGCGCCCCCAGCCAGACGTCGTCCTCGATCACCACCGGCCTCGCCTCCGGCCATTGGGTGTGGTCGCCGACCGCATGAAAGTCGCTGTCCATGATCAGCGAGAGGTTGCCGATGGCGCAGTTGCGGCCGATGCGCACGGACTGCTGCGCGCAGATGGACACGCCGCTGTTGATGAACGTCCCCTCGCCGATCTGCAGCGCCCCATCGGGCAGCGCCCCCAGCTCCACCGGGAGGTGCGTTGCGCGGATCCGGACGCGCGGCCCCAGACGGATCTCGCCGTAGTTGTTGACGATCAGGCGGCCGTCAATCTGGACTCCGAAGCCGACGGCATTGCACCGGCGCGCCTTCCACCGGCTCGCCAAAAGCCGCCAGGCCCGGCCCGCCAGATGGAGCGGATTCTTGACCCGCCGCGCCGCCTCCCAGGCGGCCTCGGGCCGCATTGCTGTTGAGACTTGCTCCACCTATACCTCCGCCTTCCGCACCAGAACGCTGCGCGCCAGCGCCATGTCCTGCGGCCCCAGGCAGCGCAGGCCCCAGCACATCAGCATGTAGATCAGCGTGCAGGGCACGGCGACCCACGCTCCGACCGGCAGGTAATGCGCCACCAACATCAGGAAGCCGGCCATGGGCAGGGACGCGGCCACGCAGCGCCCCATCAGGGACAGACTCTCTCGGCCCAGCAGCCCGCGCGGCAGCATCCGCCAGTATGCCCCCAGCAGGAACGCCTCCAAGGCCACGTCGCTGGCGATCGCGCCCACGGCCCCGTTCCCCCAGAGGCGACTCCCCAGCCACGTCCCCAAAAAACACGCTGGGACGCCCAGCAGCGTCGCCCAGACGCTGGCGCGGAACATCCGGCCCTGCGCGTCGCGCGCGATGACCAGGGTTCCCAGCACCGCCGCCGCGAACCACAGCAGCACGCCCAGGCCGCCGACGCGCAGCACGGGGACGCTATGGGCGAATCGCGCCGGGTAGTGCATCAGCGCGATCAGCCGTTCCGGCATCGCCAGCAGCACGAAAGAGACCGGCACACCGCACAGCATGACGAACGCCAGAGTGCGTCGCGCCAATCGGGCAAAGTCTTCCTCGCTCTCCTGGTGCAGGCGCGACAGCGTCGGCAGCAGAGCGGTGGTGATCGCCGTGGGCAGAAACATCGTCGTGCCGACGAGCCGGAACGCGGCGGAGTACCAGCCGACCGTGGCGTCGTTCGTCAGCAGCTTGAGGACGATGGGGTCGGTCTGGCCGTACAGCGTCCGAAACACCGTCCAGCCCATGAACGGCAGGCCGGCCACGGCGACGTAGCGCACGGTCGTCCAGTCGGGCCATCGCAGCGTCGGCAGCAGCGCCCGGAATGCCGTCAGGTTGACCAGCAGCGAGGCCGCGCCCGTGAAGAGGCCCACGGCGGCCAGCGTCCAGAGCGGGGCCTTGTGGAGCACCAGCGCGACGGTCAGGCCGGATGACAGGAACTTCTCCACGAGCACCGCCGCGCTCTGCCGCGGCAGGTTCTCCTGGCCCTGCAGGGCCGACGCCAGGGCGTCGTTCAGCGCGCCGACGACCATCCCCAGGGCGGCGACCGTGACCAGGGTGCGGATGAGGCCGGAATACCCCAGCGCGCCCACGGCGGCGATGGCCAGGCCCGTCATCGCCAGACCCAGCGGGACGCGCAGCAGCAGCGCCGCCGTCAGCAGTTCGCCGGTGCGCCCCCGGTCGCGCGCGATCTCCTTGACCAGCACCGTGGACGTGCCCAGCGGGACCAGCACGCCGAAGAATCCCGCCAGCGAGGCGGCAAAGGTCAATTGCCCCAGGCCGGCGTCGCCGACGTAGCGCGGCAGGTAGAGCATGACGGCGAACGTCAGCGCCCAGGAGATGAGCTGCGTGGCGAGCGTCGCCAGCAGGTTGCGCGCGACCCGGTGGCGGTTCATGCGGTTGCTTCCTGGGGGGCGAGGGCGAGCCGCGCCTGACGGCGCGTCGCCGCCACGTGCGACAGGCGCTTGCGCAGCTGGGCGCAGGGCCGCTCCACCCCATAGTAGATGGCGACGGCGATCAGCACGGAGACGCCCAGCGAGGCGACGCCGCGCGCGGCCAGCGGCCAGCGGGTCCACTGCCCCATCCCGAACAGCACCGTCGTGTGCAGCAGGTACAGGGAGTAGGACAGCGTCCCGATGAACCGGACCCAGCCGACGTTCAGCCAGCGGAACGCGCCCCAATGAGGATACCGAATGGCGGCGATGAACACCGGGAACAATGCCGCGCTCTGCAGCGTGTAGCGCAGCGTCTGTTCAAACTCAAAGCGGCGGACGGCGAAGGAGATCAGCAGCGTCAGCGCCCCGAGCGGCAGCCAGAGCGCCTTCAGCCGACGCTCCGGCACCCGCGACTCCTCCAGCGCGGGGTTGCCCCAGACGGCCAGGGCGCAGCCGAACAGGATCGCGTCCACCCGTGTGTCGGTCGCCACGTAGACGCGCTCCTTGGAGGCATCGAAACCGAAAACCAGCAGGCAGCGCCAGAGCAGCACCGCCCCGCACGTCCAGAGAAACGCCGCCGCCATCTGCGGCCCTGTCAGCCCGCGCCGCCGCAGCAGCAGGTACGCCAGCGGGAACAGCAGATAAAAGTGCTCCTCCACCGCCAGCGACCAGTACACGTAGGTGCCCGGCGCGCGCCCCGTCCACCAGCCGTGCCCGACGATGTAGTAGTTGCTGAGGTGGCAGGCCTGCGCCAGCACGGCCCGTCCTTGCAGCGTGTTGCCCAGCGCGCCGGCCAGAGTCAGCAGCGAGGCGAGACTCAGCACCAGGTAGAACGGCGGAAAGATTCGCAGGACGCGGCGCAGGTAGAAGTCGCCCAGGCGGATGCCGCCGGTCCGGTCGTACTCCAGGCGCAGCAGCGTGGTAATGAGATAGCCGCTCAGGAAGAAGAAGACAGTCAGGCCCAGCTCGCCCGGCACCCACTTCTCCAGCCCCGCGTGCGCCAGGAACACGATCAGGAAGGAGACCGCGCGCAGGCCGTCCAGCGAGGGGATGGAAAAACCCTCCCGCCGGGCGGCGGGCGGCGGTATGTCAGCGGTCCTATCGTGCATGTCTTGCATCCTTGCCGTCCGTGAGGCCGGGCGCGACGGCCAGCGCGCCGATCCAGAAGCCGGTAAACAGCATGTCCCGGAAGTTGGACATCTGCAGGTCCAGCAGGCCGAAGACCATCAGCATCCCGGTCGCCACCAGCGTGAACAGGGCGACCGCCTTCGTGTCCGCGTCCGCCCCCACGTCCTGGGCCGTTTGGCCCGCGCGCACCAGGACGGCCGCGATCATCATCCAGAAGGCCAGGAAGCCGAAGGAGCCGAGGCGCTCCCAGACCCAGAGGACCTGGTTGTGGGGCAGGTAGTCCTCCAGCTCGTAGATGCTGCTGATGTCCGCCATGGGCACGACATGCAGGTAGCGCTTGCCGTAGCCAATGCCCCGCAGCGGCGCGGACCGGACGGTCGCCATCAGGTTGGCGTTCTCCGCGTCCCGCGCCGCGTTGGAGGAGGCGTCGCGGGCGTCCGGCTGGAAATTGGAGCGGATGGCCCGCGCCGGCTGGGCGAACAGGCTGTCGCTGTTCTTGAACGCCGGATAGTAGAGCGCAAAGCCGGCGATCAGCGCGAGGCCGAGGCCGGCCGCCAGCCGCCGCCGCTGCGGCAGGGCGCGGTACGCGGCCAGCAGCAGCACGGGCACGATCACCACCATCGCCGCCGTCGCCGCACGCCGGTTCGTCGCCAGGTTGCCGGTGAGCACGAACGGCAGCAGCGCCCACATCGCCCATTGCAGCTTCTTGTGGACGCCGCACAGCGCCAGCACGACCAGCAGGACGACGAAGGCATCAAAGAAAAACGCCTCCTCGTGCGAGCCGACGCCCTGATCCGGCAGCGGCTGTCCGGCCAGAGTCACGTACCGGCGGAACGTGTACAGGATGCCCTTCAGGCCGACGCACAGCACCGTGATCCAGAGCATCGCCCCGACCTGCCGTTTCTCCTGCACCAGATTCACGGCCATCAGATACGCCAGCAGGAAATAGAACTGCCCGCGCACCTCCTGTAGCGAGATCTTGAAGTCGCCGCCGGTCGCCAGGCCGTTGCCCCAGCCCAGGGCGACGAAGCCCATGTAGACGGCCATCGGCACGAACAGCGCCCCGGCGCGCAGGCGCACCGTCCCGCTGAAAACGGCGCGCAGCAGCGAACAGACGCCGGCGGTCAGGATGAGGATCTCCAGCAGGTTGAGCGGGACTCCCTTGAAGTTGGCGTGCGCGTAGATCTGGAAGATCGTGTTGATGTTCCAGAAGAACGGCACCTTGTCGGTCAGGGCGTCGTGGTAGTCCGTCGGGAACATCTCAAACAGGCACACCGCCGCCAGGGTGACGTACAGGGACAGCCGGGGGAAATTCCACAGCAGCACCGGTGTCAGCAGGCATAGCAGCAACGTCAGCGGCAGGACGATGTTGTCCAGGCCGAAGGCCACGAACGCGCCGCCCGCGGCCAGCGACAGCGCGAAGCCGCCCAGAAGGAACCAGCGGCGGCGGCGCGCGGCGGCGGCGGCGTAGTCGTTCGCCGTCCTGGGCCGGGCCGGGCCGGGTGTGGACGCCGGGGACAGGGTCGCCGGGTCAGTCATCGCGCTCCTCCTTTCGCCGCGACGGGGACACGCAGCAGAGTCATTGAGTACGGCGGCAGGCGCAGGCTCGCCGCCGCTCCGGGCAGCGTTTGGGGGGGCAGCGCCGCGACCCGTCCGGGATTGTCGGCGGAAACGCGCCACATCTTCACGGCCCGCGCGGCGGGCGGCAGGCCGCGCAGGGCGAGGGGCACGGTGACGGTGGCCTTGGGCATCTTGTTGATCAGCATCAGGGTCAGGTCGCCCCCCTCGGTCGCCGCGTAGCAGGCGAGGCGGCCCGGATCGGCGCTGACGGCGCGGCAGGACAGGTTCCCGAAGCCATGTCCCTGCCCGTCGGCGTTGCGGAAGAGTTTGAAGGCCAGGTAGGCCGGCCCGTTCTTCGCCGGCCAGGCCCAGTAGTTCGCCAGGAAGACGCCCTCGCGGCCAAAGATGCCCAGCGCGTCGGCGTCGGCGAGGCCGCCGTCCATCTGGGTGTCCGCCCCGAAGCTCCATTCGGTGAGGCCGATCTTCGTGCCGGGGTAGTCCCGCGCGACCCACTCGCGCAGGCGTGGGATCAGGCGCAGGGGCTCCGCGATCCAGGACTCGTCGGCGTAGGTCGGGTCCCACAGGGAGCGCGTCGCCCGCAGCCGCCGCGCCCGCGTGTCCTGGTCGTCCTGCGCGCCGTAGACGCCCTGGCCCTGCGGGTAATAGTGGACGTCCAGCACGTCCAGCGTCCGGCGGCCTGCCTTCGCGTCATGGTCACGGACTTGGTGCAGGAACCAGGGCAGGAACCATTCGCCGCCGTGCGCGTCCTGGTCGGCGTGGGTGTGAAAGTTGTCGTCACCCCGGTCCAGCGGCGAGTACACGAACCCCGTCCACCCCCACGAGACCGGGCCGGTGATGAGGGCGGCCCGGTCCACGTCCTTGACGGCGGCGGCGTAGTCCAGGAAGGTCTTGAGGAAGTCGTCGTAGCCCATGCGGGCCGGATGCACGTCCCGGTGGGTCGTGTCCCACAGGTCCGGCTCGTTGTCCATCGCGTAGAGCCTGACGCCGCCCGCCGCCGCGTCGCCGAACGCCCCGACAAGGTGGTGAATCCATTCGTCCTGGTAGACCACGCCGCCCGCCAGCGTCGGGGCGTCGGTGAAGGGCGCGTTCTTGCGCGCGACGCTGCGGACGGAGGTGCGGATGCGGTTGTCGGTCGGGTCGTAGCCGGCGATGGGGCCGTCCGGGCCGGCCAGGGGCGGGCCGCCGCTGCCGGGCACGTTTTGGGAGGCGTGATTGTTGTCGGCGTCGCGGGCGACCCAGCCCAGGGTCGGCACGGTCAGCAGCGTGGCCGCGCCCGCCGCCCGGTTCTGCCGGACGAAGGCGTCCGCCGCCGAGGAGGGGCCGGGCGGGATCGCGCCGTCGGAGGCGGCCCGGTTGCGGAAGCCCCAGTCGGCGGCGGCGTTGCAGGCGTTGCCCTGCACCCAGTCGTAGCGGCTCTTGTCGTTGCCGCCCCAGCGGTTGACGCCCAGCCGCAGGTCCTGGAGATAATCCGGCGGCGCGAAGGCCATGCCGTAGATCAAGGGGGAGATGGGGTGACGGTCCGCGCCCACGTCCACCGTGACGGAAACCGTCGCCCGCGTCGGCGCGGGGGGCAGGGAGAGGTCCGGCAGCAGCGCCACCTGGTCAATCATCACGGGCGGCTGCGCCTCCCGGGTCGCCGCCTGAAACACCACGCCGGAGATCGCGCCGCCGCGCTTCGGCACGCCCAGGACGGCCAGCGGGATGCGCGCGGGCGAGCCGTACTTTTGCAGCGGGACGTGCTCCAGGAACTTGCCGCCGCCATCGGCGATGACGACATTGACCTTGCCGACGTTGCGCGCGACGACCAGCAGCGCGCCGTAGCCTCCCGTGCCCAGGGTGTCGTGGTGCAGGAAGACGCCCTTAAAACCCTCTGGGGTCATGGTGATGGGGCCGTGATTGCCGAGCGTGTGCGAGGCCCAGGACCAGTCCTGCCAGCCGTCCCCGAGTTGCCCGGCGTAGATCAGCAGGGGCGCGTCGGCGCGCTCCAGGGGAATCGGGGCGGCGTGGACGTTCTGCTCCCGCCAATCACGCCAGCGATGGTAGACGCTGGCGGCCAGCGCGTGCCAGTGGCCGTGCCCCCGAACCGCCTGATGGCCGACGCCGGCGGCGACCAGGACCAGGACGGCGAGTGCCAGGATCGGCGGTTTCCACGACCGCCGCGCTTTGGAGACGCTCGTACTGACGCGCTTTGCCATTGTTGTCTCTTCAGTGCGCCTTGACGAAGTTGTAGGCGATCACGAGCACGATCCAGGCGGCCAGGCCGACCCAGTGGCCGATGGTCACGCGCCGCGCGAACAGGCCCACAAGGACGGCGGCGAACACGATGGGCAGGACGATGTTCATAAGGTCTCTCCCTCCGAGGCGGGAGTCGCCGAGGGGGGCAGCGGGGCGCGGGCGGTACGCACCCACTCCGCCGGGCTGCGCCGCCGGCGCAGCAGGCCGGCGCCGTACAGGCAGAACTTCCAGCCGGCATAGCAGGGCGCGCACAGCAGGGCCAGGTACGCCGCGCGCGGCGCGTGGGCGACGCGCAGGCCGCCCAAAACGTAGGCGAGCAGGCCGAGCGCGGTCAGCCCCGCCGCTGCCGCCCATGCCGGCGGATGCGTCAGCAGGCCCAGGCGCGCACCCAGGGCGATCCCGGTGGCCCAGAGGGCGAGCAGCGCGCCCAGCTCCGCGAGCGGGGGCAGCACCAGGTCCAGCGCGGCGTCGCACAGGAGCCGGCTGCGCCGGCGCAGCCCTTCGGCCAGCAGCGGCAGGGCGCGCTCGCGCAAGAGTTGATAGCGCCCGCCCTCCCAGCGTGCCCGCTGCGAGGCCGCCTGCCGTGCCGTGGTGGGCATCTGCGCCCGCACGACGGCCTCCGGCACGTAGCCGACGCGGACGCCGTGATAACGGGCCAAGTCCAGCGCGTAGTCAATGTCCTCGGTGAGGCTGTCACCGCGCCAGGGCGCGGCCTGCAGGAGGGCGCGCGTGAAGGCCATGCCGTTGCCCTTCAGGCCGACTCCCAGGCCGAGGCGCTCCCGCCCGAGTGGCTTGACGTGGTTGAACAGGTCGAAGGCGGCGGCCATCAGTGCCGCCCGCCAGCCCTCGCCGGGGTTGAGGACGCCGTAGCGCCCCTGCAGCGCGGCCATGCCGCGCGCGTCCGTCTGGGCCGCCAGGCGCGCCGCCATCTGGGCGAGGAAATCGGGGGCGACGCGGGTATCGGCGTCCACGATCACGAAGGCGTCGACGGGGCGGGGCCGCGCGAGCAGCCGCGTCAGCGCCCACTGGAGCGCGTGCCCCTTGCCGCGCTCGGTCGCATGGGACCGCTCCAGCACAGTCGCCCCGTGGGCGCGGGCGATGGAGGTCGTCGCGTCCGTGCAGTTGTCGGCGACGACGACCACCTCGTACCGATCCGGGGGGTAGCATTGGCCCCCCAGGCTCTCCAGCGTGGACGCCAGCACCAGCTCCTCATCGTGGGCGGGGATGACGACGGCGAAGGAGACGTTTTCCTCGGAGATCGGAGAGTCCGCCCGGCGAGACCGGGCGGCGGCCAGGAGCAGTCCCAGCAGATACAGGACGCTCCCGGCGGTCATAAATCCTAGCACGCCTAACGTCGCCGTAAACAGCACGTGCATGATACTTGGTACTTCCTTGTGTGATGAGGCCGGATAAGAACAAAGCGGATCAGCGAATGAATTCGCCGCTGATGGCCTGCGGCCGAGTCTCCACGCAGGTGGAGATGGGTCTTTGTCCTTACCCTCGGACACTCGGCGTCTTCGTCGGGAGCGGCGATTTCAATCGCTGCCCTCAATCGCTGTTCTGCACAGTGCTAAACGCGCCCGAAGCGCTGCTGCAACCAGTCCGGGCAGGACGACTGGAAGCCGTTCAAGGCGACGCCGATGATGCGATCGCGTCCCAGCATCTCGACCGTGTGCGCCACCACGTCGCGCGGGGTGACTCCGGCGCGGGCGACGACGAGCAGGCCGTCGGCGTGGCCGGCGAGCGGCAGCAGGTTGTCGCTGGAGGCCGCCGGCATATCCACGATGACCACGTCGAACGTGGTGCGGGCCGACGCGAGGAGCTGGGCGACGCGCGGCGAGCGTGCCAGCTTGGCCGGGTTCCCCGGCTCGACTCCCGCCGGAATCACGACCAAGTTGTCGCACTCGGCCAGCTGCAGCGTGGGCACGACCGTGTCCGTGTCCTCCAGCACCCCGATCAGGCCGCGCCCTGTGGACGCCAGCCCCAGGCGCTGGCTCAGGTCGCCCCGGCCCAGGCTCAAATCAATCAGGCAGACGCGCTTGAACGTGTTGCGGGCCGCCGTCAGCGCCAGGTGCAGCGCGGTCGTGGTTTTTCCCTCGCCGGGAACGGCGCTGGTGACGCCGAGCACGTAGGGGGCGTCCCGGGTCAGACGCCGGGCGCCGATCAGGGTCTTCGCCTCGGCCAGCGTGATCTGGCGCTCCAGGGCGGCGTACAGGGAGGCGAACGCGGCGGGCGTCCTCTCCATGCGGACGGAGACGACCGGCAGCTGCATCGTCCGGTCCAGGGCGGCGTCCGCCTCCAGGCCGTCCCGGTCGGGCAGGTCATCGGGGCGCAGGGTGCGCCGCTGCCAGTTCCCGGTCGTGGTGTCCCGCGCCCACTGGCCGGTGCGGGGCTTATCGTGCGGGGGCAGGGTGATCTCGTTCATGACTGGGCTCCTTCGGCGGACGCGTTCATTGCGGGGACCGCAGGCGCGTCCAGGGCGGGCCTGTCCCGCACCGGATCGGACTCCTGATCCGTCTCCGGGACGTCCTGTTTTTTGGATGCGGCCAGGAGGCGGCGCAGGCCGCCGGGCCTGCGGTCCTCGGCGGGCGGCGGCAGCCGCAGGTCGGCGGCGTCGGGCACCACGGCCAGCACGGGCACGCCCAGCGCGCGCTCCGCGTCGGTGCCGTAGCGCAGCGAGCGGTCGGCCCACTCGCTCAGCACCACCAGCACCAGGCCGATGATCAGTCCCAGCACGAGGCTGCCGACGAACATGACGATCATCTTGGTCCGGCCCGTGGTCGGCTCGGCGTGGATGTAGCCGATGGGGCTGAGGCTGGAGGAGGCGGAGACGCGGGCGAGATTGCCCTCCATCTGCACCTGCTCGCGCCGCTGCAGCAGGCTGTCGTACTGGGCCTGCACCACCTTGTAGTCGCGGGTCTTGTCCGTCAGCGCGCGCTGCTCGGCGGGGATGTTCTTGACGCGCTCCTGGTACTGCGCGATCTTCTGCGCGAGCTGCCCCATCTGCATGGCCTGCGTCTGCTGCTCGATGGTGGCCTGGACGAGCTGCTGGTGCAGGGCCTGCCACTCGGGGTTGTCCTGCAGCTTGGTGTGGGTGACGTCCTGGGCCTCCGCCGCACCGGCCTTGAGCTTGCCGTCGCGTTCCTTCTCCAGGGCGGCGATCTGGGCGTCCATGTCCTGCACGACCGGGTGGGTCGGCAGCATGTGGGTCAGCAGCTTGTCGCGCTGCGCCTTCATCTCGTTGATCTGGATGTTCAGCGGGCTGGGCGCGGCGGTCTGCTCCATGATACTCTGCGGCTTGATCTGGGCGAGGCGCTGCTCCAGAACGGTCTTCTGCGCGGCGCTGTCATGGGCCGTGATCTTCATGTTGTCGAGCTGAGCCTGCAGGGCGCTGAGCTGCCCGATGTCGGCGCTCTGGGCCTCGGGCAGTTGCCCGGGATTGGTCCGCTTGTAGTCGGTCAGCAGCTTCTCGGCCTTGCGGAGCCGTTGGGCGTAGTCGCCGATCTGGCTGTCCAGGAAGGCGAGGGTCGCGTTGGTCTGGGCGTAGCGCTCCTGGCCGATCTCCTGGATGTACTGGCTCTGGATGGCCCGCACGATCTCCTCGGCCTCGGACGGGCTGTCCCACGTCAGGCTGATGGAGAACAGATTGTCACTCTGGGCGTTGGTGGACAGCTTCTTACGCAGCAGGGCGTAGCGGGAGTCCTCGGCGCGCGGGTCGGTGTTGATGGGCCGCCCCAGCTTCGCGTTCGACAGGGCCGTGCCCAGGAAGTCGCCGTTGAGCAGCACGTCCAGCTGGTTGACGTTCTTCTGCGCGGGCGACACCCAGCCGGTGTCCTCGCGCTCGCCCAGCGCGGCGGCGACGTCCTGGGTGATCACCTGGGTCAACGCGGTGGCCTGGTAGGTCTTGCTGCGCAGGTACAGCGTGCCCATGGTGACGCCGCTGACGACCAGAAAGGCGATCAGGAAGAGCCAGCGGTTGCGGAAGAAGGCGTCCGCCATGCGGTACGAGATCGGAATGCTGCGGTACATAAGAATGTTCAATCCTCAGTAGGCGCCCCGGCCGGAGAGGACGGCGGGGACGGTCAGGCACAGGATGCGCAGGTACAGCGCCAGCGACTGGTGCTGCACGTAGAACAGGTCCAGCTCCACGGCGCGCTCGAAGTCCAGCTCCGCCCGCCCGGACACCTGCCACAGCCCCGTCACCCCCGGCGTCACCGCCAGGCGCCCGCGCTGGCGCGGGGTGTACTGGGCCACCTCGCCCGGCAGGGCGGGGCGGGGGCCAACCAGGCTCATCTCGCCGCGCAGCACGTTCAAGAGCTGGGGCAGCTCGTCCAGCGAGCAGCGGCGCAGGACGCGGCCCACGCGGGTGATCCGGGGGTCCTGGCGCATCTTGAAGACGGGGCCGCCGCGCTCGTTCAGGGCCTCCAGGGCGCGCCGCCGGGCCTCGGCGTCATGCACCATGGAGCGGAACTTGAAGAACGGGAACTCGGCCCCGCCCTGGCCCACCCGCCTCTGGATGAACAGGACCGGGCCAGGGGTGTCCAGCCGGATCAGCAGGGCGATGAGCGCGAACAGGGGCAGCAGGACGAGCAGCAACGCCCCCGCGATCAGCACGTCCAGCGCGCGCTGCGCCGCCTGCGCCCCCCGGCGGCGCGGCAGGGAGGCCCCCTGCGGGCGCACCTGACCGGTGTGCCGGGCGGAGGCGGCCCCCGAAGTGGAGACCAGCTCCAACTCCGGCGGCTGTTCGGACTTGGTGTAAATCGAAGATTTCATCCCGGCAATCCTTCGCAGGCAAGTCATCAGGACATGACAGAATTCATCCGTAACATCCCGTGCTGGGACTCAGTCAATCCTTCCGTCCCAGAGTCGCCTGTCCGTAGGCTCCCGCAGCATCCCATGCAAGAACCGTGCCAAGTATCCCGGTCCGGGACGCGCGGCGACATCTTTCCTGTATTTCTTTTCGGCCGGTTCCCGGCGCTCTAGCCGCCGCCCGGACGCCGACGGGTTTAGTGTCGGTAGAGGCGGACAGGAACTTTAGGAGCCGTCGCCGGGGCAGATGCCGACGCGACCGCTATGAAAGAAAAGAGGGGGCGCGGCCATGTGGCCGCGCCCCCGAATTGATGCTCGTTTCGGATGGATTACTCGGACGCCATTCTTCCTCTTCTTCAACAGCCGTTCGGCTGTTGCGGGTGGTGGGCAGGGCGATTGACTCCGGCCCGGCGCGGCCTGTATAATGATGACAATCATGAGGAGGGCGCGCGGGGAACCCGCCGCGCCTCTGCGTCGTCTCACCTAAACGGACATCTGCGTTTAGGAGCACTGCATCTATGGCACAGCCCAAGTTGACGTTATCGGAGGCCGCCCCGCCGGCGCGTCTGGGGCGGTATCTGCTGGGGCGCGAGCTGGGCCGGGGCTTCTCCAGCGTCGTCTACGAGGCGACCGACACGCTGCGGGGCCGCCGGGTTGCCCTCAAGGTCCTCACCTTCCTGCAGAACCTCAGCCCGGCGCGGCGGCAGGACCTGGCCGGGCGGTTCGAGCGCGAGGCGCGCGCCATCTCCACCCTCGCCCATCCCTCCATCGTCGCCATCTACGAGGTCGGGCACGCCGAGGACGGGCGGCAGTTCATCGCCATGGAGCACCTGGAGGGCGAGACGCTGCGCGCCCGCCTGGGGCGGACCGGCCCGCTGCCCGTCGCCGAGGCGCTGCCCCTCATCATCCAGATCGCCGATGCGCTGCAATACGCGCACGGGCGCGGCGTCATCCACCGGGACGTCAAGCCCGACAACGTCTTCGTCTGCCCCGACGGCACGGCCAAGCTGATGGACTTCGGCGTCGCCCACGTCTTCGCCGACGACGGACTGACGCAGACGGGCACGGTGGTCGGCTCGCCGGCCTACATGTCCCCGGAGCAGATCAACGGGCGGCTGCTGGACGGGCGCAGCGACGTGTTCTCGCTCGCCATCACGCTGGCCGAGGCGCTCACGGGCCGCAAGCCGTTCGAGGCCCCCAACATCCCGGCGGTGATGAACCAGATTCTGCACCGACCGCCGCAGCTGGCGGGCATCTCGTCGCGGCCGCTACGCAAGGCGCTGGAGCGTGCCCTGGCTAAGAACCCGCAGGCGCGGACTCCCAGCCCCGCCGCCTTCGCGGAGGCCCTGCGCCGGGTCGCCCCATCGCTGCTGCACACAGCGGGGGGGCTGGCCGCCGCGACGCAGTCCACCACGGTGATGCCGCTGCCGCTGGCGCTGTCCCCCCGCCCCGCCCGCCGCGCGTCCTGGGACATGGTCGGCCTGAGCGCCATCGCGCTGGGGCTGGCAGCCCTGGCTGCCCTGCCGTTCGCGCTCGGCCGTCACCCGCACCGACAGGCGGGGGTTTTGGCAGCGCCGAGCGCGCGGGAGGGCCGGGCCTACCACATCTCGTCGGAATGGCGTCGCGCCTCCGGCGGCCCTCCCCCGCGCCACCACGCGCGCCGCCGCCACGCGGCGTTCGCCGCCGCGCCGGCGCGGCTGCGTGAGGGCGAGGGCCGAGTCACTGAGACATATACACCCGCCGCGCCGGTGATGCCCGACGGTCGGGACGTCCTGCGTGCGCTCCGCAGCACGCCCAGGGCTGTGCCGGCGACCGTAGCGGCCCGACCCCCATTCAGACCACGGCCGCCGTTCGCGCCGCTGCCCCCGCGGCAGCCGCTGCCGCCCCGGGCGCCCGCCGTCCCGGCCCCCGTCCGAGTCGCCACGCTGTCCGCGCCCGCCGTCTCCCCTGTTGTCCGCACTGGTGATTTCCAGCAGGAGCGCCGTCCGCCCGCGCCCGTCCCGCCGCCCGCTGCGAGTACGACGATGGATAGCGGCCCGCCGCCCGCTCCGGCAGTCGGCTACCCCTACGGCACCGGGGAGGGCCGCCTGGACGATTCGGGGGCGCCGCGCGACCCAGATATCGCCGACTCCGCGCCGCGCCTCGTCCATCGCACTCCGCCGCTGTACCCGCCGTCCGCGCGGGAGCGGGGGGAGCAGGGGACGGTGCGCCTGAGGGTCCTCGTCACCGACGACGGCGAGGTGGACGGCGCGACCGTGACTCAGTCCTCCGGCTCCCCGGCCCTGGACGCGGCAGCCATCGCCACCGTGCTGCACTGGGAGTACGAGCCGGCCTTCCACGATGGCCGCGCCGTACCCGCCCCCGCGCACGCCGAGGTCCGGTTCAGCCTGGACTGAGACCGGTGCTAGGAAATCAGTGGCGGAATGACTCTGGGCCGCCACTCACACACAAGGAGATTCACACAGTCATGGGAGCAACACTGGTGACGGGGGGCGCCGGCTACATCGGCAGCCATACCGTCAAACTGATGCTGAGGCAGGGCTACGATGTCGTCATCTACGACACCCTGGAACTGGGTCACAAGCAGGTCCTGAAGTACCTGCCCGGCGCGAAACTCGTGCAGGGCGACATCGGCGACGGCAATCTGGTCGCCAATACGGTCAAGGAGCACGGCGTCGACTCGGTGATCCACTTCGCCGCCTACGCCTCCGTCCCCGAGAGCGTCGCCCAGCCGGTCAAGTATTACCAGAACAACATCGTCAAGACGCTGACGCTGCTGGACGCGCTGAACGCGGGGGGCATCAAGCACATCCTGTTCTCCTCCTCGGCGGCCACCTTCGGCGAGCCGCAGTACAGCCCGATTGACGAGAACCACCCGCAGAAACCGACCAACCCCTACGGCCAGACCAAGCTGGACGGCGAGCACATCCTGCACTGGTACGACGTGGCCTTCGGCATCAAGAGCATCTCCCTGCGCTACTTCTGCGCCGCGGGGGCCGACCCGGAGGGCGAGTTGGGCGAGGACCACACGCCGGAGACGCACATGATCCCGCTGACCCTGCTGACCGCCCTAGGCCGCCGCCCCGACATCAAGATGTTCGGCGGCGATTATCCCACCCGCGACGGCACAGGCGTGCGCGACTACATCCACGTCACCGACTTGGGCCAGGCGCACATCCTGGGCCTGGAAGCCTTGAAGAACGGCGCGGACACCACCGCCTACAACCTGGGCAACGGCCGGGGCTATTCGGTCAAAGAGGTCATCGAGACGGGCCGGCAGGTGACGGGCAAGGAGATCGTCGCCACCCCCGCCCCCCGCCGTCCTGGCGACCCCGCCGAGCTGGTCGCCAGCAGCGCCAAGATCGAGAAGGAACTGGGCTGGAAACCCCAGTACGGCGACCTGCCCACCATGATGCGGACGGCCTACCAGTGGTTCGAGAGCCACCCGAACGGCTATGAGGGCTGACGGCTCGTTCCGCAGAATTACGTCCAGGGGCGCACCGGCGGTGTTGCTCACGCGCCTCTGTCGTTCCAAGGAAGGGAAGCAATGCCCGATTTTATTCCGGTCGGCGCTCCGATGAGCCGAGCCATAGCCGCTGAGCCGGACTTCACAGCGGTTGCGCGTCGTGTGCTGACAGCCATTGATGTCGTGCATGGAGATGGACAACTCCCTGTGATCTCCGCCGGTTTCTCATCCTCACTGACCGTACGGTACGCGGAAGCCAACTACTACTATGACTCCCTGCTTGATACGGCGTTAGAGATCCGGGTCAGTGACGACGCGGAGACACCGGAACTGTCGTTTCTTCACGAGATCGGCCATTTCTTGGATCACAAAGGTTTGGCTTTTGAGTTCTTTCTGGCTCGGCCGGAGATGCCGACAGCAATCGAGATCGGGACGATCATCAGCCAAGCCGTTTTCGCCTCGGAGACCAACCCGGCCCTGTCCACCTGGCGGAAGGCAGTCATGGCGAGCGAGTCCGTCGGGCGGCTGCAAAGGGTGATGCAGTACCGCAGCGCCGTGGTGACATCTCTTGACGGCGCAAAGGTCCCGGTTGATATTGACCGTGCCTACGTCAGTTATCTGCTCGAACTCCGGGAGCTGTTCGCGCGGAGCTACGCTCAATACATCGTCATCAACAGCCAGGATAACATCATGCAGAGACAGCTTGATAATTTGCGTGAGGAACCTTTGGCACGCCTTTACCCATTGTATTGGGATGATGAGGATTTCCTTGCCATCGCCGAGGCAATCGATGGCGTTTTCCTGAGTCGGGGGTGGATCGCATGAATGATACAGAGAAACCGGGTGTCGTGCTGAACCAGGAGGCCCTTCACCAGACGGATGAGGAAAAGATCGAGGCACTGGTCAAGCTCGGCGCATCCCGACGCCGCGCGAAGTTCATCGTGCAGATGGGCCACGAGGCCATCAACGGGGACGCCATCAACGTCTCCAACACAGAGGGGCGGAAAAGCAAGGTCTCGTAAGGCCCCAGTACGGCGACCTGCCCACCATGATGCGGACGGCCTACCGGTGGTTCGAGAGCCACCCAAACGGCTACGAGGGCTAAAGTCGGAGTGACATGGTGCATCAGCCTCTCCATCTGCTCTGGGCTTTTGCCTTTGGCGCAGTGTCTCTGGTGACGCTGGGCTTCTTCGTGGCACATTTTCGGCAACGCCCCGCGAACGCGCTACAGAGGGCGGAGCGTTGGCTGTTGCCGATCTAGGGGGTCGGCCTGGGGTTTCGGGCCGCAGACGATTGGCTCCAGGCAACGCAACCACCCTCGGCCTCGGTCGTTCATTACACTCCCTTGCATTGGATTGGTGAAGCCTTCATGGCCGCCGGCGCGCTGGTCCTGATGTATGCCACGCTCAGGTACGGGGGCGAGGCCGAGAGCGCAGACGGCCCGGAGCAGGCAGAGAACCAAACGCGGCCTGAAGGACACTCCGGGACGGAAGGCTGACCTGGTCAGATACCCCCGCCTAAAGGCTGGGGGCTTGTCCCTAACTCTGTAGCCCGCACCGCGTTGACACCCATCAGAGGCAGTGTCGCAGGAACGCAGAGTTGAGACAATAGGCCGTCTGAGCCAGCGGCCCGTACTCCGATGTTGATCGCCGCATTCGCGTCGGCGTTCAACTCGAAGCCACATCGGAGACAAAGGAACTTGGCCTGGCTCTTTCGGTTGGCCTTGTCGCAGTGTCCGCACTTGGAGCAGGTGCGGGACGTGTTGCGGGGGGCAACCGAGACCAGGGGGACGCCTGCCGCCTCGGCCTTGTACGACAGGAACTGTCGGAGTTGGTCGAAGGCCCAGTTGCCCATCAGCCAGCGCATCTCACGACCGAAAACAGTTTCTGCCCTATCACGGATACCTTTGAGCTCTTCCAGGGCCAGTGCCTTTTCGTGAGCCGCCGCCGTAGCGACGAGACGCCTGGAGATAACGTGGTTCGTGTCGCGGGAAAATCTGGACTGCTTCTGCCCAATGCGCTTCAAGTGCTTCTTGGCCGACTTGGAGCCTCTGGCTTGTAGAAGGCGGCGGATACGCCGAACACGGCGGCGCACACCCTTGACGGCCTCGCCCGAATACTGGTTGCCCTCGCTGTCGGTGGCAATCTCGGCGATGCCCAGGTCAACGCCCAGAAAAGACTTACAGACGCCATCGCAGGCGGCCTCGGGCGCGTCCGCCTCCACCACGACGTGCAGGGAGAGGCGGCCCGTCTTGCGGTCGAAGCACAGGTCGGCGGAACACGGCGTCCAGTCCAGGTAGCGTCGGTAGTAGGCGCAGACGTTGAGGCGCACGCACACGCGCCCCGCGACACTGGCCAGGGACGCCCTGCCCTCGGACAACTTCACCCAGTAGGAGCGGGCGTCGTAGCGGACGGGGCAGAGTTCGGAGGTGGGGCAGCCCGCCTTGCGCCCCTGCCTCAGCCGCTCGTCCACCGACTTCAGGGCCTCTGTGGCCTTGACGCGGGCGGCGCAGTGCAGTTGGGACGGCAGGGACGGGTATTCGGCCCGCAGGCCCGCGTAGGTGGCGTGGTGGAGGCGCGTCCCGTTGCGCTCCCCTGCCTCCCAGCCGTGGGCGGTGACGGCATTGAAGCAGGCCGTGGACTGGCGCAGGGTTTCGAGCAGGATTGCCTCGGCCTCCTGCCCACCGACAGGAGCGGCAGACGTTTGCAGGCGGCAGGTGTGCAGTCTGAGT